>JACPPQ010000151.1 GCA_016190925.1 Chloroflexota bacterium | reverse complement strand
TTCTGTTTGCATTTGGTTGAATGCCTCCTTATAATACGGGCATGTATTACGGGGAAGAACCACTCAATAAAACGAAAAATATTAAAAATCGATGGAAGTTCTTTTTTAAATTCTTTCTCGTACTGACTATCATAGGAGCTACGAGTATAGTGCTTGATTATGGCAAAATAACGCAGCCATCCGACCCTTTTTATCGCACTTGGCTTGGTGTCCTTATTAAGATTGACGAATACATGACACCTATTGAATTGCTTATGACACTTGTGAGCTATTTTAAGAGCAAACGATAACCATTCTAACGCCCGAATAATCCCAAAAACCAATACAAAGAGAACATTGCCAACCACTATAAATAATACAATACGAATGGCGATTGATTCGGCGAAATCCATCTAGCTTAACCTCAAATGTTGTCCACGCCTATCTCGGATTATCCCCGCACCTAAGTCTTGAACGTGCGGGCGTTTGGGCGTAATTCTGGGCGTGCGGCGTGTTAGACGTGGCACACGCCTTGATATGACAGGGGTTACGGATGCAACCATCGCCTTTGGCTGGCACTCGGTCAGGCGCACACGTGGCAATGGTAGTTGCGTGACATCCTTCCAGTTCTTGAAGGGATAACTCAATCCCGCTACTTCAGCAGGCGTCCTATCATTCAACGATTCGTGCGGTCTCAGAAAGTTGTAATGTACCAGCCAGCCGTCTGAGAAGTTTTCCGCACTATCCCTGTTCCTTAGTGCCCGCATTACCTTTGTACGTGCTTTGAGTGTCCCGTGAAAACGCTCTATGAGATTCGTGTTATTCTCAATGTCGAATGGTGCGCCTTGCCGATGCTGAGCGTCCGCACCATAGGCCAGTTCAATACCATCGAGGTATGCCCGTAGTTTGTCCGTGACCACCACCTTCGGTAGTTTACCCGCCCGTTTGGAAGCTTTCTCCATGAGTGATTGGGCGTCTTTAGTGCCTCGTGTCGTGGTGATATGAGATGCCAGCAAGAAGCGGGTATCAGCGTCGATGATGTCCCAGAACACAATCCATTTCGCCTTCTTGCTCTTGGTGTAGGGGTTTGCTACATCCGCATCGCCCTTTTTATGTTTGTCCACTCGAATAAAAGTTTCATCTGCTATCCAGGTATCGCCTACTTTTGGCTGATAGTCTCTCGTGGCATTGGCAGCTACCGGCGTGTACTTTCCTACCCACTCAAATATCGTGGCTGTTGAAGGGCTGTTGTCATGGTCTTGCTGTAACTGTCTCTTGATAGCTTTGATACTCATGCCCTCGTAATACATACTGAGTGCCGATGATACCTGATTAGCGGGTGTTTTCATGTGAAACAGCGTGCCGTCTGCCTTGAACTTGCGCTTGCAGGCTTTGCACCAATAACGCTGAACGCCCTTATACGTGCCGAACTTCACAACGGCGGTCGAATCGCAGTTAGTGCAATGCTCAGGATTTGGGTTTGTTTGAATTGTTACGGTCATTTTTACTCTCCTTAGCATCGGTAATACTTAATGCCTTTTTTATTTGTGTGATGTCTCTCCTAATCTCCGCTATATCATCTGATTCATCGTGCCTAAGAAAAACGAACCAATACAAGATTCCAAGTATGACAACTAACCCCAAAATATAAAATGGAGTAGATGGAGACCTCAACTTATCCGCCAATGTCATATTGCCTGTGGTTTGAGCTAAATCAGTTGCCAAAAATTGACCGAGCCATAGGGCGATGCCAGACGATGCTATAAACGCTATCATTTTACTTACCTTCTTATTCATATAACCCCCCTCTCATTACTTAGGGGGATTATACGCCTATTAACCAGTTTCAACCAAATGCAAATAGTAAGTAATCCGGTTCTCCCTTGACTGCTGGTATCCTGTTGTGCTTGAATAAAGTGCCCCTGATATATCTATGAAAGAACAGCTACTGTGGGCGGGGACTTATCTCTTCCTGTGAAAGCGGATGCAAAAAATAGAGAAGGAGGAAACAAAATGAAAAGCAGGAAACTTTACCTGGTGCTGGGCCTGATTCTCGTTTCGGCCTTACTGTCGGGTGTTTTCGGCTGCCAGGCGCCGGCAACACCTGCGCCGGCGACTTCACCCGCGGCTAAACCCGCGGCGCCGGCACCCACAGCCGCTCCCGCTGCAACCAAACTCAGGTTACAGACGGGTTACGGTCAGACCCATCCCATTTCCAAGTCAGCGACTTGGTGGGCCGAGCAGTTGCAGAAAAAGACCAACGGCAAGGTGAACGTGGAAATCTTCTACGGGACGCCGCTTGGCGCGGCTAACACCCAGCTGGAAATGGTGCTGGGTGGGACCGTGGACATTGCCTATTTTTCTTTCCCCTGGAAAACGGGCGTCTACCCATTGAACGAGATATTCTATGTTCCCCTGCCCATATCCAAGGCCGAGACTGTCGCTCGTATTCACTACGCGCTATACCAAAAAGGTTATCTTACTAAGGAACTCTCCGCTGTAAAGGTAGCGTGGTTTGCCGATGGTCCCCCCGGAGTCTTCTCCGCACGGAAGCCTATCCGCGCGATGGAGGATTTCAAGGCGCTTAAGGTAAGAGGCACCGGCATCCAGGCCGAAATGATTAAGCGGCTTGGCGGCACGCCGATAGATATCCCTTCCGCTGAAGCTTATCAAGCCCTGGAAAAAGGTGTGGCTGATGCCCTCTTCCTGAACATGGCCAGCCAGTATTCCATGAAACTCTACGAAATCTTGAAGTATGTGACCCCCTTTGAAGCATCCACTGCTTTCAGTTCGATGTATGCCATGAACCCGGACGTTTTCAAGAAGCTTCCGTCCGATGTCCAGGCGGCGATTGATTCGCTGATAGAAGGCGCCTCCGTTTATGAAGCCCAACTGTACGACCAGGATACCGCTACGGGATACGATGCTTTCAAGAAGGCCGGGGCTGAGTTCGTCACACTTTCGGCCGCTGAGAACAAGCGCTGGTCGGATGTACTGTTACCTATTACAGACAAGTATGTATCTGACCTTGAGGCCAAAGGCATCCCGGCAAAGAAAGTAATCGAAGAGATTAAAGCTCTGGCCGCCCAACTCGAACCGAAGAAGTAAGTTGTGCTTCGGGTCCGGATAGCGTGAGAGATGCCGGGGTCGCTCTTAACCTGGAAGATGGTTGAGCATCCCTGGCATCTTAAGAAAAACACTGAGGCTCCAGGAAAAAGGTGTCCGGTGACTAATGCCACTTCCTGTAGACATTCGGAGGCATGGTAGTGAGTAAGCTTTTTCCCACAAGAGCGTTGTAGAAATTCTTACTAATGGTCTCATAATAATAAAGACTGAGAGATGTGTCATTCACGAGGAAGCGGCACTGTCAATCTCAACCTTTTGCCTAAAGCTAGTGTAGTGTCTTAGTGTTAACTTTACGATGATTTAGATACAAAATATTGTCATTGGATTGCTGTTATATAACACTAGTCTTTGAGATTGCTTCGTCCGCCTGAGGCGGACTCGCAAAGACAAGTCCAATTATTTTAAGACTATTAGTAACATTCGCTCTTCGACCCCATAGCGAGCGACTACCCTGGTAAGAAGATGAGAGTCATTAATCGTATAACCGATGTATTGAACCATACCGGGAACTTGTTAGTGCTGGCACTAATGGTAATGGTGACAGCAGACGTGACCATGCGGAAGGTCCTCACCAAGCCTTTCCTGGGTGTCTTCGAAGTCAGCGGGTTCGCGCTGGGGGCTATTATCTGGTTCGGGTTTGCCTACACCTTTCGGGAGAAAGGGCACGTCAGAATGGACTTGCTTTTTGAACGACTTTCTCCACGGTCTCAACTGGCTATCGAGGTTTTTAGTTCCCTACTGGCGCTGGGGCTGATGGCGCTGATTCTATGGCAGAGCATTCTTGCAGCATTACTTGCATACAGGATTAACGAGATAAGCACAATTCTTCGCCTGCCAATTGGCATAGTGAGAATGATAGTCCCGCTTGGAGCTCTCGTTGTCTGCCTTCAACTGCTTGGAGAGGTGTTTCGAGATATTGCCCAGCTGTTAAGAGGGACGAAAGCGCCTTCCTGACAACACGGCGGGACTGAAACCGGCTGATACATACAGAAAACGGACTAGAGGAAAATATTCATGTCACCATTGGGAATCGGGCTGATAGGGCTGGCGGTGCTTTTCCTGCTCATGGCAATCGGTATACCTATCGGCATCAGCTTTGGCATCGTTGGCTTCGTAGGTACTGTTGTGGTGGTAGGATTGAAACCGGCCCTGACCAACCTGGGGCTGATTCCTTGGTCGGAGTCCATAACATACACCCTTATGGCTTTGCCTTTGTTTATCCTCATGGGTGAGATAACCTACTATAGCGGGATAAGCAGTGACCTTTTCACCACCGCGTACAAATGGCTGGGCAGGATAAGGGGCGGGCTGTCCATGGCCACGATTGCATCCTGCACTGGTTTTGCGGCCTGTTCCGGTTCGAGCCTGGCCTCTGTGGCAACGATGGGGCTGGTGGCCTACCCGGAGATGAAAAAGTACGGTTATGATAGCAAACTGGCTACAGGTTCCATCGCGGCCGGAGGCACACTGGCAATACTCATACCGCCCAGCGCCACTTTTATCATATACGGCGTGCTCGCCGATGAATCCATAGGGAAGCTTTTCATTGCGGGTATGTTTCCCGGCCTGTTGCTCAGTCTCCTGTTTCTTTCCGTGATAGGCATCCAGACTATGATTAATCCCAGGTTGGGGCCACCCGGCCCGTCCTTCACGTGGAAAGAAAGATTTCAATCGCTATCCGGAATCTGGGGCATGCTGGCATTGTTCCTTCTGGTAATAGGCGGGATATATCTGGGTATTTTTACCGCCACCGAAGCAGCGGCAATCGGAGCCTTTGGCGCTTTCATCATCTGGTTTGCCAGGAAGAAGTTCTCAATGGAAAACCTCAGGAAGTCCATGAAGGACACCGGCAAGACCACCTGCATGATATTTCTTATCATAATCGGGGCCATGCTATTTAACTACTTTCTTGCCGTGACCGGGCTGACCACCAGCCTTTCCAGGTGGGTAGTCGACCTCCGCGTGCCTCCTCTATCCGTGGTAGGAATCATGCTGCTGCTCTATATCCCCATGGGTATGTTCATGGAAGCGCTGGCGATGATTGTCCTTACCATACCCATTTTTGTGCCGGTGGTAGCGGCGCTGGGCTTCAGCCCAATCTGGTTCGGCGTGCTGGTGGTCATTATGGTAGAAATGGCACAAATCACTCCGCCTGTGGGGTTAGCTGTCTACGTTATGAAGGGCATAGCTAAAGATATTCCACTGACCACTATCTTCAAGGGAATCGCGCCCTTTGCCGTAGCCGACGCACTGTGCGCCGCAATGGTTTTCGCCTTTCCTCAAATAGCCCTCTTTCTTCCGACGCTGATGAGATAGCCTGCGCCTGGTGGGTTGTCTAACCCTTGAGATGCTTTTCCAGGAAGGCCAGAGTCACCTTCCAGGCATCTCTGGCTGATTCTGGATGATACCGTGTGCCGGTATCGATGAAGAAGGCATGGGCCGCCCCCGGATACACTTTGTACTCGAAGGACTTATCGTGTTTGTTCATGGCTGCTTCAAGCGCGGGCACATTCACCGTTATCCTGGTGTCCGCCTCGCCATATATGCCGAGGAGCGGCGCCGCAATATTTGCCACATCATCGATATTTGCGGGGTTCGGACCATAGTAGACCACCGCCGCCTTGAGCTGACTGTTACGGGTGGCAAAGAGCAGTGAGTTTCCGCCTCCCCAGCAATAGCCGATTACGCCGATACGCTCTTTGTTCACGTAGGGAAGCGACTGAAGGTGCCCAAAGGCGGAATTAAGGTCCTGGATTACGCCAGCGCTGGAGAGAGTCCCGATAGCGGAAACTGCTTCTTCTGTCGTAGCAAACTTTCCCGTGCCGCCGACCCTGGAAAGAAGGTCGGGCGCCAGGACGGCGTAACCCTGCGAGGCAAAGCGCCTGGTAACATCCCTGATGTGGTCTGTTTTGAGTCGATAAGGGAGCTACCGATTTAGAGGCGGGGATGGCACCACTTTTGAATAGATTTGAGGAAGAAGCTGAATAGCAATGTTATTTTCGCTGGCCTATTTCCCGTCCCAGGAAATAGCTTATTACCGTCCTTACCGCCACCAGCCCGCCGAGGATGGCAAGCTCCTCCAGAGTTGGCCTGGTTATGCTGCGTATAATATCGGCCGCAATGAGAAACTCCAGCCCCAGAAGCAAATGGGTACCGATGTCATAGCGAATTTTCTCGAAAACGGGGGGGTTTTCCTGCCGTATTCTAAAGACACTGCATTCCGCTCGCACCAGTTCCACGATGCCGACGACCACGCCGTAGATTATTATCAGGCCGGCAACGGAGCCGATAGAGAGCGCAATAAGGTCGATTATCTGCTGCATCTGGCAATGCCTCGAATCAGTCCTTTTTCCAGTATACGGGATGTGGTAAAATCATTCAACCGCATAATGTTAGGAGGGTGTCCGAAAAGTAGTGGCCGATGCTTTAGCGCCGTATAGCATTCTGTGCAGCACAAAGGTAAACACCAGGCCGATTACGCAAGCCGCGGAAACCGTATAAAAACCCGGCCCGAAAGAGTTGGAAACATCCTTCAGCGCTCCCAGGACATAGGTAAAAATGATGCCGCCCAGGATGGCAAAGGTGTTTAAGAATCCAGTGGATGTTCCAGCCAACCGTGCCCCGACGATTTTTGCCGGGACATTAAACAATGGGCCGAAAGAAAGCTGCACGAAAATAGCGCTGAAGGCGATAACGATAATCAGCAGCCCAATATTATGTAGCCGCACCAGCAACACCATAGTGATACTCAAAATAGCGAAGGAAAAACCCGTGACCAGAGCAGGCTTTCGCAGGCGGTCTGACAAATAGCCGCCCAGCGGGCCTGACACCCCAACGAGCCCGGATTGAATTGCCATCAGCATTCCCGCAAGCTGTAAAGCAATTCCTTTTTCGTCCACAAGAAGAGTGGGCAACCAGAAAGTTACGACCTGCAGTACGGCCATCCTCACAAACTGTAAAACTCCACACACCCACATTGCAGGATAACGGCTCACCTTGAACAACTCGGTGAGGGCAGACTGAGGCTGCGCCAGCGGCACAGGGGGCTCCTTGGCGAAGCGAAGCATAACGACAGTGATAATGATGGCCACAGTGGCAAAACTGAGAAAAGCAACGCGCCAGCCAAAGCTGACGGCCAGAAACGGACCACCTACATCCAGGGTAATATTGCCCAGAGAAGGACCGATTACACCAAGTCCTATGGCAGTGGCGCGGCGCTCCGGTGGGAACCATCCCGATAATAAAGCCAGGGCGGATGTGAAGATAAAGGCACGAAAGATACCGGTGACAGCCTGGTTAGCCAGCGCCTGCCAGTATACCTGCGTCAGGCTAAAAGTAAAGGTCAGGACGGTTGTGCCCAGGACTCCGATTGCAAACAAGCACTTCCGCCCGAACCGGTCTGCCAGATAACCACCGGGGACCTGCATGATTACGTAGGAGAGCATGGTGGCTACAGATAACATTCCTCCCTGGGTAAATGACAGTCCGAGGTCGGTACGAATCATCGGGAGCAGCAGGCCGACACCTGAAACTGAAAAGATTTGAAAACCCTGACAGAGTATGACCAGCACTATGGTGGCAGTGCGACGGGGCATCTCTAATGTGTCACTTCCGGCTTTCGCATGCATCCGGTCGTCAGACTCCTCAACGGCACGCGCAACCTTCCGTCCTGCCCAAAACTCTATAACGGAAGAATCCAGGATATGCGGCAAGAAAGAAATACGACGGACGTGCTACCTCAAAAGTTGATTTATTATACCACGTATGTTACTTCCTATCTACAACGATGGGTTATTAGCGTCCCGCGAAACGCGCCAATAGCTTAATTTCAATGTCTATTATGTCATTCCCCGCGAAGGCGGGGAATCTACTTTATGCGTTATTGACCCTCCGCTCCCGCATCAAGTACGGGACAAGCTTCGCGGAGGGTGACAGTTTCGCGGGAGGCTCGGTTATCGGTTCTACTGAATCTTATTCCATGTTGCAATCAAGCTGGCAAATTAGTGCAGGGCAGATGCACAGGTCCGCCAGGGGCGGATGCCACCCGTTTTTCTGTGCCATCATGATAGCCAATGCGAATTAGTTGTTCTACCATCACCTCATTGTTCCTAAAGACGTGGAATACTGCATCTTGGGTATAGCATCAGGATTAGAGAATTTACGCTTGCAGACGTTACAGTAGTAGTACTGCGTGTTTTTGTACTTGCCGTATTTGATTACGTTAGTAGAGTCGCAATATTTACAAGACTGGTGGTCTATTTCCCACTCCTCTTTCCTCATCTCTATCTTGCCTCATTTCTTGGATTAAAGATTGAATATCACGATGCTGCGCCTGCATCTCTTCATGGAGCCTATCATTCCTTTCAGACCTCTTGGCCTCGGCATCATTATTTACAATACGTCCTAAGCTGTACCAATGTATACCAAGACCGATAGCGCAGACCAGAATATTGTATTGTCCCAGTCCAGTTTTCAGTCGTTAGTGACAAATCTCACGCAAGAGTTGACAAATCCCGGAGTTTCATTTAGGGTAATGTTGTATACGGTCGCCCGTGATATTCTTTACTCCTCTTAAAAAGGCTCTTGAAATGGAAAAACTAGAACCAGATAAACTAGATTCACAGGAGCTGGAAATTGAAACCGACAGGCGCCACTATGAGCTTGTAGCCTTAAGCCGTGTCTCAGCGGCGCTCAGCGGCCTGTGGGAACTGGACGCCATCCTCAAAGTAGCCCTCGATAACATGCTCAAAATCATGAACGGGACCATCGGGGGTATCCTCCTTCTTGACGAAGACACTCAGACACTCTCCTATCGTGTGTATCAAGGTTTTACCCCCGCGTTCATACAGGAGGTGCGTCTCAAGTTAGGCGAAGGCATCGCAGGCCAGGTGGCTCAAAGCGGCAAGTCTATTCTGCTGGAAGACATATCTCAAGACCCCCGTGTTGCCTATAAAGACCTGGTTAGCGCTGAGGGCTTAAAAGCATTCATCAGTGTTCCACTCCGGGCGAAAGACAAGGTACTGGGGGTGATAACCGTTGCCAGCTATGCGCCGCACCGCTTTACCCAGGATGATATGTATCTGTTGCACGCCATCGGTGACCAGCTTGGAGTGGCTATCGAAGAGGCAAAGCTGCACGAGCGCCTTACCAGGGCGCGGGAAAGATACCGTCAGCTAGCCCGCCAGACCCTGGTAGCCCAGGAAGAGGAAAGGAGAAGAATTGCGCGGGAACTCCATGATGAGACCAGCCAGATGCTTTCCGGTCTGACATTACAGCTCCAAGCGCTGGTGGATATGGCTGAGATGGCGAGTAACCAGGATAGCGAGTTCATAGACCGTTTGAAGAAGGTGCAGTCCATGGCAGTCCAGATACATAAAGAGATAAGCAGGTTGATTGCTGACCTGCGTCCGTCTCTCCTGGATACCCTGGGCCTCGTGCCAGCCATCCGCCAGTATGCTGAAAGTAACCTTCGTCCGCTGGGCATCAGCGTGGTCGTTGAAGTAAAGGGAATGGATAGGAGACTACCTCCTGAGGTTGAAGCCGGGCTTTTTCGGTTCGTGCAAGGCGCTGTCGGTAATATCGCACAACATTCCAGGGCCAGCAATGCTAGTATTACTCTGGAATATGTAAACAATGAGCTATTATTCCGCATTAGAGACGATGGCCAGGGGTTCGATGTCTCCAAAATAACAAATATCGAAGAAAGTGGACGGGGGCGGGGCGTTTTCAGCATGAAGGAGCGGGTTGCGCTACTGGGCGGGCACTGCCAGATTATATCCAGGTCGGGGCAAGGGACTACGGTCCACGCCACAGTCCCAATCGGACGGAGAGAAGAGGATGCCAAAAATACGGGTATTGGTAGCAGATGACCATACCATCGTGCGGGACGGCATCTGCTCCCTGCTGTCCCTTTGCGGGGATATAGAAGTGGTGTGCCAGGCCATCAACGGAGCGGAAGCTCTCAAAATGGTCGAGCAGTATCAGCCGGACGTCGTGCTTTTGGATATTTCAATGCCGGTGATGGATGGATTGGAAGCTACGCGCCGGATACACAAAGAATTCCCCCGTACAAAAGTGCTGGTCCTTACCCAGCATGACGACAAGGAATTTGTATTGCCAATCATCGAGGCGGGGGCCTCCGGCTTTATCAGCAAGGTTGCAGCATCCTCCGAGCTTCCCGTCGGTATCCGCTCGGTCTTCCGCGGCGATTCCTATCTTTCCCCGGCAGTAGCCAGGCTCCTGATTGAAGGGTACCGGCACGGAGACGGGCGCGTCAGCCATGACCCCTATGAGCAATTGACCAACAGAGAAAGGGACATGTTCAAATTGATGGTGGAGGGGTATACCACCCAGGAAATTGCCGATAAACTGGTAATCAGCCCCAAAACCGTGGAGGGACATAAAACGAACCTCATGGCCAAGCTGGGTATGCGTAATCGTGTCGAACTGGTCAAATATGCCCTGCGCAAAGGCATAATTACCGTTTGATATCTCCAGGTAAAACGACATAGATATTTGTGCATGTTTGAATCTAAATTCGAAATTCGAATATCGAAGCACGAAACAAATTCAAATTACTGAAATTCAAATGTCTAAAATAGCTTCCCCCCAAAAGCTAATTGCTTAATGCTGACAGCTACCTAAGAATTCAAGGGAAATCCCTTAGTCAAATCAGGGGGTTATTGCTCCCGTATTAAAGTAAAAGCCCTCTCACGCTCCGTTCAAAACCAGGTTATTCTATAAATATAAACACTGACCCCGGCATCCCATGCCAGCCGGGGTGAAGGAGGGTGAGATGGATGGCTATTCCAGGATTCTGATAGTAGATGATGAGCCTGAATTTACCCGTAACCTGCAAGCGATACTGGAGCCCCGGTATCAAATCGCCCTGGCCGATAGCCGGTCTCAGGCTGAAACGACGGTCAGAACTCGCAAGCCGGACCTGGTTGTCCTGGGTACTATTGTGCCGAGGGGAGACGCATTCCGGTTCCATCAATGGTTAAGGCAAATGCCCCGCTTTAGCGATGTGCCCCTCCTGGTTATCAATGCCCGCCCTGAAGAACAACTCCTCAAGGGATGGAGGAAAGACGAAGGAATGCGGTGCGAAGCCGAAGACTTCCTGACCAAGCCCGTTGACCCGATGGCACTGCTACTTCGCATCGAAAAGCTTCTGGACAGGGTGACCAGGAGGATTAAGGTGCTGATAGCTGACGACCACGGAATGGTGCGGGATGGCATGCGGGCAGTGCTGGCGGTACAGCGCGATATGGTGGTGGTTGGGGATGCGGTGAATGGGAAGGAGGCGCTGGAGAAGACCCTCCAGCTTTCCCCGGACGTGGTGCTGATGGATATAGTCATGCCGGTGATGAATGGGCTGGACGCCACCAAAGAAATATGCCGGGCGTGCCCGCAGGCCAAGGTACTGATGCTGAGCCAGTACGATGACGACGCTAACATCCAGGCCAGTCGCCATCTGGGAGCAATGGGATTTATCCCCAAAGCGGCAGCCAGCACCCTTCTGATAAACGGCATAAGGACAGTGAGCCAGGGAAAGCAGTTCACGTATACGAGTGTTAATTAGTGTCGTCTTGCTCTATATATAATGACATAAACATCTGCGCATATTTGAATCAAAATTCGAAATTCGAATATCGGAAAATTCGTGCTTTGGATTTACCTAGAAAATGATGTTCCTCTCCCACGCTGGGGAGAGAGAATTTTCATCGTTCGGGGTCCGCCAGAGGCGGATGACAAATTGTTTAGGCCTGCCCTGAGCTTGCCGAAGGGATTTCGGTTTTCGTGCTTCGGATTTTTCATACAAGCAATTATTTTAGACGTTCCCTACAGGTAGCCATATCGCCAAAACCATAAGGGGGCCGAATGGAAGCGATTACAATTACCCTTAATGGGGTGGAGGTGAGCGGGTATCCCGGCATGACCATCCTGGACCTGGCCCGGGAATCCGGCGTTGAGATTCCCACTTTGTGTCATGACCCGCACCTTGCCCCGTCCGGCGCCTGCCGCCTTTGCCTGGTGGAAGAGGAACATTCAACGGGGCTCCTCCCCTCCTGCATTACAACATTAAGACCCGGGATGGTAGTCCATACTCATTCACCCCGGGTCAAAGAACACCGCAAAACAATCATCCAGCTTATGCTTGCCAGTCATCCCGATACCTGTATGGTGTGCGATAAAGGCAACCACTGCGAGCTGCGCGCGCTGGCTTCAGAAATGGGTATCGGGCTGGTTGGTTTCAAAAAGATTCCCCAGCTAGCCATGATTGAAGAAGTCAACCCTTTTCTCCAGAGAGACCTCTCCAAATGCATCCTCTGCGCCAGGTGTATTCGGGCTGACCAGGAACTGGTCGTCGAGGGCGCTATTGATTATGCGGGACGGGGCTTCACCTCCAAGCCCGCCACATTGAACAATGTGCCGATGGAGAAGTCTGAGTGCACTTTTTGCGGAACCTGCGTTGCACTCTGTCCCACCGGCGCCCTGATGGAGAGAGAGAAGCCGTTCCATGGCACAAGCGCCAGCACTGTGGATACTATTTGCCCGTTTTGCGGCTGCGGCTGCGGCATCCGCCTGGAAGTAAAAGACAATCGCATAGTGTGCGTCAGGCCCGATATGAGCAGCCCGGTTAACAAAGGTGCGCTCTGTATCAAAGGGAGCTATGGGTACGATTTTGTTCACAGTCCGGACAGGTTGACCACACCCTTGTTCAAAGTGAACGGAAGTTTCCAGAAAATATCCTGGGAACAGGCCATCGACAGGATAGCCTCTGAATTGAAACGAATAAAGGCAGAGCACGGCACCGATAGTCTGGCGGTCTTCGGTTCCTCCAGATGCACCAACGAAGAGAACTATTTGCTTCAGAGGTTCGCCAGGATTGCTCTGGGGACCAACAATATCGATAACGGGAGCCGGATGCACAGCTCATCCAGCCGGGTTGGACTCGGATGGGCTATCGGCTCTTGTGTCACCACCGGCTCGCTCGATGAGCTTGAGCAATCAGAAGTAATAGTGGTTATCGGAGCCAATCCGGTGGTTTCGGCTCCGGCGGTAGGATATGCCCTGAAACGGGCTGTCAGGTTCAAGGGCGCCAGGTTGCTCCTTATTGACCCCCGGCAGACCGGGCTGTCCCATTTTGCTCACCTCTGGTTGAGGCCCAGGATAGGCACTGATGTGGCGCTGCTGAACGGCATAGCCAGGGTAATTATTGACGAAAGGCTCTTCGATGAGGAATTCGTTTCCCGCAAGACGGAGAATTTTGCTGAACTGGCAAGAAGCCTGAAAACTTATACCGCCGAACGGGTTACCAAGCTCACGGGCGTTCCCGGCCAGGATGTGCAGCTCGCCGCTCGCCTCTTTGCTAGGGCGGAGCGTGCCTCGATTGTCTACGGCAATGGCGTAACTCAACAGGTCACCGGCACAGACGCAGTGATGGCCATGGCTAACCTGGCAATGCTCACGGGCAAGATTGGGAACCGGGGAAACGGCATCTTCGCCCTGCAACGTGAGAGCAATGCGCAGGGTGCCTGCGACATGGGCAGCCTGCCTGACTTCCTTCCCGGCTACCAGTGTCTCGATGACGCAAAGGCCAGAAAGACCTTCGAGGAGCGGTGGGGGAACCACCTGCCAGACAATGCCGGACTGACCGCCTGGGAAATGATTGGGCAGGCAGAGGCAGGAAATATCAAGGGTATGTTTATCGTGGAGGAGAATCCGGTCTCCGGCTTCCCGTCTCCCGAACTGGTCAGAAAAGCCCTGTCTTCTCTTCAATTCCTGGTGGTTGCCGATATGTTTCTTACCGAAACGGCAAAGCTTGCGACCTTAGTTTTGCCCGCGAGCAGCTTTGCCGAAAAGGAGGGCTCCTTCACAAACTTTGAAGGAAGAGTCCAGAGCGTATGCAAGGCCATCGAGCCGCTTGGGGACAGTTTGCCGGAGTGGGAGATAATCCGGCGGTTGTCTAGCCAGATGGGCTATCCTGTACCCTACTCTTCTCCTCAGCAGATTAAGGAAGAAATCGAGGAGATAGCCCCCTTATACCAGCGAATGGAGTATGCCGACCTGGAGGCGGATGAGCGGGGGCCGGCCAGCCTGCGCACTAATCACTCCAGGGGAAAACGCCTCTACGGAGGTCCCTTTCCTAGCGGATTTGAGCGGTTCTCCGCGGTCGAGTTTGTCCCGCCGGATGAATCCGAAGACGGATACCCGCTAACCCTTCTATCGGGGTCGGTCCTGCTTCACGCTGGCGACGGCACCATAAGTTCGCAATCCTGGCGGCTGAGAAAACAATCGCCGCACGCCTGGGTGGAAATCAATGAAACCGATGCTAAGGATTTAGGGTTCAATGACGGTGATGCGGTCAGAATGGTCTCACCCGCTGGCAGTGTAAGCACCATCATCAGGGTCGCCAGCACGCTGCCGCCGCGGACCCTTTTCATGCCTGTTTCGTTTCAGGATTGTCCGGTCAACGGACTGTTCGATGTAGCCCTGGACCCTCGTTCCAAAAGTCCTTCTCTAAAGAGGTGTTCCGTGAGGCTGGAAAGGATTGATGCCGGTGGTTGAAGCAGATGTTTCCAGCGAAATTGACCTTGGGCCGGTAGACCAGCTCATAGATAAGTACCGCCAGCAGAGATGGGGCCTGCTGCCCCTTTTGCAGGACGTTCAGGGGTTATACGGCTACATACCGCCCCGGGCAATACCCCGCATTGCCAGCGGGCTGGGACTGTTTCCCAGCCAGGTGCAGGGAGTAATCAGCTTCTACGCTCTGTTTTATACCAGTCCGCGGGGCAAGAATGTGGTCAGGGTGTGCCGGGGGACCGCCTGCCACGTGCGGGGCGGCAAAACCATTCTAAAACTGGTTAAGAATGAACTGGGCATCGAAGAAGGGGAGACTACCGCCGATTTTGAGTATACTCTGGAGACCGTTGCCTGCATCGGAATCTGCGCGCTGGCTCCCAACATGGTCATCAACAATACCACCTACGGCCAGATGAATCCCAGGAAGGTAGCCCGATTATTAAACAGGAAGGACAGGTAAGATGGAATCTTATCGTTCTGTTCTGGTTTGCCGGGGCACCGGCTGCGTTTCCGGCGGGGGCGATATCGTTCTGCAGTCGCTCAGGTCTGAGCTTTCGAAGCAGGGCGTGAAGAGTGTCAAGCTCGATTTCACAGGCTGCCATGGTTTCTGCCAGCAAGGACCAAATGTCGTCATTGAGCCTGATGGTATCTTTTACACCCACGTTCAGGAGGATGACGCCGCAGAAATTGTGACCTCACACCTTCGCGATGGAAAGCCGGTGGAGCGCCTTTTCTATCACGACCCGGTGACCGGTCAGGCGATAGCGCGCTACTCCGATATCGACTTTTACCGGAAACAGGAGCGCGTTATTCTGCGCAACTGCGGGCATATAAATCCGGAAAGGATTGAGGACTACCTGGCCTGCGGCGGCTATCAGTCCCTGCGCAAAGTCCTTTTCAATATGACTCCGGGACAGGTGATTGATGAAATAAAAAAAGCCGGACTGCGCGGACGCGGCGGAGCCGGGTTTCCCACCGGTCTTAAATGGGAGTATTGCCGCAATGCCCCCGGCTCTATGAAGTACGTTATCTGCAATGCGGACGAAGGCGACCCGGGCGCATTTATGGACCGTTCTATCCTGGAAGCCGACCCCCATTCAGTGGTCGAGGGAATGCTCATCGCGGCTTATGCCATTGGCGCTTCCGAAGGGTACATTTACTGCCGCGCTGAGAAGCCACTGGCTATTGAAAGAATAGGTTTTGCTCTTGAGCAGGCACGGAAAAGCGGGTTTCTGGGCAGCAAAATCCTGGATTCAGGCTTCAGCTTCACCGCCCACCTGATGAAGGGCGCCGGGGCCTTTGTCTGCGGTGAGGAGACCGCCCTCATTGCCTCTATCGAGAGCCGCAGGGGCATGCCCCGCCCCCGCCCGCCATTCCCCGCGCAGTCGGGACTGGATGGCAAGCCCACCGTAATCAATAATGTCAAGACGCTGGCTTCAACTCCGGTTATCATCGAGCGCGGCGCTGACTGGTTCAATAGCATCGGCAGTGAAAAGAGCAAGGGCACTGCCGTATTTGCGCTGACCGGCAAGATTGCCAACAGCGGCCTGGTGGAAGTGCCCATGGGTACTCCTCTGGGCCGCATTATTTTCGAAATCGGAGGCGGAATCCCCCGCGGCAAGCGGCTGAAGGCGGTGCTGACCGGCGGTCCCTCGGGGGGCTGCATCCCGGCCCGCTTCATCGATACGCCCGTGGACTATGAAAGGTTGAGCGGGCTGGGTTCCATTATGGGCTCCGGCGGGATGGTGGTGCTGGACGAGAGCACCTGCATGGTAGAGGTAGCCCGGTTCTTCCTCAGCTTCACCCAGGCGGAGTCCTGCGGAAAGTGCGCTCCCTGCCGGTTGGGGACGCGGCAGATGCTTGAAATCCTGACCCGCATCACCGAGGGCAAGGGGCGTGAAAGCGACATCGATTCTTTGCTTGCCGTCGCCAGGACAGTCAAGGAATGTTCGCTCTGCGGTCTCGGCCAGACATCGCCCAACCCGGTGCTTTCCACCATTAAGTATTTCCGGGATGAGTATGATGCTCATATCAGAGAGAAGAAGTGCCCGTCGGCTGTCTGTGATGCCTTGATGATATCGCCCTGCCAGCATACCTGCCCGGTGGGCATCAATATCCCCAAATACGTCGCCCACATCGGCGCCGGCGAATACCAGGAAGCGATTGATACTATCAGGGAACGCAATCCCTTCCCCGCCATCTGCGGCCGCATCTGTCACCATCCCTGCGAACTGCGCTGCCGCCGCGGGGAGCTGGATGAGCCGGTGGCTATCAGGTCGCTCAAGCGCTTTGCCGCCGACTGGTACTTTGAACACAACGGCAAGGAGTCGGAACCGTTTCCCCGGAAGTACAACCAGCGGGTAGCAGTGGTAGGGGCCGGCCCTACCGGGCTATCCTGTGCCTACTTCCTGGCCCAGATGGGCTATCCGGCAACCGTCTTCGAAGCCCTTCCTGTGGGAGGCGGCATGCTCTCAGTAGCAATACCCGAGTTCCGCCTGCCCCGGGAAATTATCCAGAAGGAGATTGATTACATTGTTAAGCGTGGCGTGGAGCTCAGATATAATACGCCGATAAACGCAAACTTCACCATTGAACACCTGATGAAGGATGGATTTAAGGCTGTCCTTATCGCGGCGGGGACGCAGAGGAGTCAACGCATAGGCATACCCGGCGAGCTGGAAGACGTCTCCGGTTTCTATTACGGGCTGAGATTCCTCAGGGATGTGAGGCTTGGCAAGTCTGTCAAGGTGGGCAGAAGGGTGGCTGTGCTCGGGGGCGGTAACGTGGCGCTGGATGCGGCCCGCACCGCATTGCGACTCGGCGCTGATGAGGTCAATATCTACTACCGGCGGACATCTGAGGAAATGCCCGTGACGGAAGTGGAATATAACGAGGCGCTGGCCGAGGGCGTGCGCATGAATTTCCTGGTAAGCCCGACGAGGATAGAGAACCAGGACTGGCAGGTGACCGGACTGCAGTGCATACGGATGAAGCTGGGCGAGCTCGACGAAAGCGGCCGACGCCGGCCAATTCCCGTTACTGGCTCGGAGTTCTTCGCTCCGGCGGATACGGTGATAGCTGCTGTAGGACAGTCCCCTGACCTCTCGTTTCTCCCTCCCGACAGCGCCCTTGAGCGGACACGGTGGGAGACGCTGGTAGTCAACAGCAACAACCTGGCTACCAATGTCAACGGTGTTTTTGCCGCCGGAGATTTTGTCACCGGGCCGGGCATGGTCATAGAGGCTATTGCGGCAGGGCGGAGGTCGGCTATTGCCATAGACAAATACCTGAAGGGAGACCCCAGCCGGGTCGAGATATATGACCTCAAAGCTGAAGTCATCGGCGAGCAACCTAAAGCTGAAGTCGATGAGACCTGGGAAACACAGCGGAGGCTTGACGTCCCGAAGCTTCCTCCCGAGGAAAGAAAAACAAGTTTTGCTGAGATAGAGCTCAGCTTCTCGGAGGAGAGGGCCAGGCAGGAGTGCAAGCGGTGCCTGAGATGCGACCTGGAAAAGTAAACAAGCTTCGAAAATGTCATTCCAGTCCGCCCCAAGCGGAGAATCCAGGTGGGGCTGATAGGGTGGATTCCCCGCTTATGCGGAGAATGACAATAACAAACACCGAAATTCACAAGCGGAGCCTTTGCAGAGGCCAGTAGACAAGCGATTATAGCTCATTGGGAGGAGTGCCATGAAGTCGATAACCAGGCAAAAGCCGTTCGATGAAGTCAAGGAGCACTTGTCCAGCTTTGACAGGCCTTTTATCGTTGGATGTGGCACCTGCACCACCATGACCAGGACCGGCGGGCTCGAGCAGGTGGTGGAAATGAAGGACCGCCTTCAAGGATTGAATAAGCGGGTCAGCGGCTGGACCGTTATCCCCACTGCCTGCGATGAAATGGCCGAAACGGCAATGAAGGAGAACCGCCGTGCGCTTGACGATGCCAATTGTATCCTGGCAATGACCTGCGCGCTGGGGGTATACCGCCTGGGCTCCTACATTAACCACCCGGTCATCCCCGCGTTGGATACCCTGTTCATCGGCGTGGAAGATAGCCCGGGCCATTTTCATGAGGTCTGCATGCAGTGCGGCCAGTGCATTCTCGGTGAGACCGCCGGAATTTGCCCGATGACCGCCTGCCACAAGGGACTGGTGAACGGCCCGTGCGGAGGGACTAATAACGGCAAGTGCGAAGTAGATAAGGAAAAAGATTGCGCCTGGACTCTCATCTATCAACGTCTAAAAGACCAGGGCAGGCTGGAATTGATGCGCAGGTATCAGCCTCCCCGGAACTTCCAGGCGGTACCGAGGCCCAGGATAATCAAAGTATGACCGCGAGCCAGGAGGCAGTAAAATGGCAACGAGCTTCAAAGAGGCACTTAGTACGAATAAGTTCATCATCACCAGCGAGGTTGCTCCTCCCAAAGGGACCAATCTGGAAAAGATGCTCCATCACATCGACCTTTTGAAGGATAAAGTGGACGGAATCAATGTTACCGAC
The DNA here is from genome assembly GCA_016190925.1 of Chloroflexota bacterium. GTDB lineage: Bacteria > Chloroflexota > Dehalococcoidia > Dehalococcoidales > JACPPQ01 > JACPPQ01. Next base: position 7,446 of record JACPPQ010000151.1, on the reverse strand, counting down.
CATCAAAGCTCGGTGATGCGCTTTCCTTCCATCGGCGGTTGCCTCTCCATCAAGGAGCGGGGTGGCGAACCCATCCTCCAGATGACCTGCCGCGACCGCAACCGTCTGGCGCTACAGGCTGAGCTTTTGCTTGCGTACACCAGGGGAATAAGAAACGTCCTCTGCCTCACCGGCGATGCCGTTCCGGTAGGCGACCACAAGGAGGCTAAAGGCGTCTTTGACCTTGACTCGACTCAGCTTCTGAAGGCAGTTCACTTGATGGAATCGGGCAAGGATTTGGGAGGCAGCAACCTTGAGGGAAGTGTGGAGTTCTGTGCCGGCGCGATAGTCACTCCGGAGGCCCGGCCGCTCGATCCTCAGCTAATTAAATTTGAGAAGAAGGTCGAGGCCGGGGCACAGTTCTTTCAGACCCAGGCGATTTATGACCTGGATAACTTCGGCAAGTTTATGGAGTACGCCCGGAAGTTCCACGTCAAAATACTGGCCGGAATAGTCCTCTTATCATCGGCCAGGATGGCAAAGTACATGACCGAAAACGTCCCCGGAATCTTCGTGCCGCAAAACCTTATCGATGAGCTTGCCGCCGCGCCGAAGGGTGGCGCGCTGGCTAAAGGGATAGAGATTGCCGGACGGATGATTGCGGGACTGAAGAAGAATGCCATCTGTGACGGCGTTCATATAATGGCGATAGGCAAGGAGGAAGTAGTCCCGGACATCCTGGCGGCTGCGGGCATTTAAGTATGGATACCGTAATGCGGTTATCCTGCCTTGACGGCAAGTCCCACCTTGCGGCCTAGCTCGCGGCAGCGGGCAAGGTCATCCTCTTTGGGCTGCCACTTGGCCAGCACAGCCTCCGCAACCACGGGTATCTTGCATTCGGCGAAGTGCTCCTCCAGGTGCTTGATGCTTTCACCGCTCCAGCCGTAAGAACCGAAGGCCGCACCAACCTTGTTCTGAAATTTCAAACCCTTGAGGTCTTCGAGGATGGGGGTAATTGTCGGCAGCAGGCCCTGATTTAGGGTAGGAGAGCCGATGATGACCGCTTTTGTTTTGAAAATCTCGGTGAGGACATCGTTCCTGTCGGAGACCGCCGCGTGGAATATTTTGTACGGGACACCCTCGGCGAAGAGCCCTTCCCCGATGGCCTCAGCCATGAGGCGGGTGGCGTTCCACATGGTATCGAAGAGAATCACGGCGCTCTTTTCCGGCTTCTGCGCCGCCCACTCCTGGTACTTTCTGACAATCTGTAACGGGTCTTTCCTCCATATGATGCCATGACTCGGAGCGATGACGTCAACCGGCAAATTCAGCGCCAGCACCTCAGCGAGCTTTTTCGAGACCATATTGCTGTAGGGCGTCAGGATGTTGGCGTAGTATTTGATTGCCTCCTCGTAAAGCTCTTCCTGGTCCACCTGGTCGTTGAAGCGGAAGTCGGTGGCATAGTGCTCGCCGAAGGCGTCACTGGTTATCAGGACGTTCCTGCCACTTAAATAGGTAAACATGTTGTCCGGCCAGTGAAGCATGGCCGCTTCGATAAAGGTGAGGTCGTTCTTGCCGATGCTGAGCTTGTCCCCGGTCTGAACAGGCTGGAACTTCCAGGGCTGGTGGTAGTGCCCTTCGACACTCTCCCGCCCTCGCTTCGAGACGACCACGGTAGCGTTCGGAGCGTAGTGCATCACCACGGGCAGGCCGCCCGAATGGTCGGTCTCGGCATGGGTGGCAACGACAATGTCGAGTTTAGCGGGGTCGATGATTTCGCGGATATTGGCAATAAGCCGGTCGCTGAAAGGCCCCCACACCGTGTCCACCAGAACCGTCTTCTCGTCCTTTATGAGGTAGGCGTTGTAGGTACTCCCGCGGTGCGTGGATAGCTCAAAACCATGAAATTTTCTGATGGCCCAATCGACCACGCCAACCCAGTAGACATCTTTGGCGATTTCCGTTATCATCTGCTACCCCCTTTAGCGTTATCAAGAACCCCCCATAAGTTCTATTGTAATGTGCCTTTGATAATGGGTCAATCCGTGACGACAAAACCCGCTTGACAAAACAGCACAATTGTGCTAATATGTTTTGACAGGAAACAAATCAAAGCTGGATAGATAGGGGGATTCGTTTTTAGAGTTATGTTAAGTGGAGGCTAATTTCGGTTGACATAATTATTGGGTATTGATTCGTTTTGTTGATAACTTATGTCAAGTTGAGGCTAAAACGGACTGGCGAAAATATTCGTTTTGATTCGTTTTTTGCGTAAGTTATGTAAAGCAGGGGGGTATAAGAGAGGCGGATGATGGGTTACGGATTACTTCGGATAACGGCTTCGCAATGACGTGTAGGATGGTGGATTGCACTCCACTAAACCCAGCCTACGGGGCGTGCTCCTTTAAGAAAGTGCTATGGCACGCTGCCTCTGTTAGTACTTGTTAGCAAGGCGGATTGCATTTTAGTCTGCTATAATTCTGTAAACATGTTTTCATTCCCATTCTTAGACAATCAAGGAGTAATATATGAGTACAGCTAATCCTCAACCAACATGCCCCATTTGTGGAGACTCAATTGCGAAGGCTCCGACACCCAGCGAACGCTGGGATCTTCAGTGTGAATGTGACAGATGTGGAGGAAGGTTTGGCTATTCCCCAGATTTGCTCGGAAATGCGAGCTTCGAAGGCGTACGTCATCTGGTCAGTGCCTGGATACGCAGACAAATCGAGTCAGGTGTCCAACGCCCGATTGTCCCACCAGCTGGTGCGACAGACTTCACGTTGATTGGAAGATGGTTAGAAAACTTGAAATATGCTGGTTTCCCGGAAACAGTAAGTCAAAAACAGGATGCCTTATTGCAAGCATACGCCGACATAGTCAAAGATGAAATAGGGAAGGTCATTAAACCTCATCTCTATCCACATCTCATTTCTGAGATTGCAGCCAGAAACAGGGATGAAGTGAAGGCATTAAACCAACTTCTTCACCAACGAAATTACATTGATTTTTCTGGAGGTGAGAACCTAACACTCAAAGCCAATGGATGGAATCGGATTGAAGAAATGGGAAAGGCCACCTCTTTTAGTGACTCTGCATTTGTTGCCATGTGGTTCAATCCTTACACCGAAGAATATCGCCGAGCCGTAACAAAAGCATTGCAACACTGCGGATATAAGCCGCTAGTCGTTGATGAGGCCGATTTCAATGGATTTATTATGGACCAAGTTTTGGCACTAATACGCCAATCTCGCTTCATAATTGCCGATTTTACTTGCTTGCCTGAAGTTCAAGAAGGACAAATAGTGAAACACGGAGTCCGAGGTGGAGTCTACTGGGAAGCAGGTCTGGCATTTGGCATGAATAAGCCTGTAATTCATACCTGTAAAGATAACGAGGACTGCCGACGCCGCCTTCATTTTGATGTTGCTCAATACAGGACTTTATTTTGGCGTCCCGATGAGCTTACTGGCGACATCGATGACTTGACTAAACCAATAGCAAACCCGAATTTCGCCGAGAAGTTAGCCCAACATATCTTAGGCACGATAGGAAAGGGAAATTATACCGAGTAGCGCGTGTAGGGTTATGTTGTGCTACACCCACTCTACTTTTTGTTACCCCCTCACTCTAGCTCTCTCCCACGCTGGGGAGAGAGAAACTGATGCAAAAGCAGACTTTCAAGCAAGCAAACGGTATAATATGCTATCAAACTTGCAAAGGATACCATATGGCAGACATAATCGAGGGTAGAAACCCGGTGCTGGAGGCGCTGAAGTCCGGCAGACCAATAAACAGAGTAGTGCTGGCCAGAAATATCCAGAGACACGGCACAATCGCGGAGATATTGCATCTGTCCAGCGCCAGGGGGATTCCGGTCGACTACGTGGAGAGGCAGGCGATAGACAGCGCCAGCTTTGGCCGAGACAACCAGGGGGTCATCGCCTACGCGGCGGTGAAGGAATACGTCGACCTGGATGAGCTGTTGGCCGTCTCGAAGGAAAGGAATGAGCCTGCTTTGTATGTCATCCTGGACGGCATCGAGGACCCGCAGAACCTGGGGGCAATTCTGAGGACCGCCGAGGCGACCGGCGTTCACGGAGTTATCCTGCGGGAAAGGCGGGCAGTGGGTCTTACCTCGGCAGTGTCAAGGGCATCGGCCGGGGCGGTGGAGTATGTGCCGGTGGCGAGGGTGGTAAACATCTCCCAGGCAATCGAGACCCTCAAGAAGAACAACGTGTGGGTCATCGGTGTGGAGCAGCATGGCAAAGTTGAATACACCAGGGTGGATTTCAAAGTACCCACGGCAATAGTCATCGGGAGCGAGGGGAAGGGGCTGTCGCCGCTGGTGGGCAAGCATTGCGATTCGCTGGCGTTCATTCCAATGAAGGGCAAGATTTCCTCACTTAATGCTTCCGTAGCCGCTGCGCTGGTGATGTACGAGGCTTTCAGGCAGAGGAGTAAGAAATCATAGTGCTTCCTTGGAAGGCGCATAAATCCCCCCAACTCCAGTTAGCTTCAAAAGAACGGCCTAGATTTTCAATGGGTGGAACCCAACTTATGTAGCCTGGTTTCACAATAAATGATTTGCTTAGACAGTATGTTCTTATTTCTACTTGACGAATATCCCAACTGTCGAAATTACAGTGGCCACAACCATAACAATTGTAAGAAAGATAATCCATTTGGTTTGTTTGTTCTGTTCGCGCCGTGTAATCTCATTCCATAAATAATTCAGGCTTGCCACTACATGTTGCGCTTCTTCATCATATTTCTGCTCAAGTTCAGTATCCGAGAGTTTCCTTAACTCACCTAACTTCATAGCCATAAGCATGCGTCGCTCCTTGATTCTTATTACCAAAACTTCATCTTGAAGTCTACTTCAATGACAAACTCATCCAATAACCTAAATAATGCTTAACAAGCACCGATGATACTTAGTCTCCGATTTGATTGCCCCAGCCAGCCTTCTTTGCCTTATCAATCAACTGCTGAGCCCAGTCGAGAGAAGGTATCCGTGCTTGCCCTCTTGCGGGTTGAAGTGCTCCGTTCGGTCTTCTCCAAATAAAACGATAACCCTGCTCCATATTCCCATCATCGTAAAGATACCTGCACCATTGTAAGCAAAGTATCCAGTCACCCTTTTGCCCTTTTGACACTTCATTTATTACTTGAACTCTAACCATGATTTTCCTCCTTTGAAACTGATGTGTCTGATGTGACTAATATAACACATCAGCATTTAAGAGTCAAGCGGAGCAGGTGGTTCCTTGGAATCAATCATAAATATTTGCAATATTCATCACTAAGCTGAAAATTTTTATCACCCTCACCTAGCCTCTCCCCTCAAGGGGGTCTTGTATCAAATGTCATTCTGAGGAGCGAAGCGACGAAGAATCTGGGCGTGGGGCTGGCGGTAAACCAGGAATTTCCGCCACCCCGAGACCCTTCGTTACACTCAGGGTGACATAGAGGAACCTACTTTTGATACAAAGCCCCTCAAGGGAGAGGGAATTTGGTTGTTTCATAGTAATCCTACATGCTGGCTTGCTGCTAGCACCACGAAGGATGAAAATGTTTCTTGCACAGGCAGGGACGCCTGTGCCACCAGATAATGTATTTTCTTAGGAATGACATTTGAGGCAAGACTGCAGCTTGACGCCACCCTTCTTCTAAGGGTATTATCAGCAACAATAGTCTCAACAAATATCATTGACTATTGATTATCTGGAGGTTTGAGGTGCGGCGAATTTCGACGTTATGGAAGGCAAATGCGATTGCCTTCAACAGCAGCTTCTGCGTAATGGTCATCGAGCTTCTGGCAGCCAGAATCCTGGCGCCTTACATCGGCGTTTCGCTCTATACCTGGACCAGCATTATCGGCATCATTCTGGCAGGCATTGCCCTGGGCAACTACCTCGGGGGCAGGATTGCCGACCGGTATGCTTCCCCCAATGCGCTGCTGCTGATATTTTTCGCCGGAAGCCTGGCAACGATATTGATTCTGCCCGCTACCAAGATAGTGGCCTCGTCAAGCTGGTTCAACGGTCTGCCGTTCATGTTGGGCCTGGTACTGAAGATATTCTTCATTTTCTTCCTGCCGGCGATAATCCTGAGCATGGTCTCACCGCTGGTTATCAAGCTCACCCTGGCCGACCTGGGGCGGACCGGAGGGGTGGTGGGTACGATATATGCCTTTTCCACGGTAGGCTCAATCCTGGGGACTTTTATGACCGGTTTCTTTTTCATTCTCTGGTTCGGCACCAGGACGGTGGTCTGGCTGGTGGCTGCGGTCCTGATCTTGACGGGTATCATCGCCTGGTTCTCATGGAGGGTCCCCGAAAGATGGCACCTATCTTTGAGGAACTTCATGTTGTGGGCGGCCGCCTTTGCGGTGATACTAGTCTCCACCCTTCTCTTCCAGTCCAGGGAAACATGGCAGGCCGGTTTCACCAGAGAATCCAACTATTATGCCATCCAGGTGTACCATTCCGAAAATGACATCAAGGTGCTGAGCCTGGACCACCTGATTCACAGCTACGTCATTCCGGACGACCCCACCTTTCTCAAGTACGATTATCTCAAGACATTCGAGGAGATAGTAAGGTACACTACCGCCAGAACAGGAAACTTCAGGCCACGGCTTCTGCACCTGGGGGGCGGGGGTTACTCTTTTCCACGGTACATGGAGACCATTTACCCGGGAAGCGTGAACGAGGTGGTGGAAATCGATCCGGCGGTAACGGAAGTGGCCTATGAAGAGCTGGGACTACCGTTAAACACAACCGTGCGCACTTATACCCAGGACGCACGGCTTTTTCTGATTCAGCGGAAGGCGGGGGAAAAATACGATATCGTCATCGGCGATGTGTTCAATGATTTCTCGACACCGTACCACCTGACCACTCTGGAATTCGATAGACTGGTGAAGGCCAATATGGCCACGGACGGTCTGTACCTGGTGAATATCATCGATGATTACAGCAAGGGCAGATACATGCCCTCATTTATTCATACGCTGAGACAGGTCTTCCGCTACGTTTATGTATTCAGCGCTGCGGGAAGGCTGGATAACGCAGGCATCGGCACGTTTGTCATCGTGGCCTCCGACCGCGGTATAGACCTTGCCGACTATAAGGCGTTTGTCACTCAGAGCGGGACGAAGCGCGCCGCCGGCACGCCCGGCGATGAAAGCAAGCTGGAGGAGTACCTGGCAGCGCGGAAACCCGTTTTGCTCACCGATGACTATGCTCCAACGGATATCCTGATAGCGCCGCTTTTCCGCCGGTAGATGCTTTTGCTTCTACCCAAAAATAAAGCAAATTAGCCGATGTCCCAGGCGTTCCAGTATTACTAATGGTCTCACAATAATAAAGACTGAGAAATGTGTCATTCACGAGGAGCACATTCCCCTTCTGCTGAAGGGTCAGTGTAAACTAAGCAATCTCAACCTTTTGCCTAAAGCCA
>JACPPQ010000150.1 GCA_016190925.1 Chloroflexota bacterium | reverse complement strand
GTGGCCAAGACGGTCAACGTCGGCGTCATCTATGGCATGAGCGACTACGGCCTGGAGCAGGCCACCGAGCTTTCCCGGGAAAATGCTTCGAAGTTCATTGCTGCCTACTTCGAGCAATATCCCGGAGTGAAGCAATACCTCGAGTCCACCAGGACACAGGCGAGGCAAATGGGCTATGTGCAGACATTGCTGGGCAGGCGGCGCTACATCCCTGAAGTCAATGCCACCAATCGCCAGATAAAGGAAGCCGCCGAGCGTATGGCTATCAACATGCCGGTGCAGGGGACCTCCGCCGATATCATCAAGGTGGCGATGGTCAACCTCGACCGGGAGATGCAGAAGCACGGTTTGAAGGGCAAGATGCTGCTCCAGGTGCATGATGAGCTAATCTTCGAGGTGCCTGAGCCGGAGATGGAGGAGATGAGTCGCCTCGTTCCACAGGTGATGTCCTCAGCCATCCATCTCAGCGTTCCGGTAAAGGTGGACATCAAGTCCGGCCGTAACTGGGGCGAGATGGAGTAATATTTTTTAGTCATTTCAAGTTCTTCAGCCGGAATGCTCGCAAACAATGAAAATATACTTGCCAGGACCTTATTTATCTGTCTTTGCGAGCCATCCCGATGCAGTCGGGAGGCAAAGCAATCTCTACCGTAGCTGTAAGAAGTCGTCGGTGTTCACAAGTCGGAAGCAATGAGATTGCTTCGGGCTTCGCCCTCGCAAGGACAAATGAGGGTTACTATTGTAAGTAACGAACCCTGGTAAAAGGGAGTATCCGTGCCCGAATTACCTGAAGTCGAAACTATCAAAAATGAGCTTATTCCCCATGTCGTGGGAAGGCGTATCACCGGCGTTAACCTCTACTGGGAAAACATGGTGCTCGTGCCCTCAGCCTCCGAACTTCGCGCCCGTCTTACCGGGCAGAAGATTGTCAGTGTCTCACGACGCGGCAAACTCCTTATTTTTGGCCTCGCCAGCGGCGAATCGTCTATCATTCACCTGCGGATGACCGGCTCTCTGTTGATAATGCCAGCTTTGGCAGAACCTGAGAAGCATGTCCGCGCCGTATTTAAGCTGGACAACGGCACAGCCATTCATTTCTATGACCCGCGCAAGTTCGGCAAGATGTGGCTGGTCAGGGATGTGGAGTCAGTTATCGGAAAGCTGGGGATGGAGCCTTTCGACCCCTCTTTCACGCCCGAATATCTGGCTGGAATCATGAGCAACCGTACTGCGCCGGTGAAGGTTATCCTCGGTGAGCAGTCACTCATAGCCGGGATAGGCAACATGTACGCAGATGAAGCCTTGTTTGCGGCTAAAATCTACCCCTTGAGGCCGGGCAAGAGCCTGTCCGGTGCGGAAATCAAGCGACTCCACCGGTCAATTCGGAATGTTCTCGATGCGGCTATTGCCAACAAGGGCGCCAGCGTGCAAGACTACTTCCGGCCCGGGGGTGAGACCGGGACGGCCCACTACGATTTCAAGGTAGCGCACCGCGGCGGTAAGCTATGCCCGGTCTGCAGAACTCCCATCAAGCGCATTGCGGTACGGCAGCGCGGGACATACTTTTGTCCGAAGTGCCAGCGGGAGATGCCAAGGTAGCAGGATGCCTAAATATTCCGGACTACCGCCGATAAGCGGTAAGAAACTCATAAAGCTCTTGCAACAGGACGGCTGGGCGGTCAAGCGGCGCACCCGTCACGGTGCTGCACTGGCAAAATCAATCGGCGGGCGGACACTGGTCACGATAGTCCCTGATTCCAGTGCTTCTCTTGACGATGGCACATTAGGTGCAATTCTTGGCCCTAAACAGACTCGAATCGGGAAGAAAGGGTTGCTGGCTTTGGTGAACAAATACGGTTTGTAAGGGGTTAAGCGGCACTGGGTTCGGGGACGCGCTGGATACGCGGTTGAACAAACACAGACTGGTCGAGGGGCATGCAGACCAAGATGTCTTTCTCAGGCTTGGTGCGGTGAAGTTGAATATTATGTTCTCTAAAGAATCGTTCAATTTCGCCGACCTCTTCAAGCGTATCAAGATGAAGTGACACTGCTTCATCAAGATGCCTCTCCGCTTCCGGGAGAGACCGTCCGAAAGTTGCCGTGCCGAGTTCCTCACAGTAGGCAGTCCAGCGTCTACCTACCTTCTGGAATTTGTAGGTCAAGACTACATAACTTTTGCTGCTCATATCCTGCCTTGATTATACTAATCATGGACAGCTTACATTCGTAATAATAGCACGTTGCTTTAATATCCTCAAATCACCCCCATTGCCCTCAGCCCCCGATACTTATGCCGGTTCAACCTTCCTTGTGCACGATTTCCTCAACCAGGACGGTGAAGCCACCAGTGACTCTGGCAAGGAAGTCCTCATTCATCGGAATCCCTTCAATATTTTTAAGTGCGTCCAGATTTTCAAGAGCTCGATAGAAGAAATCATCCGTAATTTTTGTCCCTTCGGGGACTTTATATGAATTAAGGTCCTTGAAGCATTCATTCATTTCCTTTTCATTCTCGAACCACAGTTCCACCACCCCCCAGAATTTTGGCTCGCCTCGCAAGGTTTTGATGACCCGGCTGGTTGTGTATTTCTTCATCCTGTTCCCGAATACCTTCTTGGCAATAGCTGCATGGGGCCCCGTCCAGAACTTCCACATGTCGTCAGGGTCTACTCCCTCTCGCAGCGACCAGCAAGTTACCCTTTTTATCATTGTTTTCTCCTTTGTGATTATTTACAATCCCGCCTGCCGAGATTTCTATCCACTCAACCACTTAAATCAACCACTTAAATCACTCCCTGTTTCTTCAGCCCCGCAATCTCTTCCTCGCTCATTCCCAGAAGCTCACGGTAGACGTAGTCGTTGTCCTGGCCTTTGGTCGGCGCTGACCTTTCATATGTAGCCGGAGTCCCCGTCAGCCTGATTGGTGAGGCGTCAGAGATGGTCTTACCCAATTCGGGATGCTCTAACTCAATAAAGAAGCTCCGGGACTTTAGCTGCGGGTCATTGGCGAGGTCGCGGGCGTCTTGCACCACACCCGATGCCACCCCACGCCGCTGGAGCGTTTCCATCACTTCCTCAGCCGTATGCTGGACTGTCCATTCTTGAACCAGCCTGTCAAGCTCAGCCGCATTTTTTAGTCGGGCGGACAGCGTGACAAACCTGCTTTCTTCGCACCATGGCGGGTTGCCCAAAGCCTTCTTGAAGCCCCGCCACTCATCCTCGGTGTAGACAGCGATGGCGCACCATCGGTCTTCCCCTTTACAATGATAGACGCCATGCGGCGCTGCCTGCGATGAAGTGTTGCCCACCGGCTGTGGCTCTTTCCCGGTTAATGCATAATCTACAAAAGCGTCTCCGAGTAGGGTTGACATGGTTTCCACCTGCGACAGGTCGATGTGCTGCCCTTCGCCAGTCTTGCGGCGGTGCTCCAGCGCTCCGAGCAATGCCAGGTAGCCGTAAAGCCCAGCGATATGGTCGGCATAGGAGAAGCCCAACCCCGGCGGTGGCCCGCTTGGGTAGGCGGTAAGATAGGTCATACCTGAAAATGCGTGGACAGTGGTGCCGAAGCCGGTATAGTCGCGCCGCGGCCCGGTCTGCCCCATGAGCGACATGCTGAGCATGATGATGTCCGGCTTGATTTTTTGAAGGTTGGAATAGTCCAGTCCCCAGTTAGCCATCACGCGCGGCGCGAAGTTCTCTACCACGGCGTCGCTTATGGCAACCAGCCTGCGGGCAAGGTCTATTCCCTCCGGCTTGCTCAGGTTCAAAGTGACGCCCAGCTTGTTGCGGTTCCAGGTATCATAGTACCCCCGACTGAACGTGTCATCAGCCTCAGGGAGCAGCGGCTGAACCTTGATGACCTCCGCCCCGAAGTCAGCCAGGATGCGCGTGGCATACGGCCCGGCCAGCACCCAGCTAAAGTCCAGGATGCGGAGGGGGTGGAGGGGTGGGTGGTTTTTAGTCATTCTTTCAGCCCTTGATATTGACAATCTAAGCTAGAGTAGGGATTTGACTCAGCCCTTTTTCACAATTTTTCAGGAGTTTTGGATTTGTTTTCAGATCACACAGCAAACGATTTATCGCGTCCTTTAAGTCCACAACATAGTTGTCAACTGCAATTACAAGTTGACCAGACTTCTCAATTACTCCGGGAGATCCACTCGTTGCCCGATTATAGATGCTCGAAACTCCCGAAGGAAGATACTGGTGCACTAATCCGCATCTGACGTTCTTGTATATATCCAGAACTCCCGTTTTATTAGTCAATAGGTCTTCATAAGACTTCCCTAGGTATTTGAACCCTGCTTTAAAATTTTTTTCGCTATGCCCTTTTTGGCCGAGAAAACCCGTAATCAGTCCTCCTAGAAATTCTGTGGCCACCATAAGCCCAATGGCTGATAAGAAATTAAGTCCAGCACAAGATGCTTTCCTTAGGTCTCCTATTTGAAATTCCAACAGTTCGTGTCGAATTCTACTATCTACGTCTAGTAGCGGCATCGTTCTCCTCCCTATGTTCTACTTCTCTTTCCTTTTCACCTTCAGCGTCAGCCCCTCCACCTCCACCACCTCCACCTTCTCGCCGGCCTGTATATCCCCCTCGAGGGATTTGGCATTCCAGCGCTCGTTTTTTACGCAGACACAGCCCGCCGGTGTAAGGGGTTCCGTCACTTCACCTTCCATGCCCAGCATGCCTTCCTTGCCGGTCTCTTTCCGCCGGTGAATTGCGGGAATGACCGCCTTGTGCATGACGACTGCGAAGGCCACCACAAAGAGCGCCAGGAAAACAATAATCTCCGGAGAAACCGGTATGTCCAGCAAATAAAGCACTAGCAGCACTACCAGTGCTACTGCAATATCGTCCAGCAGCGCCGCCAGGATGATGAGCCAGTCCTTGAGTGTCCCTTTCGTTATCATTGTTGTGTCCGAACGCTTCCCACAGGATAACTAAATAATACCACAACCGCTAATCGCGGTTGTTTAGAAACACAATTACCATTCCGTGCTTGACACGGAATCCAGAAAACCCAGCCTCAATACTAAGGGAAGGTATTCTGGATACCGACCCCACATCAATCCCGTATCAAGCACGGGACAAGGTTTAGGGCAAGCTTTTCGTCGGTATGGTAGATGCATTATTAAACACCCTCACTAATCCCTTAATTGACAACCCGCGATGGTCTCCGTTATAATGTTCACTTAGTAAACTATTAACAATGTAAATCAATGGTCGCACGTGTATACCAGAGGTAAACTATATGGACGACAAGGTTCTCGATAGTATCGTGGATAACCTGCTCTTTGTCCACACACTCACCCATCGAAAGCTGTTCAAGGTAGATTTCGAGACGCTGGGTAAGGACATCTCCCGCCCGCACCTTGCCATCATGAAGCTGTTGCAGGACTCCGGCAGCCTGCCTGTCTCCGAAATCGGCAAACGGCTGTCAATCTCAAAACCCCAGATGACTCACCTGGTGGACAGGCTCATCCGGGCAAGGCTTGTAAAGAGATTTCCCGATGTCAAAGACAGAAGAGTGATTCATATTGGTCTTACCGGAGCGGGGGAAAAGGTGCTGGAACAATTCAGGGTTCTTGTGAAGGAAAACCTGAGGAACAAGCTCTCTCTTCTCGATGATAAGGAAGTAGAAGAGCTGTCAGCCTCGTTGCAGACGTTCAAAAATCTGGGGTCCAGGCTGGAGTAGAAATCAGAATGGAAACAAAAACCTCGCCGAACAAGGCGATTGGCCTTCGCTCGCTGCCCAGGAGAGATGTAGTCACCATCATGGTTGGGGTCATGCTGGCCATGTTCCTTAGTTCCCTGGACCAGACCATCGTTGGAACGGCCATGCCCAGAATCATCGCTGACCTGGGCGGATTCGCCCATTACACCTGGGTAACCACCGCGTACCTCATCTCGTCTACCGTTGCCGTGCCCATAACCGGCAAGCTGACGGACATATTCGGTCGGAAGAAGTTCTATATCGCCGGACTGATAATCTTCATTCTGGGATCACTGTTTTCCGGGCTAAGCCAGTCGATGACCCAGATAGTTTTAGCCCGGGCATTTCAGGGCGTGGGCGCTGGCGTAATGATGGCCAATGCCTTCACCGTTACCGGCGACCTTTTCCCGCCGGCCGAGCGCGGGAAATACATGGGGCTTATGTCAGGGGTTTTTGGCCTGTCATCAATCATCGGACCGGTGCTGGGCGGTTTTATCACGGATAACTTCTCCTGGCACTGGATTTTCTATATCAATATACCCCTGGGAATCCTGATTATTTTTCTGTTCGCTTTTTTCTTTCCGGATTTCCGGTCTGACAACCTCAAGCACCGGGTAGACTACGCCGGCGCCGTCACGTTAATTCTCAGCGTGGTTCCCGTGATGCTTGCCCTGTCCTGGGGTGGAAATGACTATGCCTGGACTTCTGTGCAGATTATCGGAATGTTCATCTTCGGCGCAGCAATGCTGGTTGTTTTCATCCTCATCGAGAGGCGGGCTAAGGAGCCCATCATTCCTTTATGGCTCTTCCGCAACCGTATTTTCTCCATATCCAGCGTAGCCGCCTTCCTGACCGGTTTTAGCATGTTCGGAGGTATCATCTTCGTTCCCCTGTTCTTTCAGGGAGTGCTGGGGCTCTCAGCCACAACCAGCGGCAGCTTTCTGACTCCCATGATGCTGGGGATGGTGGGAGGCAGCTTTATCTGTGGCCAGTTGCTTTCACGGGCCGGGGGGCACTACCGCATAATTGGCCTTAGCGGGTTAATAATAACGGCCGCTGGCATGTTCCTCCTCTCCCGGCTCGCTATCGGGACCAGCTATGGAAGTGCCATATCGGACATCGTGATACTGGGTTTTGGCTTGGGTATAATCATGCCGCTTTATCTCATCGTGGTCCAGAATGCCGTCCCTTACAAGGTACTTGGAGCAGCCACCTCTTCCGTTCCTTTTTTCCGCTCTATTGGCGCTGCCTTCGGACTGGCTATTCTCGGCTCGGCGATGACCAACAGGTTCGCCACCGATTTTATCGAAAAGTTGCCCTCCACGGTTAAGGCCGTGATACCCCCAGGACAGTTATCTTCTCTGGCATCGAATCCGCAGGCGCTGGTCAGTCCCGGGGCGCAGGAACAACTGAAGAACATGCTTGGCGGAGTGCCTCAGGGGGCTGAGCTATTCCAGCAAATACTTCAAACGCTGCGGGAGGCTCTCAGCGCATCCCTTGTAGAGGTATTTTTGATTAGCTTCGTCGTGGTGCTCGTTGCGTTAGTAGTGCACCTTTTTATCAAGGAAATTCCGCTGCGCAAGCAACACGTTCTGGATGACAATGTTGATGGCAGGAAGGGGCATCCGGGGGAATAACCCGGGGAGTGCGAGTTAGCCCGCGCAAGGGAAACGGGAGTCAGATTTTATCCAGTGTTTCCTTCAAGCCGGGGACTTCCTGCAAAAGGGAATCCAGTGAGACCTCTTCTCCGTCCATGCCGATAGCCCGTTTCCCTGATGGAGAGACAACAACCACGCTCACCGGATGCGCGCGGCAGAAAAAAGCAACGCTATTCCTCCACTGCCGGCTGCTAAGCGAGGCCTCAGTTACTGGAACTATGGTGACGCCGGCAACTTCCAGCGGACTGCCGGCATGCGCTCTCTTCTTCTCCATCTACGTAAAGCGAGTTTCCTGAGTGTTCGTATTACGGGCTTTGAGAAAACAAACCTCGTTAGAGGCATGACCAATCGGATGGGGCGCATTCTGGCTTCTATGTAGGAATAACCTTCGAAGACCGTCTCATCGAAAACGGGCTGCACCCTGATATCGAAAGGACCGGCAATTCCGGCAAGAGCTTTCGCCGGCGCCATTGCCGCAAAGAGAAGTCCAGTCTCGATTGGATTGCCAAGCCCCACCCTGAAGTCTGCCTTTAGTTCTTTTACCTTTATACGCCTGAGGATATCTCTAAGCAACCCGCGCACCTGTTTCAGAAGGCCGTCAGTGCGCAGTATTTCAAAAACAAATTTTGCCTGTCCCCTGATATTCGAGGGCTTTCTCTCTTCGGCTTTCTTCCTTTGCGGCTTTACTTCCCTGGTAACCAGTCCGAAGAGCCACCTTAGTCTCACCGTGAACTGCGGCTTGCCCTGCACATCTATACGCAGTGTCACGTCGAGGGGCACTGAAAGGGCCAGAACAAAGAGCGCAGCCAGGCCAGCCAGAGCAACCAGGACCCACAACAAGGTCACGCTTCCTTCTTGCCCTGGCGCCACTTCTCCACGATGACAGGCGCTTCCTCAGCAAATTTCTCAATGGCCGAGGTCACTCCGTGCCTTATAGGCTCTACCCTGGCGCCACTCTTATCCACAATGATTATGGCTATGGGTTTTATCCAGGCGGCGCCCCCCGTGCCACCCCCCATCCCTTCCCCTTTCTGCCTCTCCGCTTTTCCTTCTCCACCCCCCGCTCCAAAGCAAAAACCAACGCACAACAGGGGAATAAAGGTTATGCCTTCAACGACTGTAGGCTCGCCCACCACGGTCCTGCTGCTCAGCGCCTTCTCAATCTCTTCCAGGCTTGTCCTGACCAGGCTTTCCACTTTCTCCATCACGGTTCCTCCTTTGAGAATACTTTGGCGCAATAGAGGGTCAATAAATAGATTGTACCATAGTAAATGAAATAATAAACACTAATACCTTTGGGTGTCCTCGAAAGGCTACAGGGAATAACATGATTTTGGCATTTGGAATTTGGTTATTGAGATTTGCTTGGCTTGTCTGCCGTAGCCTCGTGCGTAGGCAGATGCTTGGAATTTGGTGATTATGATTTAGCGTCGGGCAGCATCCGTTAGCTCTGAGATGTCATCTATGCCCTCATTCCGCATAAAAGCTTCTATTCCTTCGAGGACATCGAGAGGGGCGCGCGGGTTAGCAAAGGTAGCGGTGCCCACCTGTACTGCGCTGGCGCCGGCCATCAGGAACTCGATAGCATCGGTAGCGTTCATAATGCCTCCGCATCCGATGAGAGGCACTCCGACAGCACCGGCTACCGAGTATACCATGTACAGCGCTACCGGTTTTATGGCCGGGCCGGACAAGCCGCCGGAAACGTTGCCCAGCAGGGGCTGGCGCGCAGCAACATCGATAGCCATGCCTTTAAGGGTATTAATCAGGGTAATGGCATCCGCTCCAGCCTCGGTCACAGCCATAGCCACGCTGACTATGCTGCTGGTGTTGGGCGTCAGCTTGACCAGTAATGGCAGAGATGTCGCTTTTCTCACGGCGGCAGTTACGCTTGCGGCTGCTTTGGGGTCCGCGCCGAACTCCGAACCGCCGGACTTGACGTTAGGACAGCCGATGTTTACCTCGACGCCGCTGATTCCGGGGACGCCGTCCAGTTCCATCGCAAGCTGGACATACTCTTCCACGGTTTCGCCTGCTATATTGACGATGACCGGCACCCGCCATTTGGCCCATAACGGCGCTTTTCCCTTGACCAGGGCTTTCACTCCTATATTTTGCAGGCCAATCGAATTGAGCATTCCGCAAGCTGTTTCGGCCAGTCGCGGCTGAGGATTCCCCTCCCTCGGCCCAAGAGTGGTGCCTTTGCACACTATTGCTCCCAGCCGCTGGATGTCAAATACGTCAGCGTACTCCATCCCATACCCGAAGGTTCCGGATGCGGTCATGACAGGGTTAGCGAGCACCAGTCCATGCTTCTGTCCAGATACCAGTTGCACTGAGAGGTTCATGTCCGACTCCCTCGTTGTAGAGTTTCTCTCTGTTCTTCCGGCTCACATGATTATAAGCCACGTGCTGCCTGGTGGCAATACGGGAAACAATAATCCGCCATAAATAGTTATTGACGAACGGGAGCAAATACGCTACACTACACCTAACATCTCAGGTCAGTGAGACTATTCACGGCCATGCGGCAACTCCTGGTGACACGTGAATAGTCGGCTTTCGGGATGACACGGGAACGTTTACCCGGCCAATCGATGTCATAGCGGGTTGGGTTAAGCTATATCGCTGGTTGCGCTCTTCTGGTAACTCTTAATCATATCAAGTTAAGCAAGAAGGCTCGTTGGCATCCAAAACAGGAAATCGAAGGGTTTATCAACCCGGCAGGCTGGCGGAGGAACGACAAGTGACTACGAACTTCAAAATGATGCATTCCGTTTTGCTGGGCGAGAAAAAACGATTATTTGAAGAACTGGAGCAATTGAGAGCCAGCGCCCATCCTGAGGAACGGAGAGAAGGAAGCCCCTTTGGCAAAAGGGAAGAGGAAGCCACTGAAAGCTTTGAGTTGGAAAAGCGGCTATCCATGGAGAAGCGCCTGGCGGAACAATTAGCCGAAGTTGAACATGCCCTGCAAAAATTTGATGAAGGTACATATGGCCTGTGCGATATCTGCGGACAGCCTATACCGCCCGCCCGGCTGGAGGCGCTCCCCCAGGCAAGTCTCTGCCTGGAGTGCAAGG
>JACPPQ010000154.1 GCA_016190925.1 Chloroflexota bacterium | reverse complement strand
GTTCGTAAGGATTAAAGAATCGAGCGCCCCCATAGCTCAGGCGGTAGAGCACGTTCTTGGTAAGAACGGGGTCATCAGTTCGAATCTGATTGTGGGCTCAGGACGTTGAAGGAGAACAAGCTATGGCAAAACAGAAATTCGAGCGAACCAAACCACATCTGAATGTCGGCACCATCGGCCATGTTGCCCACGGTAAGACCACCACTACCTCGGCAATAACTATGGTGCTGAGTAAAGTAGGTAAAAGCCAATTTACTTCCTACGACCAGATTAACGCCGCGCCGGAGGAGAAGGCCCGCGGTCTGACCATCTCCATCTCTCATGTCGAGTACGAGACGGAGAAGAGGCACTACGCTCACGTAGACTGCCCCGGACACGCCGATTACATCAAGAACATGATTACCGGCGCAGCCCAGATGGATGGAGCAATCCTGGTGGTTAGCGCTCCCGACGGCCCGATGCCCCAGACCAGAGAGCACCTTCTGCTCGCCCGCCAGGTGGAAGTCCCTTCCATTGTGGTGGCTATCAACAAGATAGACATGATGGAAGATGAAGAGCTTCTTTCCCTGGTTGAGATGGAGATGAGGGACCTGCTCAAAAAATACCAGTTCCCGGGTGACGAAATTCCGATAATTAGAATAAGCGCAGCCAAGGCTTTGCAGTGCGGCTGCGGCAAGAGGGAATGCGAATGGTGCGGTAAAATCTGGAAGTTGATTGACGCCATCGACTCGTATATCCCCGTGCCGGAGAGACCGGTAGACCAACCGTTCTTGATGCCTGTGGAAGATGTTTTCAGCATCAAGGGAAGAGGTACCGTGGCCACCGGCAGAGTAGAGCGCGGCAAGATTCTCCCCGGAGCGGATGTGGAGATTGTAGGCCTGCACCATGAGCCAAAGAAAGTGGTGGCCACCAGCCTGGAAATGTTCCACAAAATCCTGGACTATGCCGAGCCGGGTGACGCCGTTGGCATTCTGCTCCGCGGTGTAGAGCGCGATGACATAGAACGCGGCCAGGTTATAGCCGCTCCCGGCAGCATCAAACCGCACACTTATGCGGAAGCCCAGATTTACGTTCTGGGTAAAGAAGAGGGCGGACGGCATACCCCATTCTTCAACGGGTACAAACCGCAGTTCTATATTCGCACCACGGATGTCACCGGCAGCATCGAGTTGCCCGAAGGCATGGAAATGGTTATGCCCGGCGATAATGTGGCCATGAAGATAAAGCTCATTTATCCCGTAGCCCTGGAAAAAGGCCTTCGGTTCGCTATCAGAGAAGGGGGTAGGACGGTGGGTGCCGGCTCTGTCAGCCGCATCATCGAGTAAGCTATGGCTAAGAAAGGCGAAAACAGAAATGTAATCTACCTTGCCTGCAATGAGTGCAAGGAGAGGACATATACTACCACCAAGAACAGGAAGAACGACACTGACAGGTTGGAGCTTAGTAAGTTCTGTCCTCGCTGTCGTACCCACAGGCCGCATAAAGAGGTCAAGTAGAGTTACTAATCGGCTCATAATAATCTGGGGGTGTCCGAAAACAAGACAATCATTAGACTTGTCATTCCCAGCGAAAGCGGGGAATCCATGAAGCCGATAGCTGGATTCTCCGCCTACGCGGAGAATGACAGTAAATGTAGATGAAGTTGAAAAAGTGATTAGCTATTAACCTGACGCGATACTGGTTATCAACTGAGAGATAGGTAGGGTTTGCTTTATGCCACAGCAGGCTGTTGTTTCTACCAAGCGAGCCAAGCAAAGATTACAGTTCTTTGCCGAAATCATAACCGAACTAAAGAAAGTGGTCTGGCTTTCTTGGCGCGAAGTCCGTTATCTGACTGTATTGGTGCTTGTTGTAGCCCTCGTTTTTGGCTTGATTCTAGGACTCCTTGATTTAGGTTTTACCAAACTTATGGATGTTATCCTTTTGAAGTAGGCTCCACGGCTTAACCTGGCCTGTCGAGCGCGGTCAGGTGGCGATGGAATTGTGCCAGTTCAAGAATTTTTCCCAAGTGAGGCTGCCTGGTGGCGGAGAACCAAAAGAACGAGAAGAAATGGTATGTAATTCACACCTATTCCGGCTATGAGGAGCGTGTCAAGAGAAATCTGGAACAACGCATCAAGAGCATGGATGCTGCGGGGGAAATCTCGGAGGTAGTGATACCTACCGAAGATGAGATTGAGGTTAGAAGCGGGCAGAGGCAAACCATAACCAAGAAGATACTTCCCGGCTATGTGCTTGTCCACATGCTGATGAGCGACCAGAGTTGGAATATAGTGCGGAATACCGCCGGAGTCACCGGTTTTGTCGGCTCCGGAGGCAAGCCCGCCCCCCTGGAACAGGACGAGGTTGACCGCATTCTGAAACAGATGACCGCTGAAGCGCCCAAGGTGAAAGTCGGCTTCAGAAAAGGACAGAGTGTCCGGGTTACTGATGGTCCCTTTACGGATTTCGTTGGGATAGTGGATGAAATAGTTCCGGAAAAGGGCAAGGTGAAAGTCCTGCTGTCTCTCTTCGGGCGGGAGACCCCTGTTGAGCTTGATTTCTTACAAGTGGAGAAGCTGTAAGTTTAGCAGCAAGCAGCACTAAGTAGTCAGTAGTACTTGGTTGCATAAATTAGCACTAACACGGCTTGGGCACTACAATTTCCCTCTCCCTCGATGGGAGAGGCGTAGGTGAGGGTGACACCCAATTTATTTACCCCTCACTTACATCTCTCCCGCAAGGGGAGAGAGAATCATTATTACGCGTACTTAATGTAATCAGGTAGTAGACAGTAGTCAGTATGCAACTTGAGGAATGGCTGAAAGCTAAAAGCTGATAGCTTTACCAGGAGAAGTTAGTGGCAAAAAAAGTTAAGACGATAATCAAACTTCAAATCCAGGCCGGAAAGGCGAATCCGGCGCCTCCGGTTGGTCCGGCATTGGGACAACACGGAGTCAACATCATGGCCTTCTGCAAGGAGTACAATGAGCGCACCGCCAACTTCGGGGGCTCTATTGTTCCGGTGGAGATAACAGTTTTTGATGACAGGTCGTTCACTTTCATCACCAAGACGCCGCCAACAACCGACTTGCTGAAGAAGGCGCTGGGAATAGAAAAGGGAGCTCACACCACAGGACGCGAGAAGGCAGGAGAGCTTTCCCGCGATAAATTGCGAGAAATAGCCCAGATTAAGCTGAAAGACCTGAACGCCAATAACATCGAGGCGGCGGAAAAAACTGTTCGGGGCACAGCTCGTAGCATGGGAATCGAGGTAATGGATTAGAAATGGTAACGACACATGGCAAGAAGTATGAAGCTGCAGTAAAGCTGCTCGACAGTACAAAAGGATATGAGCCCAAAGAGGCCATCCAGTTGCTCAAGAAAGCGGCCTATGCCAAGTTCGATGAGACCGTCGAGCTTCACCTGCGCATGGGAGTAGACCCCCGCAATGCCGCCCAGCAGGTAAGGGGCATTGCCCTCCTGCCGCACGGCCTGGGAAAAACGGTGCGCATCCTGGTCTTTGCCCAGGGTGAAGCCGAGAAAATGGCTCAGACAGCGGGGGCGGACTATGTCGGCGGCGATGACATGGTCAAGAAAATCGAAGAGGGATGGCTGGATTTCGATGTAGCCATCGCCGTCCCGGAGATGATGGGCAGGGTCGGTAAGCTGGGAAAGATTCTGGGTAGAAAGGGCCTCATGCCCAACCCCAAGGCCGGCACCGTTGTCGCTCCGGAGAACCTTACCCGTGTGATAAGCGATTCCCGCAAGGGACGCGTCGAGTTCAAGCTGGACCGCACGGCCATCATCCACCTCACTCTAGGCAAAGCCAGCTTCGATGAGGACAAGCTGTTCGATAACCTGACCGCCGTGATTGATGCCATCGTCAAAGCCAAGCCGGTCGGCCTCAAAGGGCAGTTCGTCAAGTCTGCCTTCCTCAAGTCCACCATGGGGCCCGGCATCAAGCTGGACCTCGGTACAACCCTCACTTTAACCGCAAGCTAAATTCTATCCGATTCAAAATGACACGCTCTGCCGCCTGGATGTATGCGGTGGAGCGTTGTTTTTTCCCACGACCGTATCGTAGGGGCGGGTCTCGGACCCGCCCGCCCCTGCCTACGCACAATGCTACGGCGGACAGGCCCGCCTACGCACAAGGCTACGGCGGACAGGCCCGCCTGCGCACAAGGCTACGGCGGGCAAGCTTTTGCGAAAGCTTTTATCCGGCGGTTCTAGCCTTGATGTT
>JACPPQ010000149.1 GCA_016190925.1 Chloroflexota bacterium | reverse complement strand
TAAATAAATTCAAAGCACCAAACTCAAAATACCAAAAGTTGAAGCAAAAGTATTTAGCTTCGAGCTACGCACAAGATAGAAAATGTTCTGCCATTTTTGCGCATGACTTTATTGTTAAGAGACTAAATAATGTTTCGTCTTTTATGGTAACACAGGCGTCCCTGCCTGTGCCTAATCGCACAATTGTTATGACGTTTGTATTAATTTGTGACCCCACATCTTTATCTCCCTCGAAAATAGGGAGGGAGAAACTTTTTCTTAAGAGGGGATCTGCCACTCTTTGGACACCCCCCTATTTCTTCCTTGTTGGTGCCCAGTGCAAGCAGAGGAAATTTCTCCCTTTATGATGCAAATCATAGAAGGCGCGTGCGCAGGCTGATATTATTTCTATATAAGACAAAAAGGCAGAGGGGGGTGAGCGCCATGACAATGTCCACCAGGTGTCCCGGCCAGGATATCAGAAATCTCAGGGTAGGTCTCTACAAGTGCCCCAATTGTAGCAATGAGGTCGAGATTTTCTCCGATGAAGTCAGCGTCCGCTGTCCGAAGTGTGGTGAGAAGGTCTACAGCGGCAAGGTGGCCTCTTGCATAGACTGGTGCGCCCACGCCCGCGAGTGCCTGGGTGAGGAACGATGGAAATTATTAAGGGGAGAAGACAAACCACAGAAGGAGATAAAGAAATGACGACCAGAACCATCAGAAAAATGGTGAAAATCGACGAGGAGAAGTGCAACGGCTGCGGCGCCTGCACTATCAAATGCGCAGAGGGCGCGCTCCAGATAATCGATGGCAAGGCGAGACTTATCAGCGACCAGTACTGCGATGGGCTCGGCGCATGCCTGGGAGAATGCCCGGAGGGAGCAATAACCATCGAGGAACGGGCGGCAGAGGACTTCAGCGAGGAGGCGGTAGAACGCCATATCGGGAAGCAGGAGCATGCTTTCGCCTGTCCCTCGGCTGCTGTGGCACAATTCGAAAGGCACGATGTGCCGGAGACGCTTCCATGCGGATGTCCTTCGGCGTCAGTCACGCAATTTGAACAACCTGAATTAGAGTCAGTCCAAGAAACACATGCGCACCAGCAATCGATGCTCGGTCACTGGCCGGTGCAGCTCACCCTTGTTCCTCCGGGAGCGCCATTCCTACAGGGAGCCGACCTTCTGCTGACAGCGCACTGCGTACCTTTTGCCCATGCCGGATTTCACCAGGATTTGCTCAAGGGACATGCGCTGCTGATTGCCTGCCCCAAGCTGGACGATGTTCAGGCGCACCTTGAGAAGCTGACGCAGGTCCTCACGCGTTCACAAATAAAGAGCATCACCGTGGCGCGCATGGAGGTGCCCTGCTGCTCCGGCCTGACCTATATAGCCAGGCAGGCAATTACAGCAAGCGGAAAGAACATCCCATTCAAAGAGGTGGTGATAAGCACGAGGGGAGAAGTGGCGGAGTAAGGTTTGATAAAGTTTAATCTAAGGGAGAGGGCGAAAGTCCTCTCCCTTTTTGTTGCGGTGGGTTCTACGGACTTCAATATACGAGGTAACTTTAGGTATGACGTAGGATGACAATTCTGTTATCTGATACGTTCACCCAGATGCAGTTCTCTGGGAAAGCACTACTAATTGGGCAATTGCCAAAGCAATCATACCAAGAGACGTAAATAATAACCCCACTGTCAACCATGAAAGCCTTGAAGACTGCTTGACTAGGTTTTCAGATAGTCTAACCAGGTTTAAGGTTTTCTTATATGTAAAAACAAAGGACAAATTCTCTACATTGTTCCAAGTTGCATTTTTAAGTTCACGTGCCATATATTCTTCAACAAGTTTTTCCATAATAGAATCAAATTCCTTTTCCCGTTCGCTCGACATATTCTCACCTCCTTATTACGAGGTAAAAGATTATAACATACTGACCAGAAAACTATAACCCAGATTGTTAGCTAGTCTACTGTCTCGTAAGTGACTTGACAGATAACGTCTCCCTCGTAGGAGAGAGTTAAGCTGATGGTGAAAATCATAAAACACCCCTCACATACATCTCTCCCGCAAGGGGAGAGAGAAGGCCATGTGAAGCTATTTGAGAGACACTAGACTAGCATAGCAAAGAAGTAGATTATGACTCACTGGTGGCTAGCGTTTCAATCCCAAGCGGTTGAACCTCTCATTGCACGATTTAGCGTTAAGTTATGTTTTTACAACATACCAGTGCTTATCTTGAGGCTAAAAGGCATGGTTGTATTGTGCTCGTGTGAATAGAACGAAGTGACGAAGAATCTGTGGGTGGGGTTTGGCAATGTAAGACAACCCCACCACCCTAAGACCCTTCGCTACGCTCAGTGTGACATGAAGGTGGCACTTTTGGGGCAAAGCCCTCTCAGGGGAGGGTTGGACGCGCAAATTTGGCTAACAATCAGAACTTTACTGAAGGAAAGAGCTTGGTGTCCGTATGAGGCAGGAAGAGGGCGGCGATAAACTCGTTCATGAACGGCTGATAGTTGGAAAGCTCGATGTTGGTCATCTTTTTGGAGATATTAATCGATGCTTCGAAGGCGGGAACCGATACGAGCGCCATCCGCGCGCCCATAACGGAGCTGTTGCCGATGAACTGTATCTTCTGCCGGTCTACGTCGGGTAGAAGGCCGATGGCGACCGCTTTGTTTATGTCAAGTGAGTTGCCGAAACCGCCCGCCAGGTAAATGGTGCCCATCTGCTCGAAACTCATGCCCACATAGTCGGTCAGGGACTTGAGGGCGGCGAACATGGCCCCTTTGGCCTTGATGAGATTGCTGATATCCGGCTCGCCGATGGTGATTGCTTCCCCCGTCTCCGTTTCTTCCGGAAGCGCCAGTATGTATTGAGGCACATCATTTTCCACAATCAGTCGCTTGTCCCGTAGGGACGTATTGAACTTGCCGTCCTGGCCTATGATTTTGTTCTTTGCCAGCTCGTAGAGCGCATCCAGCAGGCCCCCTCCGCAAACTCCCCTCGGCTTTGCCTTACCTATGGTCTCATAGGTCACCCTGCCGTCCGCTATCGCCAGCCTCTCGATTGCGCCTTTTGTGGCGCGCATGCCCCACCTCATGCCACCCCCCTCGAAAGCCGGCCCCGCTGAAGCCGAGCAGCAGGCTATCCAGTCGTTGTTGCCAATAGCAATTTCCCCGTTGGTGCCCACGTCAATCAGGCATTTGACTTCAGGGCCGTCGGCCAGGCCGCAGGCCAGTATTCCGGCTACTGTATCGCCTCCTATGTAGCTGGCGACGCTCGGCAGCACCTCCATGACACCGTGGGGATTTATGTTTATTCCGACCTCGCTGGCAAGAAGCTGGGGGTAGATGTTGGCGGTGGGGACGTACGGCTCCAACCTGATGGCGCATGGCATCAGTCCCAGTAGAAAGTGGCTCATGGTGGTGTTCCCGGCTGCCACTATAGAGTTAATATGGTTGACATCAACCCCTTTTTCCTTGCTCAGCGTCTGGATAAGGTTATTTATGTTGGCTATCACCGCCTTGTGGACGGGTTCGAGTTCGCCTTTGTTGCAGGCGTAAATCATCCTGGATATGACATCCTCGCCGTAGCGCGCCTGGAGATTATGGCTCCCCTCAACCCCCACAACTTTGCCGGTCTTGAGATTGACCAGCTGGACCACCACCGTGGTAGTGCCAACGTCAACGGCCAGGCCGTAGCTGTCGGCGCTGGTGTCTCCCCCCTCGATTTGAAGGATACGCCCCATGCCATCATGTTTGGCCACAGTGACAGTGACCTTCCAGTCGTTCTCCCGCAAAGTCTCGGCCAGCCCGCTGAGACAGGATAATGAAGTCTCGAAATACGGATATCTCAACTTTTTGCCCAGTTCACGGGTGACGCGGCTGATGTCGGAAGCATTGTCGGTTAAGGTCGGCTCCGGCAACTGGAGGTAGAGTTTGCTCACTAATGGCTCGAAGAGACGTGCCGGGTCGGAAGGCAATTTGTGGAGCGATTCTCTGGCGGGTGAACTGTACGCCGGCACTCCTTCAGAAATGATTTTCATCTCCTCCGCCCGGCCTTTTGCCGGGACAAAAACATCGAGGTTATCCTTAATTTTTGTCTGGCAGGCCAGAACGTAGCCGCTTTTGATTTCATCCGCCGAAAGGAAACCGATAGAGTCCGTATTGGCCTCGACTTTACCGCTTAAAATCTGCACCCGGCACTCGCCGCAAAGGCCCTCGCCCCCGCACACGCTATCGATGTGCACTCCCGCCCTCTCCGCCGTATCAAGCAGGGTGAGACCCTCATCCACTTCAATCGCCTTATTATGCGGCATGAACGTCACCTTGTATTTTGCCATGATGCCTTTTCTCCTAGCGCAAGTTTTCCACCGGCGGTCGTCCGGGTAATCCTCCATTCTGGCTTGCAGCCAGCACCACGAAGTATGAAAATCATCCCCTTAGAGCAATGTCATTCTGGCGCAGAGCCTGCCCCAAACTTGATGTGGGGCCAGAATCCAGGTCTCCCAGCCCTGATGGATTCCAGCCTTCGCTGGAATGACAACTTCGGTGGACGGAATTTTATTTTCGGGGTAATCTCTAAAAGGACACAATATCGCAGAATGGCGGGGATTGTCAAAAACCTGTTACGGTAATTGTTTATGATAATCGCGAAAATTGATAATTCATGTGGACTTTTTTCAAAGTTCTGTGTTAAAATATCGTTACCGATAGGCACAAATATTTCAGTTATGAGGTGATGGAATGGCAACACAGACACAGGCACAAACACTTGCAGATCAGGATTTCGACCTTTTGGTGGCTCTACTTCACACCACAAACGCAATAGTAAGAGCCAGGGAACGGGAGCTGCACAGGTATAGCATAACCTATATGCAGGCTGCTGTCCTGTTCACTATCAAGGCTATCGGCAATGAGGCGACGCCCGCCGAGATATCGCGCTGGCTTTTCCGTGAGCCACACTCGGTTTCAGGTCTGCTTTCCAGGATGGAGAAAGCGGGACTGATAAAAAAGACCAAAGACCTGAAAAGGAAAAACATGGTCAGGGTGGCGCTTACCAAGAAGGGCGAACAGGCATACGAGCAATCAATCAAGAGGGAGTCTATTCACCAGATAATGGCTTCGCTGTCAAAGGAAGAGCGAGAACTGCTCAGGTCTGGATTGAGGGTGTTGCGCAAGAAGGCCCTGCAGGAGCTTGGAATTAACCGGAAGCCGCGCGTCCTGCGTCCGCAAGCAGCATAACCAGCGCAAATTGCTGGTAAACCTTACCGTGACTGAAAACCGGCTGAGCGGCTCGTTAAGAACGGCGGTCAGTTGTAATATTTTTCTTTTTCCCGCTGTCCTGCAATCGATTCTGCTTGACAACGTAGAGGCGCTGGTGTTATTTTTTACCTACCGCTGTGGATAAGATGAAGTCTGAGTCATAATCCGTCCGCCAGGGTGGACGGTTTTTTAATTATCGGGAGAGTAAGCAGAAAACATGAAAAGCGATGCTGTCAAGAAAGGCGTTGAGCGTGCCGGACACAGGGCTTTGTTACACGCCCTGGGCTGCACCCGTGCCGATATAGAAAAACCTTTTATAGGCATTGTCAACAGCTTCAGTGAAATTGTTCCGGGGCACATTCATCTGAGGGAAGTTGCCGATGCGGTCAAAAATGGAGTCCGCAGCGCAGGAGGAGTTCCCTTCGAGGTCAATACCATTGCGGTATGCGATGGCATTGCCATGAACCACCCGGGCATGAAGTATAGCCTGCCGAGCCGTGAGCTGATAGCTGACTCGGTGGAACTGGTGGTTGAAGCCCATGCCTTCGATGCTGTGGTCTTTATTCCTAACTGCGACAAAATAATACCCGGCATGCTCATGGCAGCGGTCAGATTGAATCTACCTGCTGTCTTTGTCAGCGGAGGCCCTATGCTGGCCGGGCGCTGGAACAACGACAACACCTTGAAAAAGGTGGACCTCATTTCTGTCTTCGAAGCGGTGGGCAAGGTGACCAAGGGGGAAATGGACGAGGAGACTTTGGCCAGCCTGGAAGAGGCGGCCTGCCCCGGCTGCGGGAGCTGCGCCGGCATGTTCACCGCAAATACCATGAACTGTCTTACCGAAGCAATCGGGATGGGATTGCCGGGCAACGGCACAGTCCCGGCGGTAGAGGCGCGCCGAATGCGCCTGGCAAAGGAAGCCGGAGAGCGGGTGATGAAGCTCCTGGCTGAGGACACGCGGCCCCGGGACATTATTACCAGAGAATCACTGCACAATGCCTTCACCGTGGACATGGCGCTGGGCGGAAGCACCAATTCCGTTCTGCACCTCATGGCGGTAGCCCACGAGGCAGACATCGGTTTTCCGCTGGCACAGGTGAACGAAATTAGCGCACGGACGCCTTACCTGTGCAAGCTCAGCCCGACTGGCGAGCACCGCATCGAGGACCTGGACCGGGCAGGCGGCATTCCCGCCGTGATGAAGGAGGTCAAAGGGCTGCTGAATCTGGACTCGAAGACCGTCTCGGGGAAGACGGTGGAGCAGATTGTTGACGGCAGTCGTTTTGTGGATAAGGAAGTGATTCGCCCCTTCGCTCATCCGTATTCAGCCAGTGGAGGAGTTACCCTGCTCTTCGGTAACATAGCGCCGGAGGGTGCGGTGGTAAAAAGCGCGGCGGTAGTTCCTGAGATGATGGTACACCAGGGGCCAGCCAGGATATTCGATTCCGAAGAGGATGCCACAAAGGCCATCATGGGTAACAGCATAAAGCCCGGCGATGTCCTGGTCATCCGCTACGAGGGCCCCAAAGGAGGACCCGGGATGAGGGAGATGCTTACGCCCACCTCCCTGCTTGCCGGCATGGGACTCGACAAGCAAGTGGCGCTGATAACCGATGGACGCTTTTCAGGAGGAACCAGGGGAGCCGCCATCGGGCACGTGTCCCCTGAAGCCGCAAGCCGCGGCCCCATCGCTGCTTTGAAAGAGGGAGATACCATCAAAATCGATATTCCGAACCATAAACTTGATGCCGTGCTAAGCGACCGGGAAATAAAAGAGCGTCTTTCGCAGCTACCAAAATTTGAACCGAGAATAAAAACAGGTTATCTCAAGCGTTACATCGATAGGGTGACTTCGGCCAGCACCGGAGCAGTGTTCAGCCAGTAGAGGGAGATTAAGCCATTATGAAGATGACGGGAGCGCAAATACTCTGTGAAAGCATGATTCGAGAGGGAGTGGAGGTTATCTTCGGCTTCCCCGGCGGCACTGTATTGCCTCTGTACGATACCTTCCCTCAGTATCCTCAGCTGCGCCATATACTGGTGCGGCATGAGCAGGCCGCGGCCCACGCCGCGGATGCCTATGCCAGGGTCACCGGAAAGGTGGGGGTTTGTCTTGCAACCTCCGGCCCCGGAGCCACCAATCTGGTTACCGGCATCGCCAATGCATATCTTGATTCTGTTCCGATGGTGGCCATAACCGGACAGGTTGCCAGGTCTTTCATCGGAAAGGACGCTTTTCAGGAGATAGACATTACCGGCATAACATTGCCTATCACCAAGCACAACTACCTTGCGACCGATGCGGCCTCCATGGCAAGGATAACAAAAGAGTCTTTTCATCTTGCCAGGACCGGCCGGCCTGGCCCTGTACTTATCGATGTGCCGCGTGACGTTTTTGTGGAACAGGCAGATTTTCATTATCCGGGACGGGTGGACTTGCCCGGATATAAGATAATAACCAGGGGGCATCCCGAACAGATTAAAAAAGCGGCAAAGCTGATAAGCGAGGCCAGACAGCCGGTTATCCTTGCGGGCAGAGGGATAATTATCTCCGGTGCGTATGAAGAGTTGAAGCAACTGGCAGAGACCGCGCAAATACCGGTAATCAATACCCTGCTTGGCATCAGTTCGTTCCCGGGCAGCCATGTTTTGAACTATGGTATGCTGGGGATGCACGGTATGGCTCATGCCAATATGGCGATAGATAATACGGACCTCGTTATCGCCATCGGTATGCGGTTTGACGACCGTGCCACAGCCAAGGTGAGCGGGTTTGCCACGCGGGCTAAAGTAATTCACATAGACATAGACCCTGCGGAAATCGGCAAAAACGTGCCTGTGGATGTGCCAATTGTCGGCGACGTTCGGGCTGTCCTTAAGGAACTGAACGAATCTGTTGCGCCCGCGGAACACGTTGACTGGATTCGCCAGCTCGATACCTGGCGCAGGGAAAACCCGTCACTGTCTATCCGTTGTTGTGACGAGCTTCTGCCGCAATATGTCATCAACAAGATTTATGAAGTAACGAAGAGCGAATCTACCACCATCGTGACCGGAGTAGGGCAGCACCAGATGTGGGCGGCACAACACTATTGCTATGACAGGCCGAATAGTTTCGTCTCATCCGGAGGACTGGGCACCATGGGATTCGAGTTGCCGGCAGCTTTTGGCGCTCAGATAGGCCTGCCGGACGAGACCGTCTGGTGCATTGCCGGTGATGGCGGGTTCCAGATGACCATACAGGAATTGGCCACCATTGTACAGGAAAAAACTCCGGTCAAGATTGCTATCATGAACAACGGCTATCTGGGAATGGTGAGGCAGTGGCAGGCTATGTTCTACAGCAGACGTTATGTGGCCACGCCTTTGTGGTGCCCGGACTTTGTGAAGATTGCCGAGGCTTACTGCATTCCCGCAGTAAACGTTAAACGCCAGGAAGAGGTGGTACCTGCAATCGAGCGTGCGATGGCTGAGCCGGGGCCTTTCCTTATCAATTTCGTGGTGGAACCCGAGGAGAACGTCTACCCGATGGTCCCGCCGGGAGCATGTCTGTCTGAAACCCTGCAAGAGCCGAGAAAAGAGGTGTCCACATGGCCACAACGAAACATACCATAGTTGCGCTGGTTGAAGATAAACCGGGGGTCCTTAACCGCGTGGCGAGTCTCTTCCGCAGGCGCGGATTTAACATCGCAAGCATTGCCGTGGGCCAGAGCGAGGCGTCCAATCTTTCACGCATGACCATCGTCGTCGATGGCACAAGCACGAGTGTCGAGCAGGTCAGGAAGCAATTGGACAAAATCGTTGAAGCAGTGAAAGTATCCGATATCACGGCAGAGGACATCGTTACCCGGGAACTGGCGTTAATAAAGGTCAAGGCTACCCCTGACACCAGGAGTGACATCATCCAGATTGTGGATATATTCAGAGCAAGTATAGTGGACGTTGCCCCGGACTCATTGACAATCGAAGTTACCGGGGACGAAGACAAGGTCAGTTCCCTTCTTCAATTGCTTCGCGGTTTCGGAATCAGAGAAATATCCAGGACGGGTCGCATCGCTATGACCAGGGGTGCTTTCGGTTCTATTCCGCAGGAAGAGCGACCAATCCGGCGGCCGAGGGCTCGCACCGTAAGGCAAAAAGCTTCCTGACGCCAATACAACAGACCAGTCCGTTCATACTGTCCCACATGGTGTCCTGAATCTTGAGTCCTTTACAAAAGTCAATATATTTTTTACTTCAACAAAGAACGTGCTCGGGCAACGGTACAGATTGCTTCGCCTTCTGCGGAAGGGCTCGC
>JACPPQ010000155.1 GCA_016190925.1 Chloroflexota bacterium | reverse complement strand
TTACGAGACAGTAGACTAGTACTTAGTTACAATATTGAGCGTAATGATGTTTTGGTGTTTCGTACATCTGGTGGCACAGGCGTCCCTGCCTGTGCACCTTGACTAACAATTACGCTGATTCATGCAATTAGCACTAGAGGGCATGGCTTTTATGAGAAAATCGTGCTTCATGGAGCGGGTGATGGGATTCGAACCCACGACATCGTGCTTGGGAAGCACGCACTCTGCCAACTGAGTTACACCCGCTAAAACCAATCGTATTCTAGCCTAAAATCTCCGCTCTGTAAAGCGCACATTCTTTTCCAGGAATTAGACAAATTGGGGCTTGACATTGTCGCTAACCTATTGTATACTTTGTCCATCACATTACGGGACAATATGCTTAATTTACTTTGCAGGGAGGCTCTATGACGTCCGCTTACAACGTAAAGGACATGAGAAGTCGCGGTGTGGTCAAGCTCAAAGACAAAGACATGTTTTCCGTCTGGGTCAAGACAGCCTGCTGCAACATGACCTCACGGCAACTCCGGGGGCTTGCGGATATAACCGAAAAATTTGCCAGGGGTTCTCTCTTGTTCACCACCAGGCAGATACCCATTATTCCCTTCGTTAAATTAGAAGACGTTGAAAAACTGCAGGAGGAACTCAAGAAGGTCTACTTGAGTCTGGACCGGTGCGGCCCGACAGTCAGGAACGTCAACGTTTGCTATGATGACAAAATCTGTCCCGAGGCTGTGACCAGTCCTCTGTCTCTGGGACAAAAGCTGGACTACTTCTTCAATGTGCCCATGCCGCACAAGGTAAAGATTGGCGTCGCTGCCTGCAAGAAGGACTGCATCATCTCTCGCGCCCTCACGGACATCGGTTTTGTGGGTGTGGAGAAGAATGGCCGGAAAGGATACGATGTTTATGTTGGCGGACGGCTGGGAGTCAATGCCTTTCTTGGAGTGAAGATGGCGGAGAGCCTTTCTGAAAGCGAGTGCGTAAAGCTTGTCAGGAACTATTTTGATTTTCTCAACACCGAGGGGAAGGGTGAAGAAAGAATCGCCGATGTCATAAATCGTCTCGGCGTAGAGCGGGTGCAAGCCGAGCTAAAACGCAATCTGCATGAGGCAGCGCCAGTAGAGCCGACCGATTGCCAGACTGCGCTGAAAGAGAATGAGACCGGCAAATCTGTTGTAAGAGTACGGGCCACATGTGGAGAAGTGAATGCGCAACAGTTGAGGAAAATCGCTGACATTGCGGAGAAGTATGGCAAAGGATTCGTGCATTTTGTGGTACGCGGTTCTCCTGAAATTCCCTGCGTCGACCAGGAGAATATGGAAGCTATCCGGGCGCAGCTGAGAGAAGTGGGACTGGAACTGCTTGACGGAGGGGTAGATAACCTTCAAAGCTGCTTCGGTGGCTACTGCACCGAGGGCAATGCCAACCCTCAATCTTTGTTGAAGCGAATCGAGAAACTGAATGATGGGCTGGCTTCCGGCAACCTGAATATTACAGTATCAGCCTCCGGCTGTCCCAACTCCTGCGGAATTGCCCATCTCAATGATATTGGCTTTTTGGGTGTAGTGGACGCCCAGGTTACCCGGGAAAACTGCAATGGATGTCGCCTCTGCGTGCCGGTCTGCAAGAGAAAGGCTATCAAAATAGAGAACGATGTGGCGGTGATAGACCAGGAAAGATGCGAGCATTGCGGGCAGTGCATAACTGTATGCCCCTTCGATGCCATAGTCGGGACCAGGAGGGGGTTCGCCGCTCTGGTTGGAGGTAAGACCGGCGAGGACACCAGGCTGGGTGAGGTTATTGCGGAATTCCTCACGGAGGACGAGGCGTTCCGCATTGCCGAGAGATGCCTCAAACTTCTGACAGAGAATAAGAAAAATGCGGCTTCACTTATTGACGAAGTGGGCATTGAGAAGTTCAAGGAAATGCTGGTGCCTGCCGCGAGGAGTTTTTAGTCGAATAAGAAATATCATTGCCACAATCAAGGAGGAATCGTCATGAAAAGCCCACGCGACTGCGTCTGTAAGACCGACATCTAGTCCTGTAGGGTGGGTGAAGCGTAGCGTAACCCACCAGATGAGAACGTCATTCTCGACCGAAGAATCCGTTATCTCATTATCAGTGAAACCGGCGTCTGGTCAATCAAGTAGCTGAAATCAAATTTGGTCGGAGGAAAATCAAATGAAAGTAAACAAAGCGGTTAAACTAAACGAGGATTGGCTGGCGGTGGTGGTGGGTTTTGTCATTGTCGCTCTTGTAGCCCTGGGAGCAATAGGGAGCGTTATATGGTAAACAAAAATAAGGCATGGTTTGTGGTTAGCTTCTTGTTGATTGCCGGGCTGGCTATTGCCGCCAACAGGCTCTCAAAAATAAACACCCATATCGAGTTTCCTATCTGGGCGGTTATACTCGGCATAATTGTAAGGAACCTTCGCCTGCCTGAGAAACTTCATTCCGCCGCGACCACTGAGTTCTACATCAAGGTGGGTCTGGTACTTCTGGGAGCTTCGGTGAACTTCGCGGTGGTCATGTCCGTTGGCGCTAG
This sequence comes from Chloroflexota bacterium, assembly GCA_016190925.1. Classification (GTDB taxonomy): domain Bacteria; phylum Chloroflexota; class Dehalococcoidia; order Dehalococcoidales; family JACPPQ01; genus JACPPQ01. The sequence goes on along the minus strand of JACPPQ010000155.1, from coordinate 824 downwards.
AGGAATAGTGCAAGCTCTGGTAGGCGTTCCTCTGGTCTTCTTCTTTGCCTGGTTTGTGGCGGGTAAATTCGGATTGGAGAGCAAGGCTAAGGCCGTGTTATCTACCGCGGTTTCAATCTGCGGTGTCTCGGCGGCCATTGCCGCAGGCGGGGCGGTGGTGGCAAAGAAAGAGCATCTTACCTATGTCATTGCCCTGGTCATACTCTTCGCCTTGCCTTTGATGGTGCTGGTGCCTCTTCTGGCAAATGCTATGGGTCTGCCTCAGCCTGTTGCAGGGGCGTGGATAGGAAACAACATCGATACCACGGCGGCCGTGGTCGGAGCCGGTCAGATAGTCGGGGATGCGGCGTTGAAGGTAGCCTCGGTAGTCAAAATGGCGCAAAATACCCTCATTGGTTTCGCGGCTTTCCTGTTGGCGCTCTATTTCACCTTCCGGACGGGCGAGAGGCGACCGAAGCCGGTAGAGATTTGGCAGCGCTTCCCCAAGTTCGTGCTCGGGTTTGTTATAGTATCAATCCTGGCATCCATCGGGGTATTAACCTCGGGTGAGGTCAAAGCGCTGAACTCACTGAGAAGCTGGTTCTTTGCCTTTGCTTTCGTCTGCATTGGCTTGAGTTTCTCTTTCAAAGAGATGAAGGCCATCGGCAAACGGCCGCTGGCGGTCTTTGCCATAGTTACGGTCTTCAACACGGCTACGGCGCTGGGATTGTCGTGGCTGCTTTTCAACGACTACCAAATTGGTTCATAATAATACTAGTGCTTAGTTGCATAATTGATTATACATTTCTAGTCCCCTCTCCCTTGAGGGGAGAGGGTTAGGGTGA
>JACPPQ010000148.1 GCA_016190925.1 Chloroflexota bacterium | reverse complement strand
CCCGTACGTGATACGGGATTGATGTGGGGCTGGAATCCAGGGGTGGGGAAAGTGGCCTTTCTCCCTTTCGCAAAGAGCCTGTCCTGAGCCTGCCGAAGGGGAGAGCAAGAGGGATTTCTACAAGTCAATCCAGATAATGACAAATGTTTTATTTCAGCCAGTCCCTTAAAACACCCATAGAAGAAAGGTACAAGATGAATCATGGGGAACGGGATAGTTCATTGAGAACAATGTCGCTTTCTGTGTGAGGTATTGAGATAATAGAGATCAAGACATCGTCCATAGGGGGTAAGGAAATTTGTATTGAATACTTCAATGGATTTTTGAGTCAAAAAATAAACGATTTCTGGTTTACTCAACAACTGTCTTTGTAAGCCAATCATTGTGTTTCTCCATCGAGAGAATTCCCATCGCGCTTTACGTGGTATAGAAACAAGTCTTATGTTTTTACGGTTCTCAGAATCAAAAGCCAAAGTTTGTCCCCACAGAAACATCAAGGGTTTACATATGGAGATGATGCAATAATCTCCTTTGATTCTTCTGGCTCCGGATTCTTCTTTTACGCACCCCAGTTCATGCCAAATCTTCTTCAGAGGCGCTTCAGGTATTTCGTTGAAATCTAGCAAACTATATTGCCTGACTTTAGCATAGCTGCTTGCTATATTACGCAGAGCAATCGGGAAGACATCCCGATAATGACATTTTGCGCCTCTCCAAGTCTGCCATCCAGGGAGAATATCCAGCAATTTCTGGCAGGTATTAGCACGGTGTTCATTATCTAAAATGTGAGCTTTCCCGTCCTTTTCTATGCCTATTTTCCATTTCCAAAAATGATAATATTGACTATTTTGATCCATAAAATTGCTTGACGGAATTCTACTTTCGAACTTGCTCAAATCCACGGTTTCGTGCTCCCTATCTAGTCAAAATGTAGCTACGAATGATTATGTTGGGTTTCATACACTCCCTACCCTGTGGACTAGCATTCTAATACATTCAATCTGTAAAATCAACATCGAGTTAGTGTGGGGTTACACTTTCTGACGTAAACGTCCATTCCAACCCAACTTCGTTACCAGATAGCTGGCTATCCCCTCTCAATTAAACCTGTTCATCGCTGCTTCCAGCCCCTCGGTCAGGATGCACAGGATGGCCTCGCTGGCACGCGGTATCGTCGCATCGATGATTTGTTTCTCCTCCGGTGTGAAATCGCTTAGCACGTAGCTGATGACCTCCGCTTCGGCCTCTTCTTCGGGATTGGGTGGCGGAGCCGGCCTCCCGATGCCAATTCGCAGGCGCGGAAAATTGCGTGTGCCCAGACTCCTGATTATAGAATCTACTCCCTTGTGACCCCCTGACCCGCCGCCATCGCGGATGCGGGTTTTTCCTACGGGAAGGTCAAGGTCGTCATGGATTACTAAAAGGTCATCCAGTTCGACATGATATTTTCTCATCAGCAGGCTGACAGACTCGCCGCTCAGGTTCATGTAAGTCTGCGGCCTGGCTACCACTATTTCACTCCCGGCCACCTTACCCGCGCCGATGCGCGCCTGGCTCTGCTTGTGGTCGAAAGCAATGCGATGCTGCCTGGCAAAGTAGCTCACGCACATAAACCCCGCGTTGTGGCGGTTATTGGCATAATGAGTTCCCGGATTTCCCAGACCGACAATCAGCTTCATATTGACCTTTTCACCCTATTCTAAATCTGGCATAATCAGAAATCATGTTAGATGATATACAATAAAAACAAAAATCACCAGGATTGTCATTCCAGCGAAGGCTGGAATCCAGAACCCCTCGTCCCAGCTTCTCCCTTTCGTAAAAGCCTGCCCCGTACCTTGATACGGGGAGCCTGCCCCGTGCCCTGTCCCGTACTTGATACGGGATTGATACGGGGGAGATTGAGAGGGATTTACAGTCGTTACATCCTCCACACCTTTTGAACATTTGAATTTGTTTAGTCCCGTATTTGATACGGGATTAGGAATCAGGATAATAGTTTATCCCTATTCTCCTACCAATCGCAAAAACTCCTCCTCGGAGAGTGTCTTTATTCCCATCTCCTGTGCGCGCCCCAATTTTGAACCGGGGTCGGCGCCGACCACCACGTATGTAGTCTTCTTGGTAACATTGTCTTTGGCTGTTCCGCCGAGTTGCCTTATCCGCTCCTGCGCCTTCTCCCTGCTAAAGGCATTCAGCGTGCCGGTAATCACAAACTCCTGCCCGGCTAGGGGCCCGCCTCTGGCGGGCTCAGCCGCTATCGTTGCTTCCTCCTCAGCCAGTTTGACGCCTGCGTTTTCGAGCTTGCGGATGATGTTGACGTTCTCCCCGAGCGGAAAAACGCCAGGATGCTATCCGCAATCTTGGGGCCGATGGAGGGAACGGACATCAATTCATCTCTGGTGGCATTCTGCAATTTTTTAAGACTGTGGAAATGGTCTGCCAGCAGTTCAGCCGTCTCACCGCCCACGTGGCGTATTCCCAGGGCGTAAATTATTCGCGCCAGCGGCCTGTCCTTGCTCTTCTCGATGGCATTCAGTATGTTGGTTACGCTCTTCTCCCCCATCCGCTCGATTTCGAGCAGCTGTCCTTTTTTGTCCTTGAGGTAATAGATATCGGCAGCATCGTTGACCAGCCCCTCTTTGAGCAGCAGGGCGCTCATTGATTCGCCGATGCCCCTGATGTCCATCGCGCCGCGCGAAACGAAGTGCTCCAGCCGTTCCTGTACCTGTGCGGGACAGGCGGCATTGGAGCAGTAGTACATTACCTCGCCCTCCGGTTTGATGACCTCTCCGCCGCACACCGGACACGCCGGACGCCCCTTTTCTTTATCATAGCTTTTCTCTGTGAGGTTGAATTCCTTCTCATTGCCGGTGCGTTTGCCCAAGACAGGGCCGACTATCTCCGGAATGACATCGCCCGCCCGCTGGACAATGACGGTATCGCCCTCGCGTATGTCCTTGCGCCGGATGTCATCCTCGTTGTGCAGGGCTGCCTGGCGGATGGTGACTCCTCCCACCGATACAGGCTCCAGTATTGCGTAGGGATTGAGGGTGCCCGTCCGTCCCACGCTTATCCCGATTTCCTGCAAGATAGTCGTTGCCTGGTGCGCCGGGAACTTGTAGGCTGTAGCCCATCTTGGCTCACGGCCCACGTCACCCAGCGCTCTTTGCAGGTCGAACTGGTTTATCTTGACCACCACGCCGTCGGCCTCGTATGGCAGTCCCTCGCGCTGGCGCAGCCACTTTTGATAATAGTCTTCCACTTTCTCGATGGTTTGATGCAGTTCGTTGCGGGGGTTTATCTTGAATCCCAGGGTCTTGAGGTACTCCATGGTCTCCCAGTGAGTGGGCGGCATTTCTTTGCCTTCGGTCCAGCCGAGTGCATAGATATACATGTCGAGCGGCCGCCTGGCAGTGATTCGCGGGTCGAGCTGGCGCACCGAGCCGGCTGCGGCGTTCCTCGGGTTGGCAAACAGAGGAAGACCCTCCGTCGCCCTCTCCTGGTTCAGTTTGGCAAAGCCTGCGATGGGAAGATAGACTTCGCCCCTTACCTCGAACCTGGGTGGCGCTCCCGATGGCAAGGAAAGGGGAATGCTTCTGATGGTCTTAAGGTTCCGGGTGATGTTTTCGCCGTGGAGTCCGTCTCCGCGGGTAGCGCCGGTGGTGAACTTGCCGTCGACATAGGTCAAAGCTATGGCCAGGCCGTCCAGCTTGTGCTCGCAGCACATGTCGAACCGGCGTCCACCGACGAGTTTCAAAACGCGATTGTGCCAGGTGAAAAGCTCTTCTGTGTTAAAGACGTTGCTCAGGGAAAGCATGGGAACAGGGTGCTCTACCACGCCGAAGGCTTCCACCGGGGCGGCGCCGACTCGCTGCGTGGGGGAGTCCGGAGTCAGGAACTGCGGGTACTTCTCCTCCAACTCCTGCAGCTCTCTCATTAACCGGTCATACTCTTCATCGCTAATCTCAGGGCTATCCAGCACGTAGTAAAGATAGTTATGACGGTCAAGCTCCGCCCGCAGCTTCTCTATTCGCTCTTTGACCTTGCTTAAATCTTCCATATTCATTCCGGTCCTTTAGCTGAAGGAGAATCCAGACCCCGCCTCCCCACTGGATTCCCGCCTACGCGGGAATGACAGTTGTGGTGACATTTTCATCGTTCGTGAGTCTTTCGGCTGAAGGATGACAAATTGTTTCAACTTACTAATCGTTTCATAGTAGCATGGCTTATATATCAAACCATACCGACGAAAGTCGGTATCCAATTCTCTCGCTCACCCCCGTATCAGGTGCGGGATAGGGTACGGGGCAAGCTCCCTACGCAACTTTAGTGAAGGAGGGTCGAAGGGCGTGTGTATCCCCTGGTTGCTTCTCAATGAGAAAACGATTACCGGAAATAACCCCATCCGAGGTGAGCTGACATAACGCTAAAAACGAATCCCAAAGCTAACCAACCTCGAGTTGTTTCCCTGAAAAAATCGTTTAGGTTATCTTGTCTACTTCGGCGAGTTCTTCCGCCGTCAGCTTCCAATCGGCTGCTGCCACATTTGCCGCCAGTTGTTCGCCACTCATTGCGCCGGCAATAACCGAACTCAGCCAGGGATGAGACAAAAGCCATGCGATTGCCAGTTCTCCAGTTTTATGACCTCGCTTCACAGCGAAGGCCTCGAGTACGGCCAGCTTATCGAAGTTTGCCTCTGTCATGATGTCACCATAAATTGCAACCGGCTTGTCGAAGCGCGAACCCGTCTTTATTTCTTTTCCATGTTGATATTTGCCTGTGAGAAAGCCGGCGGCGAGCGGTCCCCACGGTATAATGCCGACGCCGTGTGCCTGGCAGGCGGGGACCACCTCTTTTTCGATGCTGCGGTCGAGAAGATTATATCTCGATTGCGCCGCTATAAAGCGCTCAAGTTTATTGATTTCGGAAGTCCACAGAGCGTCGGAGACCTGCCAGGCTGCGAAATTGCAGCACGCTATGTAACGGACTTTTCCCGTTCGGACTAAATCGTCCAGGGCGCGAAGCGTTTCTTCAATCGGAGTCTCCGTGTCTGGATGATGGAGATAAAAAAGGTCGATATAGTCCATGTCCAGCCTTTTGAGGCTGGCTTCCACCGATTTCATCGTGTGATTGCGTGACCCCGGCTGCTCATCCGGGCCAACGCTCCTGGGATTGCCGAACTTGGTTGCGATGATAACCTGCGAGCGCTTCCCCTTGACCGCTTTGCCAACAATTTCTTCAGACCTTCCGTTATTGTAGACGGGAGCCGTATCGATAAAATTGATGCCCATATCCAGCGCATGGTTAATAACGTCTAAAGAAATTTGCTCGTTCGCCCGTCCGCCGAAATTGTTACCCCCCAGGCCTACTGCCGACACCTTGAGTCCCGAATATCCCACTCTGCGGTATTCCATGAAGTCCCCCCTTATTATCTTTTTGCCATCGACGACAATGGCAGAAATGCAATAATAAACTTTATGTGGCTTGCCTGGTTTTGTCAAGCCTTAGTCCTTGAGTGAGATTGATTTGACAAGAGTTCATTTTCTGACTATCCTTAAGACTAATTTTCCTATACATTAAGTTGCTTGTAAAGCAACATCGACAAAAAATTGTCGATATTTTTAATGCTAAAGAACTGCGCTCTTGGCACAGGGTAATACGCCCGTAGGGTATAAAGTTAAAATAACCAAATCAAGCGAAGCTTGAACCTTAAAGCGCCACGAGCTTGCTCGTGTCTATCACGCGGTTTCCAAAGGGACGTCCGCCTCAGGCGGATGGCTTGCCTGCTGAAGCTTTAGCGCAAGCAGGCCGCACGCAGAGCTTGCCTGAGCCTGCCCTGCCTGACCGCCGTAGCCTTGTGCGTAGGCAGGAGCGAAGCCGAAGGGTACCTGATACGGGGGTCAACGCCCCGCAGTGCGGAATTGCTTTACAAATGGTTTGGCATTAATTCCCCCGAAGGGGGCTCTTCTTCCGAGCGTAGCCTCGGACGAAGCCTGGATTCTTCTTATCAAGGACGCGACATTTGAAAACGCCAAACAGGTTATTACAATTGCGCTCTCTATTTTCCGGGCTTATTCCCGTTTTTATCCTGGGGCATTTTGCACATCACCTGCTGACTGCGCTGCCAGTACCTCTTTTGCCATTTATACGCGATGACTTTTCCCTTGACTACGTTCAATCCGGATTGGTCGTCTCGGCCTTTTCGCTGGCATACGGCATCGGCCAGGTGCCGGCGGGATGGCTCGCCGACCGTATCGGGCGCCGCATGGTGCTTACCATAGGCATCTGCGGAGTGGCCGTGGCCGGACTTCTGGTAGGCCTTTCACAGACTTACATTATGATGATTGTCTTCCTGGCGCTGATGGGGACGCTGGGGGGCGGTTACCATCCGGCTGCCCCGCCCATAATCTCGGCATCGGTTGAGCCGAAGAACCGCGGCCGGGCGATGGGACTTCATTTGATTGGCGGAAGCGCCAGCTTTTTTGCGGCCCCTCTTGTCGCGGCTGCTATTGCCGTGGTCTGGGGCTGGCGCGGGTCCTTTATTGCGCTGGCTATTCCTTCTATTATCTTCGGAGTTGTGTTTTATCTGCTCATTGGTCGGAGCACAACTGAAAAGAAAACAGGTCAAAAGGCAATTGCTCGCGGTGATGAGTCAGCACCCACCCCGGTTCCGGGTCGCTTGCGCCGCTTGGTGATTTTTATCGTCCTGAGCACTTTTGTACAGGCTGTGATTTCTTCCACAATTTCGTTTATCCCGCTATTCCTGGTGGACAATTTTAACGTTGGAAAGGAAACATCCGCGGTCTATATCTCCCTTATCTATTCTGCCGGACTATGGGCGGCGCCTCTCGGAGGTTATATCTCCGACCGTCTGGGAAGGATACCGGTGGTGCTGGCGGTGTGTTTTATTGTTGGTCCTGTTATTTACCTGCTCACACTGACGCCCTTCACCTGGGGCGCTGGTCTGCTCTCGTTTCTTATCGGGGTAGTCCAGTATGTCCGCATGGCAGTATCTGAGGCGTATGTCGTCAGCCAGACGTCAGAGCGCAATCGCTCGACCATATTGGGCATCTATTTCTTCAGCAGCATGGAGGGGGGAGGCCTGCTAACCCCGGTCCTGGGTTCTTTCATTGACCGCTGGGGGTTTCATCCAAGCTTTACCATTGTGGGGATTGCCCTGTTCGCTGTTACACTGGTTTGTTCCATGTGGCTAAGGGGAAGGCACGACTAAGCGTTTTCAGGTGGAAACTAAATATATCCTACGCCGTCAGTTTCTGCGCCGGGTTTCTGTATTCACAGGGGACTTTTGTCTGGCACAAGCCACAGCCAATCAAGCTTCTATCATTATCGTATCCATCTCTTTTCAATGCGTCCAGTGAGCCAACGTTATCACGCATATACTGCTGACACTTTTTCTTATCGTGACCCTTCTCGGTTATCGCTCCCGCCGGGCAGCGTTCTATGCAAGCTCTGCAATTGGTCCCCAGGTAGAAGAGACAGTTTGAATATGGACTCCTGGCAGTCCTTGGGCTTGCCGGTAGCTCTAGGCTGGTGACCACATTGCCGCAACGTTGGGCAATTCCGCGCTCGCTGATGAAGCCATCGGAGAGGCTGAAGGTGCCGTGGCCGGCAGCATAAGCAACGTGTCTTTCCGACCAGTTGGAAGAAGGCCCGTTTTCATCGGTGCGCATCTTGAAGAAAGGTTGCAAGACGGGTGCCGTTGCCAGGTATCCCATGCCGGTTAAAAACTCCACCAGGCGCATCCGTAAATTATCATTAAAAATCTCGCCATACCAGCGGGTGTGGGACCAGAGACGGGAGGGTAAACGGCTTTCGACATAATTAGACCTGCGGATTTTTTCTGAAATGGGTAGAATCCAGCTTATCACGGAAAGGCGCGCAGGCATCTCTTCCGGACGCTTATTACAGGCTTCTGCCAGCGCTTCGCGGGGAGTAAGGTGGTTGGACGCAATAATGCTCTTGAACTCGCTGAAAATCGGGTCATCGCCGTCAGCAAATCTCACCAGCGGCTCATCATACATCATTAAGCCGTTCATGAACGAAAGGCGACAGGCCGGGCTGGCGGTGGTGAAACTCTTGATTTCCTGCTCGATGTAATGCGCCGGTTCTGCTTGAAAGCTTGCTTTTGCCTGCGGTGATAATACCATCCTCGTCTCCTCCCCTTAGTCGTGGACTCTCTAACCCCTACGCTATTCTAATATAAATACCCTCATAACACCAGTATTTACTCACTCACAACTAAAGTAGTATGATAGATAGCTGTCAGCGGTCAGACTAGGGTGAGGGCGACAGCTAAAAGCCGACGTTATTTTCAAACGCTCAGGTTTTTTGGGAGAAATGTATGAACAGCAACGGGTTACATGATGGGAAATATGAAATGCTTTTCCAGCCGCACCGCATAGGAAAAATGGAACTCAAGAACAGGATAGTCATGCTCCCTATCGCCACCAGGTATGCCACCGAGGACGGTTTCGTTACGGAGCGCATGAAGAATTTTTATCAAGCACGCGCAGAGGGAGGGGTGGGACTTATCATCATAGAGGTCTCCTATGTTCACCTGCATGGGAGATGGATGCCGAACCAGTTGGCCGTCAGCCAAGATAAATATATTCCGGGCCTGAGCGGGCTGGCTCAAACTATCCATAGACATGGAGCGAAAGTGGCTTTGCAATTGCACTATGCCGGCGATTCAGCCAACCACCTGGGACAATATCTCCAGGCGGTCGCTCCCTCGGCATTCGGCAAGGGCGGCGTAGTACGGGCGGGCGAACCACCCAGGGAATTGTCGCGGAGCGAAATCCAGGATATAGTCGGATATTTTGCTAGGGGTGCCAGGCGCGCCATAACCGCCGGCTATGACGGCGTGGATATACATGCCGCCCACAACCATATTCTCGCCACCTTTCTGTCTTCATACTGGAACAGGCGCACTGACGCCTATGGAGGCAGTTTGAGAAACAGGGCAAGAATAGTGCTTGAAATTCTAGCCGCTGTCAGAAAAGAGGTCGGGCCGGATTACCCGGTTTGGGTCAGAATCAACGGGGAGGAAGAGGGTGTCCAGGGTTTGACCCGCGAGGAAGCCAGGGAGGTGGCACGCTGGCTTGAAGAGGCTGGGTCCGATGCGATAAGCGTTTCCAGCACGGGCTACTATCCGAATTTGACTTTCCCGCTTTCGTTCCGCTCCAACCGTCACTGGATTTACCCGCCGGGTCACTACATACCCTTGGCGGAAGGAATCAAGAAGGTAGTCAAGGTGCCGGTGATTGCCGCAGGCAGAATCACGCCTCAACTCGGGGAAAGGGTCCTTCGTGAGGGGAAGGCCGATTTAATAGGCATTGCCAGAGGTTTTCTGACCGACCCTGAGCTTCCTAACAAGTTAGCCTCAGGAAAAGCGGGTGATATCGTACCATGCATTGCCTGCAACGAATGCTGCGATTTTGTCGTTCGTCTCCGCAAATGCACCATCAATGCCGCCCTGGGAAGGGAAGAAGAATATCGTATTAAGCCGGCGCTCAAAAGCAAGAGGGTGCTCATCGCCGGCGGAGGCCCCGCTGGCATGGAGGCCGCAAGGGTGGCTACATTGAGGGGGCATGATGTTACGCTTTATGAAAAAGGCCTTGAACTTGGAGGACAGCTGCTGGTGGCTCACATGCCATCTTCCAGAAGGGGAATACAGGCCTTGACCGGCTATCTCAAAAGCCAGGTCAGGAAGCTCGGCATCAAGGTTGAGCTGGGGAAGGATGTGACGCCGGAGCTGATAGCGGAGGTCAAGCCGGATGCGGTCATCGTGGCTACCGGCGTCATACCCTTTCTCCCGGAAATACCCGGTGTCGACCGCCCTAACGTTGTTGGCGCCGCGGATGTCCTGTCTGGCAGGGTCGAAACCGGGGACAGGGTGGTCGTTATCGGCGGTGAGTTGGTAGGCTGCAACGTTGCCGAGTTCCTGGCCGAGAGAGGCAGGAAGGTGACCATGACCAGGAGAGGACAGCAAATGGGACTCAGGGTGGGAGTTACCTGGAGGGAGCTCCTGCTGAATAAGTTGGTCGAGCTTGGCGTGACCATGCAAACCGGCGTGAAATATGAGGAAATAACAAACGGGGGCCTGGTTATCACCAATCGCGAGGGGAAACGGCAGACTATCGAGGCGGATACCATAGTGCTGGCTTCAGGTGCAAGAGCAAATGACAGACTCTTCAAGCAGCTGGAGGGCAATACCACGGCAGAGCTTTACCTTGCCGGTGATGCGCTTGTACCGCGCAGAGCGTTGCATGCCGTCGCTGATGGTTCTGCTATCGCCCGGATGATATAGGTGTTACCCCGAAAATAGGCTTCTCGCCTCGCCATTGTGTCATTCCAGCGTAGGCTGGAATCCAGTGGTGGGGAAACGGGGTCGGGATTCTGTCCCTCGGGCTGAACTCGGGCTGAAGCCTTCGCCAGGATGACAGCTTAAATCAAACGCACTATTTTCATCGTTCGTGAGTCCTTCAGCGAAGGATGACAAATTGTTTTACGTAAGTAAACGCCCTGCGCTCTTGGCGCAGGGTTAAAATATACAGGGTTTCCAAAGGGACAGAGTCCCTTGGCCGCACGCAGAGCCTGCCTGAGCCTGCCCTGAGCGAAGCCGAAGGGTACTTGATACGGGGGTCAATGCCCTGCGGTGCGGAATTGCTTTTACTTTTTGAAGCGGGCATCTCTTTTTTCGAAAAAGTCTTTGGCGCTTCCGTCAACCGGCACGTACGGGCCATGTTTCTGGTAATAGTAGGCGTGACCGAGTTGATGTAACGGCATGGCTGCTGCCAGGGTCTGTCTGAAACCCTGGGCATCCTGGCAGGCGTTTACGGTCATCTTGCACAGCTTCAGTAGAAAAGGGTCATTAAGCGTAATCCGCTTGGCTAAGTTCATGGTTTCTTCTTCGAGTTTCTCCAGGGGCACCACCCGGTTGACCATACCCAGACGGTGCGCTTCCTGCGCATCGATGAAGTCGCCGGTAAAAAGCATTTCCTTGGTCTTTCTAAGTCCGAACTCCCAGGGGTGGCTGAAGTATTCCACCGACGGCACTAGCCATCTCGTTCCCATGTCTGCGAATTTGGCGTTTTCTGCTGCTATTATCAAATCGCAGGTGCATGCCAGCATCATGCCGGCCATGAGGGCATACCCCTGCACCTGAGCTATAGTAGGTTTTGGGATTTCCCGCCAGCGCAGGCACATGTCATAGAACATTTCAGTTTCATATTTCAACCGGCCGTCTACAGTCGAACACTGTTCTGCTCTGAATCTGCGGTTTTCCTCTAAAGCCTCGGGCGAACCCAGGTCATGCCCTGCGCTGAAGGACGGGCCGGCTCCTGCCAGGATAATCACCCTGACTTCATCATCTTCGGTAGCTTGCTTGAACGCCTGGTCAAGTTCACGCAGCATTTGATAGGACTGCGCATTTCTTACCTCCGGACGGTTCATCGTAACCCTTGCGACATTTTCAAGCTTCTCATACAAGACCTTTTCGAAAACCATTTCCCATCTCCTTATGATATTTTAGCTCTCAGCTTTCAGCTATTAGCTATCAGTCCCCACCCCTCGCCCAGGCTGACTGCTGAGCGCTGAAAGCTGAGAGCTATCTAAACTAGCGCGCCGCTTGTCCGTACACCACGTCCGCATCGCTGGTCAGCTCACCCCTGGCGAAAGCATCGGAAATCTCCTCTTCATTCATGCCCAGTAGCTCTCCGAGAACGAAGGAGTTGTCCTGCCCGACAAGAGGTGCGGCCCAGCGAGCCTGCACCGGCGTCCGCGAAAGCACAAAGCTGGGATTCTCATACGCATGCTTACCGATAACCGGGTGGTTCAAATAGGTGAAATGACCTCTTGCATTGAGATGGGCGTCCTCAAACAAATCGGTACATCTTTTGACGTAAGAGGCGGCTATGCCTGCCTTCTGGAGAATTCGCTCCACTTCAACGGCTTCATGCACCATCGTCCACTGAGCGACAATCTCGTCGAGTTCATCCTCGTTTTGTTTTCTGGCAGTGAGCGTAACGAATTTTGGGTCTTCCGCCAGTGTTGCCTTGCCCATAACCCGGCAGAGCGCTTGCCACTCGGCATCACTCGTTACTGCGACTGCTACCCAGTTATCATCGCCGGAGCATGGAAAGACGCCGTGCGGCGCGGCATAAGGAACCCTGTTGCCCCGGCGCTGGAAGTCGTGGCCGTTGGAGAAATAGTCCATCATGGCAGGAGCGAGCATGAGCAGCGTACATTCGAACTGGGAGACATCCATATAAAGCCCCTTGCCCGTTCTCTTTCTCGAGAGCAACGCTGCCATGATAAGGGTCAGGCCAAACCTGGGCACGAGCCAGTCCGGGTATGAGCCTGAGGGCGAAACCGGGTCGCGGTCCGCCCATCCGCAAATCTCGACCATTCCGGCCAGGGCGGCAGGCATAATTCCCCACCCCACCACATTGGCATGCGGGCCGGTCTGGCCCTGCTGGGTGCTGCTCAAATAGATAAGTTCGGGTTTTAGCTTGCTGGTATTTGCATAGTCCAGCTTCCACTTCGACATCATCCCGACCTTCAGATTTTCAATTACAATATCCGACCACAGCACCAGCTTGCGCGCTATCGCCAGGCCGCCCGGAGTACCAAGATTTACGCTTGCTGTATACTTGCTGCTATTGTAACAGGCATTGTAGCCGCTCCGCTCATAGCCGGGCTTGCGGTCTTTGAACGGGCCGGCAAACCGTAGAACGTCCAGGCGTTTGTGGCTTTCGAGCCGCACCACGGTAGCGCCACAATCCGCAAGGTACTTGCCGATGATGGGCCCAACAGCGGTTGAGGTAAACTCTATAACTTTGATTCCTTCAAGCGGCAGTCTTGTCTGCATTCCTTCTGTACCTTCTCAAGAACTTCCGTGTGGTGTCTTAGAAATTCATTAAATCGGAATTATATACTTGACAAACCTAAAGGGGTTATTAGATTTAAGGTCTTGCCTTATCTAGAAAACGAGATATTATAGTCCATAACCGACTATAGTTGAATATCCATAATCCGGCTACGAAGATTAATACAGGGATTATCCATGACTGTAGCCCTCTAGCAGATGACCACATCACCAAGTCTCTTAGTCTTATCGGGACATCAATCGCTAGAAAGAGCTTTGACCCTTCACCACCTAAGATTAGGTCAAGTCTATTAAAGTAGACATATACACCATGTATCCCCATAGCCATTCCTAAGAGGCCTATGACCCCTAACACCAAAGATAGCCCTACTTTGAATGGATTCGTTGGCATTAGCTTTCTCCTCATAAATATTCTGAACGGGCTTGGAATTTTAATAGGTTTTGATGGAATGTGGATAGTCTGTTGTGACCCACGCCAAGTAGCATATGTCCCATATTTCCCGTCTAAAATCGCTACAGCATGGCTTCTTATGTTTGGGCTTAGAATTAAAGCACTGTGCCCTGGGCTATTCATCCAAGATTTGACTATAGTCCTCGGTGAATGATTGCCTTTGCCACCACAAATACACTCACCACCATTAGGAATCTCGCTAATATCAGCATGGACAAGGTGCTTAGTTCTCAACATGTAGTTGCAATGGCTTTTACAGCCATGCCATAGGTCTTGATTCCACCATGTATATGTTAGCCCACGCTTGGTTCGTTCTCTATTCAGTAGTTTATGTAGTTCGCTCGTTTTCCCCATCGTTCTGATTCACGTCCTACTTGGTTTTCTTTTCCTCTGGCACAGGTTTATGGGTTTGTCAAGTGTATAATCGCCTATGTAATTAAGTATTAGACTACGCCCGCCTGGCTCAGGGATGTCAATTCATCATCGGACATGCCTAACTCTTCCAGATATATCTCCCGGTTATGTTCCCCGATTAAGGGGGCGCGTCGTTCTATCCTGATTTCCTCATCTGACAGCTTAGCCCAGGGTCCGGCGTATTTCAGGGACTCTCCTAGCTCAGGATGTGGCAGCTCAATCCAGAACCCCCTTGCCTGGAGTTGCTCGCTCGTAGCCAGTTCGCTCGCGGTGCTGGCGGGAGCCAGCGTTATCCTGCCTTCCTGTGCCTTCCGGTATAGCTCTTGCTTCGTCTTCGTTTTCAGAAACGCTATTATTGCGCCTTCCACCCTGTCAATCTTGTCCTGGTTTAGAGTTTCCGCGGCATAGTCATTGACCCAGTCCAGGTCTTTGAGCCATTCGGGGGCAGCGCCTTCGCTGTCCATCCAGTCTACTATCGCCTTTGACGACATCACAAACCGGCTCCCCCCACCCCCCAGTATGAGAGTTGCCACGTAGCCGTCCTTGCATGGAAAAGATGAGCGAGCGTAAGCCTTTGCCAGGGATATGTAAATGCCGTAAGGATGCCTCGAGGAGTTCTCCTTGTTGATATCGGCAGCCATCCAGCCGGGACCGGTGAACATTATACCGCACTCTTCTATCGATATATCGACGTGCTGTCCTTTCCCGGAGTTCTCCCTCTCCCACAAAGCGACAAGGCTGCCACCCGCCGCCTCGACGGCGGCATTGAGAGGTGGCAGGGGAGGAAAACTGATGAATAGCGGAGCCCTATCGCGGTATCCGCAAAGAGACAGGTACGAGCTGCTTGCCCAGGCAGTGAGGGCCGTGCCTTTCCAATGGGCTTTTGGCCCGGTCTGGCCGTACGGCGTGATGGAGACCATTATTTTTTGGGGGTCAGTTTTTGCCAGCCGCTCATAGCCGAGCCCCAGGGCATCCAGATATCCTGGCTGGAAGCTTTCCACAATGATATCGGCGGATGTGGCAAGCTGCTGGAATATTTCTACTCCCCGGGATGTTTCGAGGTTCAGCGTTATTCCTCTTTTGTTGGCATTGAATGCAAACCAGAAAAGGCTTCTGTCCGGGTCTTTTGTATCATTGAAGTAAGGGCCGATTTGTCTGCTCCGGCTTCCGCCTGGCTTTTCAATAATAACAACATCAGCGCCCAGGTCGGCCAGCAATTTCCCGCAAAGCTCCGTACCTGGCTCATCACAGAGGTCCAGGACTCGATAACCGGATAAGAGTTTGGATGTGCTCATTCGATTGATTTATCCCTCAATCCGCTATTTCCGGTTCCGAAATCAGCGGCACAACTCAATAACTCAAGGAACTCAACAAACTCACAGCTCCCAGGCTGTAACAAAACCCTCCCAAATGGCATTCTTGATTCTCAGAAACGACTTTGCGTCGCCTATTACGTAGAGCTCCTTGACTTTGTCTTTCAACTGAGCAGCTAACTTGCTTTCCGTTGGCAACAAATCAAGGGCTACTACCACAGTCTCAGTCTCATGCAGCGTTTTGTTACCCTGGGCGTCGATAACGACTATGCCCTTATCGTTGATTTCGCTTATCTTGCTTAAGGTCAGCGCCTTCACATTTCCGCTCTTTATCTCAGCCTTCAGGACGGCCATAGTATTCGCTTCCATATCCCGGCCGAGGAGGTCTGATTCTTCTACTATTGTTACCTTCTTTCCCTTTTCAGCCAATAGCAGCGCCAGGGAACATCCCGGGAAATTGCCGCCGATGATGGCAACATCCTTTTTGATAGGGAAATTAGAGCCCAACATCTGTCTTACCATTGATGCTGTTATGACGTGCTTGGCCAGAGGCGCGATAGCGCGGAAGAGAATGCCCTTATTGATGGAATTGCCGTGCATCATCGCCAGCATGTCTTTAGAGGAGAATACATTGTCTCTATCGATACCGGGCACTTGAGGACTGACAAATGTGCCCCCGATGGCCAGGATAACTGCGTCAGGTTTTATGTGTTCCACCAGGGCGGGAGTTAACTCGGCATTCAGCCTGATTTCAACGGGAAGTTTTTTGACATGTGCAACCAGCCAATCGGAGAAGGCCGTGATTTCCTCGTTATGGACACCACCCAGCAGCATAAGCCCGCCAAGCTGTCCATACTTCTCGCATAATGTTACCTGATGTCCTCTCAAGGCGGCAACACGGGCGGCTTCCAGTCCGGCGGGGCCTCCCCCGGCTATCAGCACCTTTTTCCTGGATTGGGTCGGTGGAATCGAGTCGTAGCGGCGCTCTTTTCCCGCGGCAGCGTTCACCGCGCACCTTATAGGTTGTCCCCTGTGACCGGCCTGCCGACACTCATTGCAGGACAGGCAGGGACGGATTTCCTCCAGCTGCCCGCTGGCTACCTTATTTGGCCAATCGGGGTCGGCAATCAAGGCCCTACCCTCGCAGATGAAATCGGCTTTGCCGTCTCTTAGCGTCTTCTCGGCCATGCGCGGGTCGTTTAACCTGCCGCCTACCAGGACCGGGATTTTCACTGCTGACTTTATGGCTTCGGCGAACGGTAAGAATATCCCCCGCGGATAAACATAGGTCGGCGCAGCCGGCATCTTGGCGCCATGGACCCCGGAGGAAATGCCGATACCGCTAACCCCGGCTGCCTCCAGTTTCTGGGCCAGCGCCTGGGATTGCTTTACGTCCCAGCCTCCGGGAAGCATATCGTCGATTGAGTACTTTGCCGTCAGGGGAAAGTCGGGTCCTACGGCTTTCCTCATAGCGGCTACGATATCCATGAGGAACCGGCAGCGGTTATCGAAGCTTCCCCCGTATTCATCCGTTCTTTTATTGAAGTAAGGAGACATGAACTGGGCTATGAGGTAGCCTCCGTGAGCATGTATCTCTATCAGGTCGAAACCGGCCGTCTTGACGTTTCTGGCAGACAACCCGCACAGCTCGATAATTTGCCGTATCTCCTCGATTGTCAGCACACGCGGCTGCTTTAGCTTGGACCCCGGAAGCGTGTGCCCTATACCGGGTACCCCGGAAGGTGATACCGGCGCGATAGTACTGGTGACTTGAAGGCCGGGCATCCATGGGTTGCCTTCCGCCTGGGCGCCCGCACCGGGTGAGACCTGTATTCCGGCCTTGGCGCCACCTTCATGAATGGCTTCTGCCATACAGGACAGGCCGGAGATATAGGAGGTATCATCAACTCTCAACGCGTTTGGCGATGATTTGAGCGGGTCTATGGCTGTCGCCGCGAAAGCTGCCCCGGGGATAACCAGGCCGCATCCACCCTTCGCTCTCCTGCGGAACCATTCGACGGCGGTATCGGTCACTTCGCCCCACAGACCATAGAAGCGAGCTCCCATGGAAGGCATCACTATCCTGTTCTTGAGTTCCAGCGTGCCAATTTTTCCTGGCTCAAATAGTCTCTCGAACTCTGTTTTCACTATTTCCTCCTCATTTGAGTCTTAACTCATCCTAATTATCAAGTTCAGGACGTTTCCCTGTCAATTAGAATGCATCCTGCGGGGGCTAAATGGCCGGGCATTGACATGCTGAGCGCCGAAAAGAACCGGTGTGCGGACCTTTTGCCCGGTTTTGCTTCGGCTCAGAGCTTGTGAATTTGTTAATTTGATTTCACAAGCTTTCAGAACGCCTGGGTTTCAATCCCCAAAATGGCATCTAAACGAGCCTCCCGCGAAACTGTCACCCTCCGCGAAGGCGGAGGGTCTAATAACGTATAAAGTAGATTCCCCGCTCCCGTATCGGAGTACGGGTTCACTCTGAACGGTTCACCCCCGTATCAAGTACGGGGCAAGCTGTGAACGGGACAAGCTTCGCGGGGAATGACAATAATAGACATTGAAATTAAGCCATAATCGCGTTTCGCGGGACGCTCAAACGGTTATAGTTATATTACGAGAGGAACTTCTTTCTAACTCTTTCCAGAAGCTCCGGGTCGCCTTTAATGGAGCGCGGGAACTGGTTAATCCAGGTGTAAGGCTTGCAGGCATAAATAATGGCTTTGGAAGAATAGTATTCGCCGCGCTTTCTCATCTCCGGCGATACCAGTGGGTCCGAAGACTGGCTGTAACAACCATCGATGATGTCGATGGCGGTGGCCGGATTGCACCGGCTGCCCATGGCCCAAAGAACGTCGGAGATATTCGAAGGCTCGATATCTTCATCTACCACTATGACGAACCTGGGCACCCTGTCATGGGCTTCTGAAGCCAGTATTCCTGCCCGTTTAGCATGACCGGGGAACATCTGCTTTACTGATACGATTATGAGCATCGCACCACCGGGGGATTCATTCGCAATCCAGACTCCCTTAATGCCGGGAACCAGCCTATCGAGGTTATTCCACAGCGTTGCCGCCAGCACCATGCGGGTACCGTGATACAGGTCATACTGGCCGATGTTGACCGGGTAGCCGGTCATTATTGGGTTATTCCGGTGGAGAATGGCTTTTATTTTGAAAACCTGCTCCGCTTCAGGATAAGTAGCATAGTAACCGGCCCATTCCGCCATAGGACCTTCAGTCCTTGTCTCCCCGGGTGGCGCAACTATTTCACCCTCGAGCACAATCTCCGCGCCGGCCGGGACTGGCAGGCCGGTAACCTCACCTTTCACAATTTCAATCGGCTTACCCCTGAGCCAACCGGCATAATCATATTCGCTGACTCCCCAGGATGCTTGCGCCACGCCGGCATGCCACAGGGCCGGGTCTTCGCCGTATATCACAGCCGCAGGGGCGTTCTGCCCCTTAGCCCAGTACTTGTTCCTGATTAGCGTGCCCTGTCGGCGGGGTACGCTATGAATGGTGGCTACGTCCTTGTCGTGTACCTGTATCCTGTAGTGGCCCAGATTTACCCAGCCTTCATCCGGGTCCTTGAATACCGCCGTGCCCCCGGGGCACATAAACCTTCCTCCATCATGTTCGTGCCACTTTGGGATAGGAAACTTAAACAGGTCGATATCTTTGCCGGTCAGGATGTTTTCTTTGACCGGCCCTGTGGAAACTTCTACCGGTGGGACTGGCTTGAATTCTTCTTTCAGTTTGTCGCGTATAGCCCTGACCAGTTCCGTTCCTTTTGCCTCCAGGGGCAGACCGAGCGCCAGGGCAACACGTTTGTAGTTATTAAGCATGTTTGAGACAATGCGGTATCCGGGTCCATAATCCTTGATTTTATCGAAGATAAGCATGGGTGCATTCGGAGTCCAGCCTTGTAGCTCGGTAAGGGCTCCTATCTCCAGGTTCCAGTCCGCACCCTCGATAATTTTATAATCACCCCAACTCATGACCTCATCGAGATATT
Organism: Chloroflexota bacterium; assembly: GCA_016190925.1. Taxonomy (GTDB): domain Bacteria; phylum Chloroflexota; class Dehalococcoidia; order Dehalococcoidales; family JACPPQ01; genus JACPPQ01. The sequence continues at coordinate 5,631 of JACPPQ010000148.1, read as the reverse complement.
CCCTTAAATCTTTGAATGCCTTAGTCGCCATTTAACCAATCCTCCCTTAAGAATTATGGCCTGCACGAAAATGACCGATTGTCTACGAGAGGAACTTCTTTCTAACCCTCTCCAGAAGTTCCGGGTCGCCTTTGATGGAGCGCGGGAACTGGTTAATCCAGGTGTAAGGCTTACAGGCGTAAACAATGGCTTTGGATGAATAGTATTCGCCGCGTTTTCTTGCCTCCGGAGATACCAGCGGGTCCGAAGACTGGCTGTAGCAGCCATTGATGATGTCGATAGCGGTGGCGGGATTGCAACGGCTGCCCATAGCCCAGAAAACATCGCTGATGTTGGAGGGGTCTATGTCATCATCGACAACTATGACAAATCTGTTGACCCTATCGTGGGCTTCCGAGGCCAGTATCCCTGCGCGCTTGGCATGACCCGGGAACATCTGCTTTACTGATACAATTATGAGCATCGCGCCTGCGGGAGACTCATTTGCGAACCAGACCCCTTTGATGCCCGGCACCAGCCTATCAAGATTATTCCACAAACTAGCTGCCATAAACATGCGGACCCCATGATACAGGTCGTACTGGCCGATGTTGACCGGATAGCCGGTCATTATGGGGTTATCCCTGTGAAGGATGGCTTTTATTTTGAAAATCTGCTCCGGGTCCGGATAGGTGGCGTAGTACCCGGCCCATTCTGCCATAGGGCCTTCAACCCTGGTCTCTCCTCCCGGCGCTACCATTTCGCCCTCAAGCACAATCTCCGCGCCAGCCGGGATTGGCAGCCCGGTCACCTCTCCCTTTACCACCTCGATAGGCTTGCCCCTGAGCCATCCGGCGTAATCGTATTCGCTGACTCCCCAGGGGGGTTGCGCACATCCGGCGTGCCACAATAACGGGTCTTCGCCGAATATCACGGCTACGGGAGCATTCTGTCCCCTGGCCCAGTACTTGTTTCTGATTAGGGTACCCTGGCGGCGCGGCACGCTGTGAAGAGTGGCTACGTCCTTGTCATGTAACTGGATCCTGTAGTAGCCCAGGTTTACCCAGCCCTCATCCGGGTCTTTGAACACTGCCATGCCTCCGGGGGCCATGTATCTTCCTCCATCATGCTCATGCCACTTGGGAACGGGAAACTTGAAAAGGTCGATTTTGTCACCGGTGAGGATATTTTCTTTGACCGGTCCCGTAGCCACCTCTACCGGGGGAATCGGCTTGAAATCTTCCCTCAGCTTGTCCCGTATAGCCCTGACCAGTTCGGTTCCCCTTGCTTCCAGCGGGAGACCGAGAGCCAGAGCAATACGTTTGTACGTGTTAAGCATGTTAGAGACGACCCGGTATCCTGGCTCAGAGCCTTTGATTTTGTCGAATATCAGCATGGGTGAATCGGGAATACGGCCTTGAAGCTCGGTAAGAGCTCCTATCTCCAGGTTCCAGTCCGCACCCTCGATAATTTTATAATCGCCCCACTTTATGACCTCATCGAGATATTCCCTTAAATCATTGAATACCTTAGGCGTCATCTTATTAACCCCTCCTTTGCATATTTGTCAGCATGTTACTTTATTTGAGATTTGGTGTCAACTTTGAACCTTTCCCTTGACAATGACGGCATTGGTATCATACGATTGTCACATAAGGACGAGCATTGAATCGGGGATGCAAAGACAGAAACAAATCTTTCAAAATATTTCGATAAGAAATCTTAAAAAATTCTAAAAAAATCCTTGACAGCGTGGGGGGGAGGTGATATACAATGGCAAACATAATATCAACTTGAGGGAACTCAACAATACGACTGACGAAAGGAGAAACATGAAGAAAAACCGGTGGCCATTTTTGGTGATTGCGCTGGCAGGAGTGCTAAGTCTGCTGATAGTTGGTTGCACCGGGCCAGCGGGGCAACAGGGGCCGCAAGGGCCAGCAGGGCAACAGGGGCCGCAAGGGCCGGCAGGGCTCCCAGGGCAACAAGGACCTGCAGGGCCAGCGGGCAAGGCAGCTGAATTACCCGCAGCCACGCTGGTACTTGTGCCGTCGAGCGGACTGGCAGGCGCAGCCCTGGTGGCTTACGGTTCCGGCTTTGTTCCCGGAGAGAAGGTTAGAGTTATTCTCCACATGGAAGGCACGGATATGTCATGGGCGCCCGCGGAGTCGGGAGGAACCGTTACCGCTAATAGCAGCGGCGCCTTCAAACTGACGCCGCGGGGTGGCATCCCCGCCGCAAGTCTAATCGCTCCGGGGGTGTATTCGGTGGAGGCCATCGGTGATAAAGGTTCCAGGGCTACAACACCATTAGTGGTCCTGGCACCGCCAGCTCCCAAACCATAATAGCATTCGGATTGAACCGGGTATCATTAAAGAGGAGGAAGGGGAAACATCATGAAAAAAGTTATTACCGGTCTAGTGGCTATCTTACTGGTGGTGAGCGTGGCCATAATGGGTTGCCAGCAGGCGGCGCCTGCGCCGGCGCCCGCTCCGGCACCAGCGCCCGCTCCGGCACCTAAACCAGCACCGGCGCCCGCTCCATCGCCGGCACCCGCTCCCAAACCAGCACCGACTCCGGCTCCCGCGCCCAAGCCGGCCAATCTTTTCTTCGGTAGCACCACGTCAACCTCCGGAGCTTACGTTTGGGCAATCGCTGTTGCCCGTGTCGTCAACAAGTACGCTACGGGAGTTAAAATCACAGTGGTAGAGAGCGGAGCTACCTATGACGATATCGAAAGGATAAGAGAGGGGACTTTTGACGGGGGATTGGCCGCAGGTTACAGAGGCGCTTACGAGGCTTACTACGGCGTAGGGGCGCTCAAGGACAAGGCCTATAAGGACATGAGATTTTTCCTCATGCGTGAAATAGGCGTCCAGCGGATGTACGTGCGTTCCGATAGCGGAATCAAGACCTGGGCCGACCTGGATGGCAAGAAAGTGGCCGGCTCGATTCCCGGCTCATTAGCCAATATCCAGACGATTGCCACTATCGAAGCCCTCGGGCTGAAGACGGAGGTCGTTCCCGGCTCACTGGCTGATGGCGTTCAGGCCGTGCTTGAAGGAAAACTGGCGGCAGTGCTAAAGTCGAGCCCGATTGACTCCTTCGATGCCGGGCAGAAAGCAGCTGACCTGCAAAAGCCACATACCGCCATCGGCTACACAGAGGCGCAGGTAAAGATACTGAATGAAAAATTTCCCTACTGGGGCTACGCCCTGACACCGGCAAACACCATCAAAGATGTTGAAGAAGGCCACCCGGCAATCTGGGAATCCTATGGGCCGTCCGGGGCAATTACCAGTTCAAGGCTACCTCAGGATGTCGGCTACCGCATTACCAAAGCCGTCGATGAGAACTGGGCTGAAGTTGCCAAAGCGTTCCCTGCCAGCGCAAAGTTCACCCCGGTAAAAAGTTACCTTGAAACTATTTCAGAGGGAGCGGCAGTGCCCATTCACGCCGGCGTGGTTCAATATGCTCTGGAAAAAGGAATAAAAGTACCTAAAGCCTTCATTCCACCGGAGTATAAGCCCTGATAATCCCCTGCTACCACTGGTAGATGATTTCAGCAGGATGGGTGATTGAGCGGCGAAACCCCTCGGTCATCCATCCTGCTAAATCTATTTGAGCGCCCTCTGCCGGGCGCACGGATATTTTGTAAAAAATGGAGCTTCAAACAATGTCCAAAAATCCCTGGGGGCTCGTCCTGTTCTGGATAGCAGTGGCTTTTTCCGTTTTCCAGCTGGCCGTCCCGGTTTTCACTGACATCCTTGATTTACAAATGAAACCGGTGCACATCATTTTCGGGGTCTCAATAGCCGTTCTTGCCTATTCCCTTAAGAAAAGGGCGGATGCTGGAGCCAGGCCGCCGTTGTGGGACTGGATTTTCGTCGGTATCCTGCTCGCGGCCAATATCAATGTCTTCATCGACCATCTGACAATCTATAACGTGCCTGGCTCGGCAAAGACAAAAGATTTTGTGCTGGGAATCCTGCTAATACTCACGCTTCTGGAATCCGGGCGGCGCACTACCGGCCTGGTAATGCCCATCATAGTTGTAGGTATGTTTATCTACGTCTTCACGGGCCACCTGATACCCGGTGAATGGGGGCACCCCAGTTTCTCCCCCGCATTTGTGCTGAATTCGGTCTACTACTCCGAGCGCGGAATTTACGGGGCGATTACGGGATTTTCATCAACATTCATTGCCATGTTTATCATCTTTGGCGCTCTACTCGTTTGCACCGGAGCCGGAAAAACATTCATAAACATAGCGCTCTTAGTGGCTGGCAGATTCAGGGGAGGGCCGGCAAAGGTCGCCGTGGTAGCAAGCGCCTTGTTCGGTACCATGTCCGGTAGCGCCGTGGGCAACGTGGCGGTCACCGGGACTTATACCATTCCATTGATGAAGAGATTAGGCTATAAACCCAATTTTGCCGGCGCGGTTGAAGCCATGGCATCCACCGGAGGCATGATTACCCCGCCCATCATGGGGATAAACGCATTCATCATGTCGGAGTTACTCGGCATACCCTACACCAGCATCATCCTGTATGCGACAATCCCGTGTTTATTGTATTATACCGGCCTCTTTGCGGGGGTCCACTTCGAGGCATTGAAAACCGAATTGAGGGCGGTCCCTAAGGAAGAATTGCCCGAGTGGAAAAGTATCACATGGGGTAAATTGGTCCCCCTGATTATTCCATTAGCCACCTTGATATGGATGCTGCTTCAAGGTTTCAGCCTCACCACCGCGGGGTTCGCCGCCAGCATGACAACACTGGGAATATACATTTTCTTTTCCTCCGATTATTCTTTTTCAGGCATGAAAGAAAGAGTTATCGAATCCGTCAAAGGTTTAGCCGATGGAGGGCAACAGGTGGCATTTATTGTCCCTGTTCTGGTGATAGTCAGCATGCTGGTCAATCTCCTCGGCATCACCGGCGTGGCGCCAAAGGTCAGCGGATTGATATTGGACCTCGGTGGACAAAATATAGTTGGCGCTCTTCTGGTAGCTGGCATAGTGCCCCTTATCCTGGGGGCGGTCCTGCCGCCGCCGGCAACCTATATCATAACGGCTGCCCTTATCGCACCTGCCCTCTCTACTTTAGGTTTGGACCTGGTGGCAGTTCACCTGTTCCTTATTTATTGGGCAGCCCTGGGTGCGGTAACCCCGCCCACTTGCGTTCCGGCTGTGGTAGCCGCCAACATGGCCGGTGGAAAATGGGTGAGGGTAGCCCTGATAGCCATGAAGCTCGGAATCGTGGCTTTTCTTATGCCGTTTTTCTTTGTCATCAATCCGGCGCTTGTGGCCAGGGGTGTTCCTTTAGACATTTTGATATCAGCAGTCAGCGCACTGGCTGGCGCCGTTCTGCTTGCTGCCGGCCTGTTCGGTTATTTCCTGGGCAAGACCAAATTTGTTTTCAGACTGCTATACGGCGTCAGCGGGTTATTGCTTCTATATCCCAGTTTTAACATGTTGCTCTTAGGAGTTATAGTTGCTGCGACCACAATTGCTGGTGAAAGGCTTTTTGTGAAATTGAAAAAGCCGGCGCTCCCTTAGTCCCTTAACAATAAAGTCATGCGCAAAAATGGCAGAACATTTTCTATCTTGTGCGTAGCTCGAAGCTAAATACTTTTGCTTCAACTTTTGGT
>JACPPQ010000152.1 GCA_016190925.1 Chloroflexota bacterium | reverse complement strand
GAAAGGAAGAATAGTGACCGACATGAACCAGCTGGACCTGCAGTTATTGAACGAACTACAGCGCGGAGTGGTCAACAAGGCAGACCTGGCGCGGGCTTTTAGCGTAAGCGAGAGGACAATACACAGGCGCATCAATTCGATGATGGAAGATAGAACAATCAAGAAAGTGGCCCTGCGTAATCCGGTGCTGCTGGGTTACAGCGCATGGGCAAAGATAGGAATAAAGGTAGACCTCAGGTCTCTGCGTAGCGTGGCGCGTGAACTGGTTGAAAGTCCATCGATTTATTTCGTGGCCTACAGTTTGGGCTCTTACGATTTCGTGATTGCCGTCCAGTTTGAGGATATCGATAAATTGACCAACTTCGTGAATACCGAACTAGCCGCCATAAACGGCATCGTCAGTACCGAGACCATGATATTGACCAGCCCCCGCAAATATTACAATTACTACTGGCCTGGCCAGGCAGCCGCGACATCGCGTCCAAAAATAGATGAATTAGACCGGGCCATCATCGGTATTCTAGAGCAAGATGCCTCAGTAACTCCGGAAGAGCTAAAAAGCAAAATCGGCAGCAGTAGCGTAAGCACCATACGCAAACGCATTAAGACTATGCTTCAAAACCAGGCGATTAAGATACAGGTAATGCCCAATCCGGACATCTTTCACGGCCAGGTTTGGGCCACCATCGGGCTTACCGCAACCAACCAATATATCGGCCCGGTTATAGGTGAGATACTGAAGAACCCGTCAGTGTACCTTGTCTCAGGGTCCACAGGACGATTCAACGTTATTCTTTCCGCCCGCTTCTCCGATATGGGTTGCCTTACCCGCTTCCTGAATCAGGAATTACCGGACATAAAGGAAATTAACTCGATAGAGAGTTTCCTGCACAACAGACCCCTGAAGTACCATAATCGAGCTGTACCGGGATAACCAGTCCTTTAACTGAGATTTTGCTTAAAGTCTGTCTGCCAGAGAAGGTACCAGGAAGGCGTGAGTATCCCCCATCTTTGAACCGAAAGAGGGATTTCTTAGGACGGCACATCACCCTGAAGAGGAGCACAATCAGGCATGTTTCAGTTCCTCGTCGCCAGCCTTATGCCAGTATTTCATCTAGCTGACGGAGGTCTTCTGAAGTCAACTTCCAGGCAGTGGCAGCCGCATTGTATGATACCTGCTCGGTGCTTGTAGCGCCGGCAATAACCGAACCCAGCCACGGATGGGAGAGCAACCATGCAATGGCAAGTTCTCCAACGCCATGGCCACGCGCATCTGCAAAACCCCTCAGTTTTGCCAGCTTATCGAAGTTCGCTTCGGTCGCGACATCACGGTAAGACGAAGCCGGATTCAAAAGACGCGCATCTTTGGATATATCCCGGACACTGCGGTATTTGCCGGTCAGAAATCCAGCAGCCAGCGGGCCCCAGGGGATGACTCCAACGCCATAGTTCTGGCAACAAGGGACCAGTTCCTTTTCGATGTCCCTGTCAAGCAAGTTGTACCTTGATTCTACCACGATAAAGGACTCCAGATTGTGCAGTCTGGAAGTCCACAGGGCTTCACAGAGTTGCCAGGCAACGTGGTTAGAGCACCCGATGTAGCACACCTTCCCGGCTCGTACGAGGTCGTCCATAGCACGGAGAGTTTCCAGAATTGGAGTCTGCGTATCGGGATAATGAAGATAGTACAGGTCAATGTAGTCAGTATTGAGACGCCTGAGGCTAACGTCCACTGTCCTCATCATGTAGCTGCGTGAGCCTCCTTGTTCCCTGGGGCCCACTCTTCCCGGGAAGCCGAACTTGGTAGCAACGACCACCTCTGAACGCTTGCCCTTCACTGCCTTGCCTACTATTTCCTCGGAGCGTCCTTGAGCGTAGCCATACGAGGTATCGATAAAGTTTACGCCCAATTCAAACGCGGAATTTACTATTTTAATGGCCGTTTGTTCATCGGTCTTGTCACCGAAGGAATTGGTGCCGAGACCAATCTCTGATACTTTCAGGCCGGACTTTCCAAGCCTGCGGTACTCCATGTTTGCAGACTCCTTCTAACTCCAAAGAAAGGAAATATCTCTGGTTCACGAAGAGACTTTCGTCACCACTTGATTAACTCGATGAGAATACCACCGATTTGGCTTGCATCCAACATGACGAAGCCGCCGCCGCTTGAAAAGTCCCCTTGCGAGATAACCTTGCAACCCTTCCCAACCAGCGCAGCAGTTTCCCTTTTAAGGTCTTCAACAGCAAAGCAAACATGGTTGATGCCCTCGCCTTTACTATTCAAAAACTCCATCTTTATTGAGTCCCGCTCATCAGGTTGAATAAGCTCAAGTTCAATTTGCCCCATTCGCCCAATTTTTACCTTGTTCTGGATATAGTTAACAGGCTTGCCGTATATGTACCTATTCAACAGCTTGGCGTGGAGAGGTTCAAACGGCCCCATACCCAACAATGAATAAAATTCAGATGCCTTGTCTACATCCCGGACCAGCATTCCAATGTGGTCCAGCTTTAATGGCAAGTTCTCTCCCATTTCGTTTCCTCCGACTTGAACATCTCCCAGCTTCCCGGGTTCCTCAGCAGTGCAGCTAATCGACCTGACCCTCAACCTTTTTAACTTCGACAAGGCAGTTGTTGTAAGAGAAATTGCCGGCGAGAGACGGTTCGTCAGTTGTCAGCACGTTCGAGTTGCCCCCCCGGTCTACGCCTTTCCCATCCGGGTTGTACCATGCGCCAGACTCAATCTGCACTACGCCCGGCATTATCCGGGGAGTCACCTTTGCCGGCAGCATCACTACACCCCGTCCGTTGAATGCTTGAACCATATCGCCGTCTTTGATGCCCCGGGCGCGGGCATCGGCGGGATTGAGCCACACCTCTTGCGGCACAAGCTCTTTGAGCCACGGGAGGGTTTCAAACTGGCCCAGGGCGCGGCGCTTGCCGTGCGAGGTAATCAGCTGAAGGGGAAATTTCTCCGACAGTGGGTCGCCAGGAATTTCAATGGAGTCAATCCACTTTGGAATCGGCGGAAGCCTGGGATTGTTCCACTCCGCCATCACCTGGGAGTATATCTCAATCTTGCCGGACGGCGTGCGGAAAGGGTGATGTTCCGGGTCGTCAATCTGCTCCTTGAAAGCCACGTAGGGTTCATCAGTCTCGATGTGATAGACACAATCCTTCTTGAACCGCTCATAATCCGGAATCTCGGCCTTTTGCGCAAGATGCCGCAGCCAGTAGTCCTCTGTCTTGTCATTGTAGTCCGATATTCCCAGCTTTTCAGCCAGGGCCGTGCAAATATCGAGGTGAGATTTGGATTCACCTAACGGCTCGATAGCCTTATTCTGAAACCCGTAGAAATATGTCTGGGCACCGGCAGTGAAGTCATTCCTCTCCATATAGGTGCATACCGGGAGCACAATGTCAGCGAACTTGACGGTAGGCGTCATAAACTGCTCCATGACCATGGTGAACTCCGGCTTCTTCAAGGCTTCAACTACCTTGTTGATGTTGGGCATGGCATTGAGAAAGTTTACGTTCACCATGAACAGCAGCTTATAATCGGCATAGTAACCGCCTGCCTTGCCTTTGATAAGGGCATCGGCCACCCTGGAGTAGGGCACCCAGGGGCCACTATAAGCCGGCAGGTGGTTCTTCGATAAGGGAAAGCCTTCGTCCACCGGGTTTTTGGCGGTAGGCATGCCGGTCCTGGTCGGACTGATTTTATAAGGCAAACCACCCAGGAATGACTCCCAGGCTCTGCCGGCGGCGTCACCGCCAGGAATGCCAACATTACCGGTTATTGCAGCCAGTACTGACGCAGCGCGATGATGCATCTCCCCGCATGTGGTCCGGCCGGGCGCGATACCAGACAGCAAGGCTGCCGGTTTAGTGGTAGCATACTCACGTGCCAGGTTAGCGATGGTCTCCGCAGAAACGCCGGTGATGCTTTCAGCCCATTGCGGTGTTTTGGGTATACCGTCTTCTTTGCCCAAGAGATAATCTTTATATTTATCGAAGCCGAAAGTATATTTGTCCAGAAAAGCCTGGTCCTGAAGGCCTTCTGTGATTATTACGTAGGCCATTGCCAGCAACATGGCGGTATCGGTTGCGGGCTTTATAGGAATCCATCCGCCAGAGGCGGACACAAGGGTAGCCGCAGAATCACTGAACACCTGGTCGACGGAAATGATTCTGGTGCCCTTCTCTCTGGCCCGGGCCAGATACCAGGCAGTGTTGGTGCCGTTGACGCTCTTTGCCGGGTCGAACCCCCATAGTATTATCAAGCGGGAATTGAGGAGGTCAGCCCGGTCGTTGCTGGCATAGAGAGTGCCATAGGTGGCTATGGATGAGAACATGCCCTGCCCGAAGGAGGTTATGCCGGACGTGTGAGTGTAGCCGCCAGCCATAGAGAGCAGCCTATCGACAAGGTGCGCCCGGTGAAGCATGGTGACGTCTCCCCCCATCGCTGCTAACATGATTGAAGCCGGCCCGTAGGTATCCCTGACACGCTTGAGCTCGCTGGCTACGGTGGTAAGGGCTTCATCCCAGGAGATTCGCTGGAATTTGCCTTCACCCCGTTCCCCTATTCGCTTTAGCGGGTAAAGGACTCTGTCAGGGGCATACACCCGCTGGCGGTAGGCCCGCCCCCTCATGCAACCCCTTAGCTGGGGCTCGTTGCTATCGTCGGTCTCTATTCTGGTAATGACCCCGTCCTTCACGTGGACCCTGAGCAGGCAGGAGCCGCCGCAATGGCTGGAACAGAGCGTTGGGACTACCTTTTCTTCCCTGTCAGGCCTGCTTGAACCAGAGCTTCTCCCCATCATCCCCTCCTTGAACAATTAAGAAATCTACAACAAAGAAAACAACGGTAATTAGTGTCTTGAATCTAGTCTTTCAAATTTACTGAACAATTACCTATTGCTCGCTGCGTCATATATGAGTGATAAAAAATGCGCTCTTTCCAGGTTGTCCATTCCGAATTTGATTCGGAATCCAGACGGAGAAGGCGTGGCTGGATTCCGGCTTTCGCCGGAATGGTTGATATATAAGCCATTATTATGAGACGGCAAATAAGAGAATCATGGATAGTTGGCCTTCTATATCCTGCATCCTATAGCTGCTCCCTCCGCAATGGCATCTACAATCTGGCGAGGCTTGACACAATCTCCCACCTCGTAATATTCTATCCCCATCGGTTTTAGCGACTCTGCAAGGTCTTTAACAGGGCTTAGGCCGAGTGCGAACACCACAGTGTCTCCCCTTATCAGTTTATCATTTGAAGCCCTGTCTGTCACAATTAGACCTTCTTCCGTCACCGCTTTGAAGGTCGAATTGCCAATTACCTTAATACCAAGCTCAGGCCACAGCTCAAAGAGAAGCCATTTCCTCAAGAATGCCTCCATATCGGGCGCCAGGCCGCTTGACTCGGAGAAGTCAGTATTACGCCTGGAAACCAGTGTCACACGTCGGCCGCTTTGCGCCAAAAAGACCGCCGTTTCGCATCCCACCATGCCGCCGCCAACAACTATTGGATTCAGGCCGGTCTCCTGCCTGCGTTCCAGCACATTGACTGCGGTGGCAACATTTTTTCTCCGGATTCCGTGGATATCCGGGAGAATGGACTTAGCCCCGGTAGCCAGGACCACAACATCCGGCTTAATCGATTTTATGAATTTTATGTCGACCTTCGTGCCCGGTCTGATGTCTACCTTGAGCTTTTGGACCTGGCCCGACAAATACGTTAGCAACTCCAGCAACTCCTTCTTGAAAGATACCGCTGCCGCGGGAACCAGGTTGCCTCCCAGTCTGTAATTGCTTTCGCAGAGCACTACCTCATGTCCCCTGAGGGCGGCGACCCTCGCTGCTTCCATTCCCGCAGGACCACCCCCCACAACCAGGACTTTTCTCTGTCTCTTCGACGGCTTTATCCTGAATTCTTTCTCTTTGCCCACCTCAGCGTTTACCGCGCATCTCACGGGAGAACCGGCATATATGGCCGACATGCAGGTCCTGCAAGCCACACATTTCCGTATATCCGCGAATCTTTCTTCGAATGACTTGGTCACAAACTCGGCATCCGCCAGAAGTCCTCTGCCGATGGCTACGAAATCCGCCTTCCCCTCTTCCAGCACCCGTTCAGCAAGCTGAGGTTCGTTGATTCTGCCGCAGGTGATTACCGGGACCCTGACGCATTTTTTGATGCCTTCTCCCAGGTAAACGAAACCGCCTCTGGGGAATGCCATGGGAAAGACTCCCGAAGGCGCCATTTGAGCTATGTATCCTTCTTCCGATGAGGCGGCATAACCTGCCAGAATACTGATTGCGTTAAAGCCGATTTCCTCCAACAGCACCGCCATCTGCTGAGCATCGCCGAGGGTTATGCCTCCCTTGATATAATCGTCGGCGTTGATTCTGATGATAAGGGGATAGTCATCTCCCACCCTTGCCCGTATTCGCCTGTATATGTCACCGACGAACCTGAGCCTGCTTTCAAGGTCGCCGCCATAGCGGTCGGTTCGTTTGTTAGTTAAAGGCGACAGGAAATTATGAATCAGGTAACCATGGGCCGCATGAAGCTCCACAGCGTGAAATCCAGCTTCCTGCGCTTTTCTTGCCCCATCAGCAAAGGCTTCCAAAATGTTATCAATCTCTTCAAGCGTCAGTTCTCTCGGTGTATCATAATGGAAGGCAGTGATGCTCGATGGAGCAACAGGCTGAGCGCCCTTATTGAATTCTCGCCTGGCTTTCCTTCCTCCATGACTCAACTGAATGGCGCTCTTAGCGCCGGCCTTGTTTATGGCCGAAGCCAGCCTGGTCAGGCCAGGGAGGCAGTCATCGCCATCTATGCGCAGTTGAAGGGCAAACATCCTGCCGCCAGGACCAACGTTGGTTGCCTCTATGACAACTAACCCGACATTCGGTCTGTCCCGCTCACTGTAATACTCCACCGTCCGGGTGTTCACCAGTCCAGAATTGTCACCGAGGTTGGTAGTCATAGCGGGCATGACAATTCTGTTTTTTAAGTCCAGTGTCCCAATCTTCCCGGGTTCAAACAGCTTTTCTAATTTCATCGTGGATTCTCCTTGTAGAGGCTAGACTGTTATCCTGTCTCGGAAATATGTTGGAATTATTCAAAGCAAAAAGTTGAGGTTTTTGTCTTTCTGGCGAAGGCCAGAATCCAGAACTTACCTTATCCCAACCCCTTGGATTCCTCCGCCTCAGGCGGACGGGAATGACATTTTACAGAAGGGAGGAATACTCTGTTCATAACGCCGACATTTCGGACATCCTCGATTTTTTATATAGTGGTTATAACTACGCACTAAGGTGCAGTCTGTGCACGCCTGCTTTCGACATTGCTGCGGATATAAGCAACTATATTTCCAAACTTCGAATGTATGCCGAAAATCTCCGCGACTCCCTTGCTCTTAAGCTCCGGAACATCTTCCGGCTGAATGAATCCTCCCAGTATCACCGGGATATCCGAGCCCTTTTCGCGGAGCAAGGAAACCACCCGCGGCGCTAACACGCGGTGACCATCGGCAAGCGAGCTTAAACCAACGATGTCCACGTCCTCCTGAATTGCAACCGCGGCAACCTCCTCCGGTGTTCTATGACGGCCGAGGTATATCACCTCCATACCGGCATCTCGAAGCGCGGAGGCAACGGCCAGAACACCCCAGTTATGGCCGTCCAGTCCCACCTTGGTCAACAGGACTTTTATTGGTTTTCCCATTTGTTTCTCCTCTTTAGCTTAGACCCCGGGCTCTCTCCACTCACCCCAAACGCTTCTCAGCGCATCACATATTTCCCCTACCGTGGCATAAACGCCAACCGCCTCCATTACGGAAGGCATCAGGCTATTCTCTTTTGTCGGCGGCAACGCCGCTGTAGCTTTGATTTCATCCAGGGCTCTGTTAACCTTCTGATTATCGCGTTTCTTCCTGAGTTCTCGCACAGCTTCCCTGCGCTGGCTTTCAGTGGCCGGATTAGCGCGGTACACCTTTAACGGCTTATCTTCCTCTTCCGTGGTAAACAGATTCACTCCCACCCATGGCACTTTACCTTCCTGCCTGTCCTTAATCCATTTGTATCCATCTCTGGCAAGCATAGCCTGGATATAGCCGCTCTCAATGCACGCTATTGCCCCACCGTTCTTCATGATTTCATCTAATTCTTTCTCGATTTTCTCCTCGGATTCCAGTGTCAGAGACTCGACGAAATAGGAACCGCCCAGCGGGTCGACGGTATCCGGCACGCCGGTCTCATAGGATAATATGTTCTGGATTCTCGCGGTGGTAAGCATCGCATCCTTCGTGGGTATGCCGAACTGCTCATCATAGGCGGACACCACGATGCGTTCGCATCCGGCCAGCGCTCCGGCAAGGACGGAGAGGGTTATTCTGCCGATGTTATTCAGGTACTGCTGCCTGGTATATGTTTTTCCTCCCTGTCCTCCGAAGAAATGGGCCATCAATGATTCCGGTTTCTTAGCTCCATAGCGTTCTTTCAAGATTCTGGCATAGAGCTTTCTCATAGCCCTGAGCGCGGCTATCTGGTCGAAGAAGCTATCATACTCCGTGCACATGAGAAAGCTGACACCAGGGGCGATGTCATCGATGTTTATCCCCTTTTTTGTGGCATCATCATAGTAAGCAATAGCATCGCACAATGCCAGCGCTACCTCGCGGACCGGCGGCACACCGCTATCCCCGAAGTGCATCCCGCATATCTGGATAGGGCGGTAAAGCGGACTGCGCCCCGCACAGTAGGCCAGCGTATCACCCACCAGGCGTACGCCGTGTTTAGGAGCATAGATGAAATTTCCCCTGGCCGTATATTCTTTCAGGATGTCATTCTGGCAAGTGCCTTCGATTTCCGCCAAATCAAGCCCGCGCTGCTTTGCCAGGGTCAGGTGAGTGGCTATTGCTATGATTCCCGGCGCATTAAGGTTCACCGACAGCGAGATCTTTCTGAGGTCAATCCCATCGAACCCAATCTCCCAGTCTTTGAGCGATGACAACGAAACGCCGACTCTGCCCACCTCTCCCTCCGCCCTCTTGTTATCCGGGTCAATTCCCAGCTGAGTGGGTAAATCGAACGCAATGAAGATTTCCCTTCCGCCACCGGCAACAATGGTTTTCCATAAATCGTTGCATTCCTCCGGTGTGGGATACCCGGAGTATATCGAGCTGTGCCATAGTTTTTCACGGTACATGCTCGGAGAGACACCCCTGGTGAAAGGGTACTGTCCGGGAAGACCGAGGTCCTTCGAATAGTCAAACCCCTTATCGCTCAGGTCGGCAGGGGTATATACCGTCTTCACCGGAATGCCGGACTCGGTGGCAAATTCCTCAACCGGTTTGCGAAGGGTTCGGAGTCTGGCAGAGTTCTCCTTTTCCCATTTCTTGATATCGGTCTTCAGTTCATCTATCTTCGCTTTTTCAAACATATTCTCCTCCTTGGCTGCCAGTAGCTTAGACTACGGGAACACCGTTGTCAAGGAGCTGGACATCATCAACCCAGCATGAAGGCTTTAACAGCACCATGTCCGCATGCACCGGACTCCAGACAGTGCCACGGGGCCAGATTTGAAACTTATTTTCACCAAAGGCGACATGCATGGTGCCCAGGACCCTCTTATCTATGATATTAACTTCTCCAGTGGGTTTCAAGAAAGGATTGGTTGCCAGGGAGAGCTCTGCCAGGACATCAGCATTTTCATATTTGTCCATCCATCTTTTGAGCGCATCGGCCTCTTCACCACCCTTGATGTCCACTGCCCTGCCCTTTTTCATGGTCACCAGGACGGGCTGACTCAGCTTCGGTTTATGCGCCACATAGGCTATAGGGCCATCTATCGCAATCACACCTTCGCAGGTAAACTCCGCCGGTCCTCCCCACACCTCTCCCCCGGGCACTCCGCCTATTTCGCCGGGTTCCCTTGCGAAACCACATTCAGGGCGATAGGTTATGCCCTCCAGCGAAGCGGTGAAGTCACTGCCCTCCTTACTGGTTACCCGTATCTTCTTTTTGCCGTTTATATGCCCGCAGAATTTTCTGCACCATTCCGCTACCTTCTCGTAATCATGGTTCAAAGCTTCCAGCATATATTGCCACGCATTGCCATACAGACCGGAGTTATATCGCCCTCCGATAAGGAGCATTCTCATATTCTTTTGTCTTGTCCTGCCGAGGGTAGCCTCCGTAATCTCCTCGCTGTGGACGGCAAGAGATGTGGTAGCCGCAAACGCTATGTATATATCGGTGGCCTTTAGCGCCTCAAGGGCTATCCGTGTGAGAGGTCTGTCACCATCTTCCATAAAAGTGGGGGGTATTATCACCACCGTTGGCTCAGCGCCGTGGCTGGTCATAGTTGCCGCCAGTGCATGAACAAAGTCCGCATCCGATTCAGAATCTGCCAGAATCATCACCTGCTCGCCGGGTTTAGGTTGAACAAACTTCCTGGTCAGCGCTCCGGCGCACATGTGGGCCAGGGCGGGGGATAATCTGTTAGCAAACTTCATCTTGCTCTCCTTCCTGCAAATGATTCGGATAAAAAGATTAACTTTACACTCACAAGCTTAAAGCAGTCTCAGCCTCCCGCTAATTGACCTGGTTACAAGACTTGGGATAGAATACCACTGCCAAAATTCAGTGTCAACAGGGCTTCCGAAAAGGTTCAGTATAATCGTGGTTGATTTCATTTAGGCAACCTCTTAAACTTGGGCGTTATTCGTGGCATCTTCGGGGTGATTCTTATTGGCCTGTTTTCCGTAACATTGGCGCAAGCCTTTGCGCTTACCATCGCTTTATTCGTGGCTTGAATTACGCCTACCCAATCCTTAAGCGGTACAGGCGTTTTCATAGCTTGTGCAGGTGGTATATTGCCTAGCGATTCGTGTTCTTTGAAAAAGTTGTAGTGGACAAGCCAAGCATCGGTGAGTAGGTTGGCGTGTTCCATGTTCTTAAAGCCACGAATGACGTTTGTTCTATCCTTCATAGTTCCGTGGAAGCGTTCGACAATAGCCGTGCTTTCGCCACTACTCAGAACGCTAAACGGAGTCCCTAGTTGGTGCTTTGTATCCGCTCCAAAGACACCTTCAATACCATCAGGATATGCAGTCATACCATCTGTTAGGATACGTTTGGGTGACTTGCCCGCTACCCTTTGTGCTTCCTTCATAACAAGCGCAGTCTCTTTGATATTTCTGGAAAGAGCAATTCGTGAAGCCAGTAGGTAGCGACTGTCTTGGTCTATTACGTCAAAGAACCAAACGTTCTTACCCCCGACCTTTATAACAGTTTCATCTGCTACCCACGTATCACCAGTAACAGGTTTGAATTCCTTCGCCTGCTTCACGGCTTGGCCTGCAAAACGAACAATCCAGTTATAGATACCCATCTCGGACATATACACGCCATACTGCTGCTGTAGATGTCTCTGAATGGCATCGAGAGGCATACCGCCAAAGTAACCACTTAAAGCCGACGCTACCACATTGGAAGGGGTTTTCATTTTGGGTAACGCCCTATTTGGTACAAACTTCCGCTTACAGACTTTGCAGAAATAACGTTGCACGCCTTCGTAAGTCCCGTATTTCACAATATGGTCGGATTCACAATTCGGGCAATGACTAGGATTTTGGTTTTGTTGAACGTTCTGTATAGTCATCATCTGTTACTCCTAATTTACGTGCTATTGCCTTCAATGTCTTGTTCATATCAGCTAATAATTGCTCTGAGTTATCTTCTTTGCCAGCTTTTACCCACAGATATGCGAACACTGCCACAGCTAGGGGAAGTAATACCCAAAAGACAAACCATCCTGGCATCTTAGTGACCTCCTGAATTTTCTGGATTGTTTGATTGGATGATACTATTTCTTGGAAAGATTCTGATATATTCCCGAATGTAATACTTAAGAGCGCAAGCACAGGAGCTATTAGCAGAGCAATTCGACTTGGTGTAAATTTTATTAAATCCTTGTATAATCTCCCTTTCAATTGTGCGACCATAGGCATACCTCCTAACTATCTTTGCTAGAAGGATACACCATGCCCATATTGCCGTCAACCATGACTTTGCTGAACCGACGCTTACAAGATATTGACATGCGACCAGACTAGTGATATATTGGTTCAACGTTCGCTTTTGGGGAGGTGGATGGCATCAAAATATGAGTGACATTCGTATGCAGGCTAATGCAAATGACTTTGTAAGGAGGCAAAAATGAAAATCGGAAAAAGAAGGCTACCGATGCTACACGTTATCCTTGGTTCTATTCTGGTCTTTATGCTAGTGTTACCAGTGTTAAGTTGCGGCCCCTCAGCGCCAGCGCCGGCTCCAAAGCCGACTCCTACAGCCACCCCGGCGCCCGCGCCGAAGCCCGCCACAACTGCGGCACCAGCCCCGGCCCCTGCGCCAAAGCCAACTCCGACTGCGACACCGGCAGCTAAAGCGCTTCCTGAAATCACCTGGAAACTGTCCGGCAGAGGTCAACGCAGGACTTCCATGGAAGGCATGGAAAAAATGTCCGAACTGGTTGCCCAGAAGACCGGCGGCAAGTTCCAGATTAAGATTTATTACGCGGAGCAGCTAGCCCCCGCAAAACAGGAGCTTGATGGGCTGAAGGCAGGTCTATTCCAGGCAGCGTACTTGACGGCCTCGGAAGTTCCCGGCAAGCTGCCGCTAAGCACCGTATTTGACCTCCCCTTCTTACCTGGACATGAGAACAAATGGAGGCTGGCCTACATTGCCAGCGCATTGTACTCGGAGTTCAAGCCTCTTCAAGATGAACTGGCACAATGGGGAGCAACGTATTTCTTTAATATGACTCTGCCATCTTATCAAATAGTTTCCAAGGCGCCTATGACAAAGGTGGAAGACCTGAAAGGCAAAATCTTCCGGGCAACCAAGGAGCAGGGACAGGTTCTTGAGAAATTCGGCGCATCAGCCGTGATGCTGGCCGGCGCAGAAATTTTCCCGTCATTTGAGCGTGGCGTCATAGATGCGCTGATTTTCGCGGACTACGGGGCTATTTCATACGGGCTGTTCCAGGTGGGAAAATACTGGAGCGAGGGTATTGACTTTGGCACCGTAGGCTCTGCCATATTCCTGATGAAGAAATCAGAATGGGACTCCCTGCCGGGTGAGTACAAGAAAGCAATAACCTCAAGCTATGGCGAAGCCTACAAGTATCAAATTGACAATGCGTACGCAATATCCGATAAAGATTTCGCAGGAACGGCAGCAAAGGAAAAGGTACAAATCCTCAAATTCGACCCTGCGAGCAGGCAGAAGCTTGAAGACCAGGCACAGGGTGTATGGGATACATGGATAGGCACTTCTCAGGTGAAGAAAGACCTGTTAAACCGTGTCAAAGAACTGGCAAAGGTGACGCCTGAGGAAGCACGCTCTCGTATGATGAAATAGCGGGGCTATCCAAAAACAGCAAAGCGAATTGCTATTCCGGGCGGACGAAGAATCCGTGTCTTATGCTCGAAGATACGGATTCTTCAATTGCCCTTCAGAGGCGTCCGCCTCAGGCGGATTCAAGAATAGCATTTTCGGGCAGCCTTATTCTCGGATAACGTCAAGACAACGCGCGAAAGGGGACGGCTCCTGGTTTATCATCAGTGGCGAGTTAACGCTACCAAGGAAGGGATAGGTATGCGCAAATGAGGCGCCTGGCTACAACTTTTCAGAACCTGTATTCACGGCTTGAACTGATATTCGGGGTGGTGGGCGGATGGGTAGCTATTGCACTTATGTTCTTCACGGTTGTCACTACGTTGTTAAGGTATCTACTGCATAAACCATTCGGCGCCACTCTGGACCTGACCGAGTTAGCTATCCCGGCGATTGTGTTCCTGGGCCTGGCCTATACCCAGAAAATGGGCAAGCATCTAAAAGTAGGCTTGCTCGTGGAGCATCTACACGGACGATGGCAATTAAGTATTCTGGTCATAGCTCTGCTCGCGAGTCTGTTCTTTTTTGGTATGGTTTTTTGGTATGGTTGGGCGTATGCCCAGCAAAACATAGCCATCGGTGACAAAACCGCAGCCGGATATCCAACCTGGCCTTCCACAATAATGATTCCCCTTGGCAGCCTCATGATATGTGTTCGCCTGTTTTTGCAACTCATTTCCCTGCCGAGTTCAGCGAAAGGATAAACCGTGCTAATTGGCACTCTGGCCTTTGTCCTGGTCATAATTTTCGTGATATTGGGTGTGCCTATTG
Organism: Chloroflexota bacterium; assembly: GCA_016190925.1. Classification (GTDB taxonomy): domain Bacteria; phylum Chloroflexota; class Dehalococcoidia; order Dehalococcoidales; family JACPPQ01; genus JACPPQ01. The sequence continues at coordinate 26,379 of JACPPQ010000152.1, read as the reverse complement.
CTGCGGCTGTGGGCATCGCCGGATTTATCGGACTTCTGGTTCTTACCGGGTGGACGCCAGCAGCAGGACTGGTGGGGATGATGCCGTATTCGAGCACGGCAAGCTACAGTCTCAGTGTCCTGCCGATGTTCCTGTTGCTCGGGGCATTCGCCTATTATGGCGGCTCAACGGAAGCCCTTTTCAGAATCGGCCACCAGGTACTGGGCCGTTTGAAGGCCGGGCTACCCATAGCCACGGTAGCCGCCTGCACAGCGATGGCTGCTACTTCAGGCTCCACGCTGGCAACCGCCACCTTGATGGGGAAAATAGCCGTACCGGAGATGAGAAAGTACGGCTATACCGCAAAGTTGGCTACAGGACTTGTGTCCGCAGCGGGGACCCTGGCAACGATGATACCGCCAAGCATAAGCCTGGTAGTGTATGCCATTCTTACGGAGCAACCCGTTGGCAAGATGCTTCTGGCAGGTTTCCTTCCCGGTTTTTTCACGGCTTTTCTGTTTGTGCTGTATTTGATTGGCTACTGCAGGATGCGTGAAAAGCCCATCATGCGAAAGGAAGCCATGAGATGGGGCATATTCCTGGAAGAGAAATATGCCTTGGGGGTGCCCGTAATCGTGCTTGCCATAATGGGCAGCATCTATTTTGGCATTGCCACTCCCACGGAAGCTGCCGCAATAGGCGCTCTGGCTGCGTTTCTCCTGTGTGCTATAGCCCGCCGTATGACACTTTCACGGGCGCAGCATGCAGCCCTTGAGACCATTCTATCAACATCAATGATATTTACTATAATTTTTGCCAGCCTTATATTTGCCCGGTTTCTGGCCTATGCCGGTTTTCCGGAGGGCATAACTAAATGGATTTTGAGTTTGCAAGTTTCCCGGATGGTGATATTTATAGGGATACTCGGACTGTACCTGCTACTGGGATGTTTCATCGATGCCCTGGGGATGATGATATTAACGCTACCGGCAGTATTTCCAGCGGTGGTAGCTCTGGGGTTCGACCCAATATGGTTCGGCGTCATTGTAGTACAGATGACAGAAGTGGGGCTTATTACGCCACCCATGGGCATAACAGTTTTTGGCGTTGCCAGTGTTGTTACGGATGTTTCAGTCATGGATATTTTCAGAGGCGCAGCCCCGTTCCTTCTGATACAAGCGGTCAACGTTACGTTCCTTATCATCTTCCCTCAAATAGCCCTCTTCCTTCCCAACGCGGCATGGTAGTCTTTCGCCACCAGCGGGTATGAACTTCAAAAAGAGCATCATCATTTACTCATTACAACCAAAGGTCAGTTTTATTTAAGGAGATTTCAGGTGGGGCAATTTGTGAAATTGTTTCAACCGGGCAGAATAGGCAAAGTAGAAATCAGAAACAGGCTGCTAATGGCTCCAATGGGCACTCACGCTCACAATGAAGACGGCAGCATAAACGACCGAATGATAGATTATTATGTTGAAAGAGCGAAGGGAGGAGTGGGACTAATATTGGGACAAACAGCCTCTATCCTGAAAGAGAGTTCCCGCTCAACAATTCCCGCGATATATGATGACAAGTTTATCGCTCCTCTCAGAAGACTGGCCGACGCCGTGCACAGGCATGGGGCCAAGATTGGCTGGCAGCTGGAGCATGGAGGCAAAGTCTTAACCGGCAGTACCGACCCCCATATAGTAGCCTTGGGACCATCCGCAATTCCCTGGGTAGGCAGCGGAAAAGCCCCCAGGGAAGCGACCAAAGAGGACATCGAGCGTGTGGTTGAAGCCTTCGCCGAGGGAGCCCGGAGGCTAAAGGATGCCGGACTTGACATTATTGAAATCCACGGCTGCCACGGTGACTTAATCTCATCCTTCCTGTCTCCCCTGGATAACAGAAGACAGGATGAATACGGGGGGACCGTGGAGAAAAGAGCCAGGTTTGCGTGCGAGGTTATCCAGAGAGTAAGACAGAAAGTGGGCACTGACTTCCCTATCAGCTTCAGGCTGAGCGGCGCTGATTATCTCGATGGCGGTATCACCATCGAGGACAGCAAACAAGTAGCTCCGCTTCTGGTTAAAGCAGGAACAGACGCGTTACACGTCTCAGCCGGACAGTGGGAGAGCTACAAGTGGGGTATCCCCAACTATCTGTTTCCTGACGGACTTAATGTTCACCTCGCAGAAGAGATAAGAAAGGTCGCAACCGTTCCTGTGATAGCAGTGGGAAAGATAGGCGACCTCGCCCTTGCGGAAAATATTTTGCGGGAAGGGAAAGCAGACTTCGTGGCAATGGGCAGGCCTTTTTTGACCGACCCCGAACTACCGAACAAGGCCAGGGAAGGGCGTACCGATGAAATCCGGCGCTGCATTTACTGCATGGGCTGCATGATAAAATCGATGAAATCTGCGCATGGCGGCATCTCGTGCACCGTTAACCCCGCGGTTCTGCGGGAGAAGGAGTTTATCCTGAAACCGGCGGCCTCCCCAAAGCGAATTATGGTCATAGGGGGCGGACTTGCCGGCATGGAGGCTGCCAGAGTCCTGGCAGAGCGGGGCCACAAGGTTTCCCTGTATGAGGCCGACAGCAAATTAGGCGGCCAGTGGAACATTGCGTCGCTGGAGCCTCAAAAGGAAGCCTTTGCCAGCGTGGCCAGGGACTTGAGCCGTAGCCTGGAGAAGGCCGGTGTAAAGGTCATTCTCAACAAGCCGGTGACGCGCCAGTTTGTAGCGGAAAATAAGCCGGATGCCGTGGTGGTAGCTACCGGCGCGAAGCCTGCCATCCTGGACGTGCCCGGCGTAAACAACAAGAACGTGGTGCAGGCAGTGGACGTCTTCGTGGGGAAGGCCAAAGTGGGCAAGACCGTGGTAGTGGTCGGGGGAAAATACAGGGCAATGGAAGCAGCAATCTTGCTGGCAGAACAGGGAAAGAAGGTCTCGATAGTCGCCCGGTCAGGTCTGCGACAGCACGGGAGCGGACAGGCCATCATCCACTGGGTATATCTTGCCTTGAGAGACAGACTAATTGAAGACGGCGTCTACATATATACCCAGGCGCGTGTGCGAGAGATAAGAGAAACCGGCGTGTACATCGACTTCGAGCAAGAGACTGCTTTTCTGAAGGCGGACACCGTGGTGCTGGCGGTGGGCGCAAAACCTGAGAACGCGCTCTTCGAGCAGCTTAAAGGCACTGTCCCGGAGATATACAGGATAGGCGACTGCGCGGAGCCAAGGGACGCCATGGATGCCATCCGCGAAGGGGCGGAGATAGGAAGGATTGTTTAAGGAAAGAAGCCGGTAGCCGGAGGGCAAGCAAGTTCAGGAAACCCATTGCGACAAAACTCTCCAGCAATGTGCTTTTTTACGAGAAACGAATCAAAGCTGATTAGCTACGAATAATTGTTTTAGAGTTATGTCTACCTGAAGCTATTTTGGGAAGCAAGGGTATATTTGATTTTTTTCGCCGGTTATGTAAAGTTGAGGCTATTTTGAAGATTTCATAATTAATAATGTTTTTCAAGAAAGATAGTAAAGAAGTACTAAGAATAATTAAAGCGGCTAAAAACTTGAGTGTCATTGAACGAACATCGGAATGTTTGCCCTTCCATGCGTACGTTTCATTGTCATAGTTGCAGCTACGGTAATGCTCATGGTGCAGCAGCCCTGAACAAGGATAGCACGGCTAATCGTTCGTATTTCACGGCTTAATATCAGGAAGTACAAGGTCGAGACCCTGACCCGAAGGTATCACCATAACTTTGATATCTTCTCCGAGTCTGTCTATCAAGATATATTGCAGCACTTGAGGTGTTAGAGATTCCGCAATAGCTTTGTTAGCGGCAACCTGAGCGCCGGTAACAACCCGAATGTATTCAGCTTCGCCTTGTGCCTTTGCGATTCGAGCAGATGCTTCTCCCTTGGCCTGGGCTTCTGCCTGTTCAGCTTCAACTTTGACACGCTGCAGCTTGTTCGTGGCCTCGCGTACCGCCTGTTCCGCTGCTACCTTAGATTCAATGGCGGCAATGAATGTTGTGCTGAACTTGAACTCCGTTATTGATACCGTCTCAGTGACAATGCCGCGCTGTAAAAGCCGATTCGATAGGTTCTCCTGAATCTCACCTTTGACCTGCTCACGTTTCAGGATTAGGTCTTCCGCATTGTATCTGGCAGTGACCTGCTTAATGGTCTCTTGGACGGCGGGAGCGGCGATCCTGTTGATGAAATCCAGTCCCAGCGTCCGGTAAACCTCGGCGGCTTTGCCTGGTTCCAAACGCCAGTTGAGGGCAATGGTAGTGTTGACGTCTTGAAGGTCAAGGGATGCTGAGGCAGCAGCGGTTTCATATTTTTGGGTCTGAACCGACATGACCACCACCGAATCGAGGAATGGTATTTTCGTTTGGAGGCCTTCATCAAGGATAGCGCCCGTCACCGCACCGAACCGGATGACCACCCCACGATTACCCGCGGGGACAGTCGTAAATGAACCGAAGATGAGACTTGCGACAATTAGAACGACCCCGACAATACTGATAATGTTAGCCTCAAGTCTAGCTTTGGGATCCTCCCGATTTTCCTTAGTTGCCCGCCAAACGAGTCCAACGATAAGGGCGATTATACCGATAAAGAGTAATGCAATCATTTTCTACTCCCTTTCCAAATGTATTCGCTGGGATAGCGCAAGCAATCCGTAAGTGAGCCATCACTTACTTTTGACAGTATACCAATGTTAAAGAGCACATGCAATTTACTTGGCCTCTGTGAAACGTCAATGAAATTGAATATCTGATTATGGCAGAAATCAGGGTAAGGGGTAGAAGCGAGAAAGCGAAGCAATACAAGTGGTAAAATGGTTTAACGCTATGAAACCACGAAACCATGTCATGAAGTACGGACCCAACTGCAACAAGCTACTTGTACGCCTGTCCACGGGGCAGGATGGCAATTACGTACACAGTACTGTTTGCATTATCAACCTCGTAAATCACCCTGAGGCTTCCTACTCTATACCGATATTTACCGGCCATTCCTTTGAGAGATTTGATGTTTGAACTTTTAAGAGGCTCAGATTCTAAACTGGCAAAGCACCTGTCCAGCCTGGCGGCGGTTGACTACGCTAACTCTGTTGTAGTACTTGAGAGCTTCCTTCGAAAGGGCGACTCTAAACATCGGTTCTCTTGACGTCTCGCCACCATACGAATTCCCCCTCCCGAACCTGCTTTTCCCCTCTGCGCAATATGGCAAGCTCTTTGCCGGTAAGTTCTTCTCCCTGTTCTTTAAGCCACTCGGCAAATCTTAGCAGTATACGGCTCTCGTCTTCAGAGAATTCACCAACAACTTTTTTTAACTCCTGTTTAGCCGCGCTCATCCCCTGCACCTTTCAAGCTTATTTGCAGACACCCTGATTATACCAAAACCTCGGTAACAAGGCATAGTATGAGCACCTACCCCTGCAATCTCTTCTTCACCATCGGTGTCACGAGGGGCATGAGGATAATCATGGAGAGCAGAAACACCCAGGCCGCTCCGCCCGCGCGTTCTATCACGGTATACTTGCCGGATAGCGTGGCAAGAAGGAATAGTCCGCTGGCAATCACGGATACGCTGGTATAGATAATTGCGCTTATAAGTCCAACATTTTTCATCGTAACATCTCCATTAGCTTGCCTGTACGGGCTGCGTCCGCAATGCCGGCGCTTGTCCGCGACGGCGGATGGCTGGCACAAACCCGCGCATCCTCAGCGTATTCAGGGTAACCGACAGCGAACTGGTAGCCATCAAGAGGGCCGCCAGCTCGGGGCTGACCACCTTTCCGAAGAAGGGGTAAAGCAATCCCATACCCAGCGGAATAGCCAGCGTGTTGTAGGCGAAGGCCCACACCAGGTTCTCCTTCACCTTGCGAATGGTAGCCCGCCCCACCTGTATTCCGGCCACCACATCCAGAAGGTCGTCCTTGATGAGGATGACCTGGCCGGTCTCCTTGGCAACATCGGTGCCGGAGCCGATGGCAATCCCCACGTCGGCCTGTGCCAGCGCGGGCGCATCGTTGATGCCGTCGCCGACCATCGCTACTTTGAGACCTTCAGACTGGAGCTTCTTCACCTCGTTAGCCTTGTTCTCCGGAAGCACCTCCGCCAGCACGCGGTCGATGCCCACCTGCTTTGCGATAGCCTCAGCGGTGCGGCGGTTGTCTCCGGTAATCATCGCCACCTTCAGGCCCATGCGGTGAAGCTCCGCGACCGCCTGCGCGGAGGTCTCTTTCAGGGTATCGGCTACCGCGACGATTCCCGCAGGCTTTCCGTTGAAGGCGACGAACATGGCCGTCTTGCCCTCGCCCTCCAGTCGTTCCGCCTCCGGCGTCAGTCCGTTCAGGGGGATATTACGCTCCGCCATGAGCTTCCGGTTGCCCAGTAAGATGCTGCGCCCATCGAGCTGCACCTCCACGCCGTGGCCGGGTATGGCATTGAAGTCTTTAGCATCCTCTAGCTTGAGCCCCCGTTCTTTTGCGCCTTGTACTATGGCTTCGCCGAGGGGGTGTTCCGAGTTCTTTTCGGCAACACCCGCCAGCCGCAGGACTTCATTTTGTGTCAGGCCCTCAGTCGCAACCACATCGGTAACGGAGGGTTCGCCTTTGGTCAAGGTGCCCGTTTTATCGAAGATGATAACCTGCAATTTCGAGCTGGCCTCGATGGCGTCCGCGCCCTTGAAAAGGATGCCGTACTCCGCTCCCTTGCCAGACCCCGCCATGATGGCGCTCGGTGTTGCCAGCCCCACGGCGCACGGGCAGGAAATGACCAGCACCGTCACCGAGACCAGCAAGGAAAACCCGAAAGCGCCGATAGCGGTCAACTGATAGGGGGTGAGCAAAAGGCTGCTCTCCGGGGTGAACCACAGCCCGAAGCCCACAAAGAACCAGAACAGGAACGTTGCCAGGGCAAGGGCGTGGACGCCCAGGATGAATTTCCCTGCCACTATATCGGCAATCCTCTGTATCGGGGCCTTGGTAGTCTGGGCATTTTCCACCAGCTTGATAATCTGGGACAGGGCGGTATCCTTGCCCACGCGGGTCGCCCGGAACTTGAAGGCGCCGGTCTTGTTCATGGTAGCGCCGATGACCTCATCGCCAGACTTTTTCTCTACCGGGATGCTCTCGCCGGTAATCATGGACTGGTCGACCGATGAGTACCCTTCAACCACAACTCCATCGACAGGGATAGCCTCGCCGGGCCGCACCGCCAGGATGTCATCTATCTGCACCTCTTCGGCAGAGATTTCCACTTCCTGACCGTCTTTGATTACCCGCGCCCGCTTGGGCTGTAGCTTCATCAGTCTGCGGATAGCCTCGGAGGTGCGGCCCCTGGTTACTGCCTCGAGGTATCTGCCCAGGATAATGAAAGCGGTGAGCAGCGCCGCTGCCTCATAGAAGGTGGCCTCTTTGCCGCCGAAGCCGGCATCCGGCCAGAACGTGTTTACGATGGCAATGCCGTAAGCTGCACCGATACCCGTGGCATAAAGCAGGTTCATATCGGTCAGTCCGCGCTTCAGCCCGTTCCAGCTATTGACGAAGAACTGCCGGCCGGGGCCGAGGACGATGGGGGTGGTCAGAAAGAACAGCACCACCTTGTTGTTCAGCCACTCCGGGACGAACAGGGGGAAAATCCAGTAAGGCTGGAGCATACCTATCATCACCAGTGTCCCCAGCGTGCCGGAGATAATAAGATTGGTAAGCTGGCGGCGAATCTCGCGCTGGCGGGCCTCTTTCTCCCGGTCCAGCGCCTCCTGTCCCTCGGCGATTTCTACCGCCCCGTAGCCTGCTTCCTGTATGGCCTTCTTTATCTGGGTTACGGAGGTGATTTCCGGGGCATATTCAATCTGTGCTTTCCCCAGGGCCAGGTTCACCACAACCTTGGCCACGCCGGGCAGATCTCCAACGGCCTTTTCGACGTGCTCGACGCAGGAAGCGCAGGTCATGCCGGTGACCTGGAGCGTGGTGGTGTTCAATACTGCGCTGTACCCGATGTCATCCACTGCCTTTTTCATTTCGGCAAGCGATGCCCTGGACGGGTCGTAGTCCACCAGGGCTTTCTCTGTGCCCAGATTGACCACTGCGTTCTTGACTCCTGGCACGCCCTTGAGTGCCGTCTCCACGTTGACCGCGCAGGAAGCGCAGGTCATGCCGCCTATGCCGAGCGATAGCGATGTTTTCTTTGAACTTTTATCTGCCATAGCATGCTCCCGATAAGTTCTATTATACTCCGATTTTTTGATAACCAGCGCCGCTCAAGTCAGTAGACCTCCACCCAAATTCAATCCACCTGTGCGTCTGACTTCTGACTTCTGTCCTCTGTCAATGGCATCCAGAGCTACGTTTGCCGGACGAAGTTTGATTTTCCTCTTCAGTTTTCGCCTCCGGAACCGAGTCATGCTGATGGCCGCCGCAGCACCCGCCTCCGCCATGCGCGTGACTGCGGAGCATCAGCAAGAACATTAGCCCGAAAAATATCCATATTCCATAGCTTTGCAGGAATTCAACCATGGCGCACCTCTCTCTTCAATAAATTATTGTTCAGCGCAAAAACTTTTGTTGTTGAGCAATCATCCCTCATGCCCCCAGTGGGCATCTAGCCAGTACTATATAACATGTGCTCCCCCAATGTCAAGTGCCTTTTAACAAAAACTTAACCGAGGCTGCCCCATAAAGTAAAACGTTTTGTCATTCTCGGAGTTGACCCACCCGCCGAAGTTTCGTACAGCGAGCAAGTCAGAGAAGGCAAGCAGGCAGTCCCAAAATCCAACCTACCTGCCTACCTACCTCACCTGGATTCTCCGCCTCAGGCGGACGGGAATGACATTAAGCAGGCCGAAAACGTTATTTCAACGTGCCATTCGCTATTTTCGGATAGCCTCAGACGACCTTTTCAGCACTCCCCAAAATTGAACTGACCGTTGACTTTCACCTTTTGGTCTTATATAATATCTCTGATGCCCCCATAGGGCATAACCAAGAAATACGGAGGTGGGTGATGCCCTCTTATATAGAAGACAAGAAAGAAATCCTGCTGCGCTTGAGGAAAATGGAAGGGCAGCTTAAAGGCATCCAGAAAATGGTTGAAGAAGACAAGTACTGTGTCGATGTGATGAACCAGCTTTCATCCATAATTGCCGCAACGCACAAAGTAGCGGCTATCATTCTCAAAGACCATATTCAAGGCTGTGTCAAAGACGCCCTGACGCGGAACGAACGCAGTGACGAATATGTCAATGAACTAATAGAAGTGGTCGAAAGGTATGCCAGGAAATAGGACGGCAGGCCGGTAGCCGGCCGAAAAAATATAAGGAGGAAGATTATGGGATTTTTCAGTAGAGGCAAGAAAGAACAAACGCCCGCGGGCAGTGGGACCAAAGTAAAAGACCTTGTTTGCGGTATGGATGTAGACCCCGCGACTGCCCCGGCAAAATCAGAGTACAAAGGCAAGACCTACTATTTCTGCGCCCCCGGCTGCAAGAAAACCTTTGACGCCAACCCTGCCAAGTATGTCAAGGACTAGAACTGTAGCAAGCTGAATCTTCGGCCATAAAATGCGAGTTGCTTATGACTGTCGGTGAGGGCTTTTGTTTCTTCAACGATAAGCATGAGAGGACATGATGTGCCCGATGAAACGAGGTAGACAATGAGCAAGTCATTTCGTGTAGAGAAAGAAAGCGTAATCCACCTCTACCGCAGAAGGGCCAGGCGATATAATTTTACAGCAAACCTGTACTACCTGATTGGTTTCAGACTCCAGGCATACCGTGAAAAGGCTGTTCTGGCATTGAACCTGCACCCCGGAGATACGGTGGTGGAAATAGGGTGTGGCACCGGCGGGAACTTCCCGCTGCTTCAGCAGGCGGTTGGCCCTAACGGGAAAATAATCGGAGTGGACATCACAGATGCAATGCTGTCACAGGCCAGAAAGCGGGTAGAGGAAAACCGTTGGTCGAATGTTGAGCTGGTGCAAAGCGATGCGGCGTCATTCCAGTTCCCGAACGGGGTGGGAGGCATACTATCGACCTTCGCTATCACACTTGCGCCTGATTTTGACAAGATTATAAAGAGTGGTGCCCGTTCCCTGGCTCCCGGGAAGCGGTGGGTAATAGCGGACTTCAAGATGCCCTCCAACCGGTTTGTTCACCTCGCACCGTTGCTTGTTTTCTTGACGCGTCCGTTCGGAGTTTCAATGGAACTGGCATCCCGCCATCCCTGGGAGTCCATAAGCAATTATTTAGCGAATACTTCCGTGACCGAACTATATGGCGGCATGGTCTATATTGCAGTCGGACATCGGTAATAGCTAAATCGGCTTCGTCTAACCGCTTCCTCGTGTTCGATTTCATTAGCCTTTCTTGTTCTTCTGAACAAACAACTTCACCGGCTGTCGTGGCTGTCAACTTCACGCTGATTCTTATGCAAAACTCCCCTCTACTGGCAATCTTACGCTCCAATGAGCTACAATGAGCTACTATGATAATATTGGAGCATATGCGTTTCGTGAATTAGACATGGACAAAAATATGACTAAACTGGGAAACGGCTCGAAGGTTGCCATCATTGGCGGCGGCCCTGCGGGAAGCTTTTTTGCGCTCTACCTCCTCCGCTACGCCGCCGAAAGAGGTATCCGGCCGGACATCACCATCTACCAGCAGCGCAATTTCTGCGAACTTGGCCCAAAGGGATGCAAGGGCTGCGCCGGAATCCTCTCCATGTCTCTGCTTCGTAACCTGGGTGAGCTTGGCCTGAAAGTGCCTGAGGAGATAATCCAGAGCAAAGTGGAAAACTATGCCGTCCACAGCCCCTACATCTCAATCAGCATCAATAATCCTGAGAAAGGTCTCACTATTGCCAGCGTCTATCGTGGCTGCGGTCCTCGGATATCACACTATGACAAACCTGTTAGCTTCGACGGCTGGCTTCTGGGTGAGGCCGAGAAACGCGGAGCAAGGGTGGAAGGTAAGATGGTATCCCGTGTCTTTGGTGGCGAAGAGGCGGCGATAGAGGTTGAAGGCCAAAAGCTTGAGCACGACCTGGTGGTGCTGGCATCGGGGGTAAATTCCAAGCCTGTCCAGGTCGATGGGGTCAATTATGTTCCTCCGCGAACGCAGGCGCTGGCCCAGGATGAGCTTTATGTCGGGACCGCCGAGGTGCAGGCGCTCCTGGGTAACTCGGCGCATGCCTTTTTTCTTCCCCATTCGGGAATGGTTTTCGGCACGCTGGTACCCAAGGGACCCTTTATGAGCGTTTCGGTACTCAGCAGCGGAAAGGAACGTCCCGTCTCTGTTATGGACTTCTTAAACCAGGATATCGTCAAGAGCATGCTGCCGGAGCGCTATGAGCGTGTCTGCGGCTGCCGCTCCAGGGCGGCGGTTAGCGCTGCTCGCAACTACTACGCAGACCGCTTTGTCGCTGTCGGCGATGCCGCAGTCACCAGGTTGTATAAGGATGGCATCGGCTCCTCCCTGTTGACCGCCCGCCAGGCTGCCCGCACGGCAGTCTCCCACGGCATATCCCGCCAGGATTTCGAGCATCATTATAAGCCGTTTTGCAACAGTATCGAGCGGGATAACCGGTGGGGGCGGATATTGTTCGGCATAAATGATAAGGCCAAAAATTCCCGCAACTTCTTTCTGGCACAACACCGTCTTATTGGTGACGAGCAGAACAATGCGCGAGGTCCGCAGCCTTTCACCAGAGCGGTGTGGGGCATGCTCACCGGCAACTACAGGTACAGGAGCATGGCATGGATGGCCCTTAACCCGCTTTCTCTGAGCAGGCTTGCTATGGCGCTGGCTACGGAAGGTTTGAGAGGCCTGTTTCGCAAAGAAGAGACTACGAGACCAAAACGTCTTCATGTGGGTGGAAGGAAGGTCCTGATACTGGGCAGCGGGTTTGGCGGGACCTATGTGCTGCGGCGACTGGTCCCCTCTCTAAATCGTAATGAGAATGTCGAAACCACCATGATAAGTGATGAAAACTTCTTTCTCTTTTCCCCCCTTTTACATGAGGTTGCCATGGGAGTGATAGAGACGCGGCACGTAGCCTATCCTATCAGGAGGCTGAACTGGAGGGACAGATTTAATTTTGTGCAAGCAACTGTTCAACAAATAGACCTTAAAGAGCGAAAAGTAACCACCAGCGGTGGCACCTTTGACTTCGATTATCTGGTCATGGCGCTGGGCAGTGTAGCTGATACGCGGCACCTGGATGCCGTGCAAAAGGATGGCGGAAACATCTTCACTTTGAAAACCATCTACGACTCGATGGTGCTCAGAAACCATATCATCGAGGTATTCGAACAGGCCAGCATGGAGAAAAACCCCGAACGGCAGAGGCAACTGGTCACTTTCATTATCTCCGGTGCTGGCTATACCGGCATCCAGCTGGTGACCGAACTGAGGGACTTCATCCACAGGAGCCTGATAAAGTTTCACAGGGCAATAGCCCCCGATAATGTGCGAATTGTTCTGGTTGAAGCTGAATCCAAGATTATGGCTGAATTGCACACCAGTCTCGGCGCCTATGCCATGAGGTCGCTTCAGCGCATGGGGATTGAGGTGAGGTTGAGGTCGCAGATTACACGGGTCTGGCATGACCGCGTCGAGCTCAACGGCAACGAAATCATTCCGGCCGGCACCCTTATCTGGGTAACCGGGGTGGTGGCTAATCCACAGATAGCAGCTCTTCCTGTGAACAGGGATAACATTGGCCGGGTTGTAGTTAACAAGCACATGGAGGTGCCCGGGGTTCCCGGGGTGTATGCCGTTGGTGATTGCGCCCATTTTAAAACGCCGGACTCAGGCAGGCCTGTGCCACCACGGGCACACATAGCAGTGCGCCAGGCCAAAGTGGTTGCCCACAACATCCTTGCGGAAATCCGGGGCAGGGATAAGAGGAGTTATCACTATTCCAATACAGCGGAGATTATCTCTCTGGGTGCTTCCAGGGCTATGCTCCGCTTTCACGGCCTGCGGCTATACGGTTTTCTGGCGCGGCTGGTGTGGGTCGGCGCTTACCTTTTACTGGTCACCGGCAACTATAACCGCATCAGGATAGTCCAGGACTGGCTGCTGGCTTTGATATTTGGTAGAGACACCACCTTCCTCAAGCTGTTGAAGAAATAGGCTGGTGTTTAGAGCCACCCGATTTTCCTGAATATGACTATGCCTGTGATGATAAGCACCAGTTGGGAAACTATGACTGCCGGGTATGTCCAGGGCATGCGTAGCTCCGGCATATAGGTGAAGTTCATCCCGTAGTGGGCGGCGATAAGCGTGGGTAGCATCAGAATGACGGTGAGCGCGGTAAGCCGTTTCACCACATCGTTGAGTTTCTCAAGCCTCTTGTTCAACTCTGAAGTAACCTGAAGCTCGTGGTCACGCTGCAGTCCTCTCAACATGCTGAACCTGCGTCTGCACCTGCCCCCTGTACTGGCGCTTTCCGCCATCAGCACCCGATAGTCAAAGGAGATATACTTGGTTTGCACCTGTTTGTGACTTCTTTCCTCGAGCCTGAGAAGCAGGTCATGGAACTCTTCCAGCCGGTCTTCAAGCCGCTCGAATTCAATGGTCAACTCGCGATATTTCTCTGAATCGAACCCCTGTTCCAGCGCTTTGTGCGAATTAACCAGGGATTCGAGATGCTGTTTGTAACTGTCAAGCACCCTTTCAAGTATAATGAAGGCAAGAACGGTGCCCCTGCCATAGGACCGGGGGATGATTTCTTCGAAAGGTTTGTAAACTTCCGGTGGTAGCGGCTTCTTTGAGTAGAGAAAGGCGTAGTCCCTTGCCAGGAAAAGCAGATTGTTGTGTTCCACGGCGTCGCGCTCCACTATGTTCAGAATCAGGTATTCCTCCGTTGACTCAAGGAAGTTAGTGGTCAGCGTGATGATGGACTCGAAATCTAAGACTACTCCCATTGCGGTTTTCACCGCTTTCGAAAATGAGGCCAGGTCATTGAAAGACAGTCGCTCGCCCTTCCCGCTGGCTTCAGGCGGGACCTCGCTGTCCCTGGAATTGGGGCGGACCTCTTCACTCATGCAGACCTCCGTACTCACACTGGTCATGATTATTTTAACAGTAGAAATGTAAACCCTCGAGTTCCGTCTTGTCAATACGTAAAGCTATCAGAATGTCTGGCCGCGACAACTGCCGATTATATTAGTGGTATAATATTACTACCGGGGTGGTGGAGCGCGGCTCAAGTACCAGCTTCAGAGAATGAAAAAGGCTGGGGCGTCAGGCTTCATCCCGTTTCGGGAGCGCCAATCTCTTTTGCGCCATATCCACCCCGGTATTTTGTTCCGCAATTCGCCTTCTTGACATCATCGTGTTAGATTGCTACACTAACAAGATAGCTACACTCATGCCTCGGCTATACACACCTGTTGGGGGCTTATTGGGCAAAAAACTATCAGAATTCAAACCCTCCTCTCAACCCTTCGAACGGGGACTGGTCCAGATTTTCACCGGCGATGGCAAGGGGAAGACTACGGCTGCCCTGGGCACAGTGCTCCGCGCGGCAGGTCAGGGGCTGCGTGTTTTCATCGTCTTCTTCATGAAGGGCGATTATCCCTACGGGGAATTTGCCACACTGCCTACGCTGCCGAACGTAACTGTCGCCAAGTATGGCCTTACATCTTTCTGTAATCCGCATAAAGTCAAGCAGGAGGAGAAGGAGCAGGCGAAACTGGCTCTGGATGCCGCTCGCGAGGCGGTCATGAGTGGGAAATATGACCTCGTGGTAATGGATGAGGTGAACGTTGCCACCTCCTGGAATCTGATAGAAGTTGAGGATGTGGTCAAGCTGGTCGAGGAGAAGCCGCAGAAGGTCGAGCTTATCTTTACCGGACGTTACGCGCCGGACAAGCTGGTTGAGCTGGCGGACCTGGTCACCGAGGTGCGGAAGGTAAAGCATCCTTTCGATAAGGGGATAAAAGCGCGAAAAGGAATCGAATATTAGAACTGCGCTATTGCCAAAAACTGAAGGAGGGATACTTTGAAAATCACATTGAGCGTAATCAAGGCGGACATCGGAGGCTATGTGGGGCATTCCGAGTCCCATCCCGATATCTGCTCCAGAGCCAATGAGCTTCTGGCAAAGGCCAAGAAGGAAGGTTTGCTCATCGATTACCATGTGACCAAGTGCGGCGATGACCTGGAATTGATAATGACCCACGAACACGGCGAAGAAAATAGGAAAATCCACAAACTTGCCTGGGACACTTTTGTCCAGTGCACCAAGCTTGCCAGGAAGCTAAAGCTTTACGGTGCAGGGCAGGACCTTCTGGCAGATTCCTTTTCAGGTAATGTCAAAGGGATGGGGCCTGGGGTGGCCGAGATGGAGTTTGAGGAGAGGGTGGCTGAGCCGGTTATCGTTTTCATGGCTGATAAGACCTCAGCCGGGGGTTGGAACCTGCCACTCTATAAAATGTTTGCCGACCCGTTTAACACCATCGGCCTGGTTATCGCTCCCACCATGCACAGTGGCTTTTCCTTCGAGGTACATGATGTCAAGGAAAGCAAGAAAATAGTGCTCAATGCCCCGGAAGAAATCTATGACCTGCTGGTCTTCATCGGCGCTCCGAGCAGATACGCGGTCAAAGCCGTCTACAGCCGCTCCGCCAATGAAATAGCGGCGGTGTCTTCCACTCAGAAACTCTCGCTCATTGCCGGACGGTATGTTGGCAAAGACGACCCGGTATGCATTGTCCGCTGTCAGGGAGCATTTCCGGCGGTGGGAGAAGTCCTGGAGCCGTTCACAACTCCGCATCTGGTCGAGGGATGGATGAGGGGCTCGCACCACGGGCCGCTTATGCCGGTTTCCATTCCGGATAGCACGCCCAGCCGCTTCGACGGGCCGCCCAGGGTCACGGCAGCCGGTTTCCAGCTTTCGAGTGGAAAGCTGGTCGGGCCGCGCGATATGTTTGCTGATAAGTCCTTTGACCTGGCGCGCGAGAAGGCCAACCAGGTGGCCGATTACATGCGCTACCACGGGCCCTTTGAGCCTCATCGTCTGCCGCTGGATGAGATGGAGTATACCACCATGCCCCAGGTGGCAGAGAAACTGAAGACCCGGTTCAAGAAGATATAATGCCTGATAGCTGACTGCTGAAAGCTTAAAAATGAAGCTCCTCCTGGCTACCAATAATCAAGGCAAGGTGCGCGAATACAAGAGCCTGCTCGTGGACGTTCCCTGTAAGCTGGTAACAATGGCTGAGAAGGGAATCAGTACCGCGGTAGCCGAGGTGGGGAAGAGCCTAGAAGAGAATGCCAGGTTGAAGGCTACGATACTTGCCGCCGAGAGCGGACTACTGACACTGGCCGATGATTCTGGGCTGTGGGTCGACGCTTTGGACGGTGAGCCGGGAGTCATATCTGCCAGATACGCCGGTGAAAACGCCTCGGACAGTGATAGGTGCAATTACCTCTTGGCCCGATTGAAAGATGTGCCCTGGGAAAAACGCACCGCCTCTTTCAAATGCGTCATCGCTGTCGCTGCCCCTGACGGTGTGGTAGAATATTGTCGGGGGGAGTGCGGAGGTTTTATCACCTTTGAGCCGAGGGGTGAACAGGGCTTCGGCTACGACCCTCTTTTCTATCTCCCCGAGTTCGATAAGACTATGGCAGAGCTACCTCTGGAAATTAAGAACCGTATCAGCCACCGGGCGCGGGCAGCCATGCAGGTGCCTCGGGCGATTCAGAAGCTCGGAGGTTGTAAGCAGACATGACCGGACTTTCTGACTCTTTCCAGCGTCCCATCAACTACCTGCGTATCTCCGTGACCGACCGCTGTAACCTGCGCTGCGCCTACTGTATGCCCCTCGATGGCATCCATCCCATGCCCCATGCGGACATCCTCACCTACGAGGAGATTTATACCGTAGCTAAAGCGGCCGCAGCAGCAGGCATAAACAAGGTCAGGCTCACCGGCGGCGAACCCCTGGTACGACTGGGACTGCCGGAACTGGTCCGCATGCTGGCAGGCATAGAGGCAATCGATGACATTTCCATGACCACCAATGGCATACTCCTTGCCCGCTATGCCACCGAGCTGAAATCGGCCGGTTTGCGTCGAGTGAATGTCAGCCTGGACACTCTCAAAGATGAACGCTTCAGGTCCATTACGCGTGGCGCATACGGTGTTGCCGATGTCCTGGAAGGTATTAAGGCAGCGAAGTCCGCCGGGCTTAAACCTGTAAAGATTAACGTGGTGGTCATGGCTGGCATGAACGATGATGAGCTTATCGATTTTGCCGCCAAAACCATTGACGATGAATGGCATATCCGGTTTATCGAACATATGCCCTTCGGTGACGGTGCGAGTGCTGCATCTTTTGTGTCCGTGAACGATATGAGGAAGAATATCGAAACATTGGGGCAGCTTGAACCCTGCCAGGCTGGGGTCGGCAATGGCCCGGCGAAGTACTTCCGCTTTCCCGGCGCGAAGGGCACAGTGGGCTTCATTACGCCGGTCACCGAACATTTCTGCTTCCAGTGCAACCGTCTGCGGCTTACCTCCGATGGCAAACTGCGGCCATGCCTGCTGTCCGAGAATGAGATAGACCTGCGAAAACCCCTGCGCAGCGGCATATCATCGGAGGAGTTGAAGCTCCTTATCGAAAAAGCTGCTGCTTGCAAGCCTCTCCAACATCATCTGTCAGAAGGTCGAGTGCCCAAAGACCGCCCGTTCTCTCAGGTAGGGGGATAGACTTGATTGAGCTCTATACTGACGGCGCCTATAACCCGGGGCTGGGGCAGGGTGGCTGGGGCGTTGTTATCGTTGAGGACGGTAAAAAAAACCTCTTTTCCGGCACCGCCAAAAACACCACCAGCAACCGCATGGAAATCACCGCCGCCCTCGAAGGCATCCTCAAGACTCCACAAAACTCGGAGGTCGTTGTTCACACTGACAGCCAGTATCTCTTCGGCTGTATGACCCAGGGATGGCAGAGGAAAGCCAATGTCGACCTGTGGGAGAAGCTTGACCAGGCCGTTAAACAGCGTAAGGTCAGGTGGGAGTGGGCTTACCGCAATACCAGTCCCTTTCACAAGGATGCGCATGAGCTGGCTTTTGGATTGGCAGGTCGAGTTGAAGCTGCTGCGGTTGCGCCCTCGGCGGAGAAGGAAACGTCCGGGGTTCCGGTGAAGAAGGAATTGACCCACCTGGACGAGGCAGGCCGTGCCCGCATGGTGGACATCGGAGAAAAGCCGGACACTCTGCGGGAAGCGGTTGCAAAAGGTCTGGTCAGGATGCAGCCTTCGACCTTCGAGATGATAAGCAAAGGGGGGATGCCCAAAGGGGACGTTCTCGCCGTAGCCCGGATTGCCGGAATCATGGCGGCCAAGCAGACACCCTTTCTGATTCCTCTGTGCCACCCTATCCAAATCTCCGAGGCCAAGGTCGATTTTGTCTTGCATAAGGCTGACAGCGCCGTGGAAATTGTTGCTGCGGTGAAAAGCACGGGCAAGACCGGGGTTGAAATGGAAGCGCTAACCGCAGTTGCCATTGCGGGACTGACCATCTATGATATGTGCAAGGCGGTCGACCGGGGTATGAGGCTCGAAGAAATTCGCCTGTCCAGAAAGAGCGGCGGAAAAAGCGGGACGATTGCACTTGAGTAGAACCTCAAGTTGGTATATACTTATTTGCACTAGCCTGCGCCAGGAGCGCAGGGAATTACTAACAGCCTAAAATAATATGGACTTGTCATTGCGAAACCCGCCCGCCTTTGGCGGGGCAAAACAATCTCACAGAACAGCTTTGGACAGAGGTTGTGATTGCCACGCCTGCGTGCCACAATGCGCTTCGATATACAGGCACGTTGTTTGCCTGTGCCGGACTCCTTGCGATGACTACATTGTTTGGTCATTATTAACATAAGGCACGTAGTAATTTTCATTAAAATTTGGGGGTGCTAGATGAAACTCTCTTGTCTTCAGGAAAACCTGAACCGCGGGCTTAACGTAGTTGGAAGAGCGGTTGCCACGCGGACTACCCTTCCTATTACCAACAATGTCCTCCTGTCTACCGACCAGGGTCGACTCAAACTGGTGGCTACCAATCTGGAGATGGCCATCAGTTGCTGGATTGGCGCCAAGGTGGATGAAGAGGGCGAAATTACTGTCCCGGCCAAGCTCCTCACCGATTTCGTAAGTTCTTTACCTAATGAGAAGATTGACTTCAGCCTTTCTCCTCAGACCAAGACGCTGAGCTTGAAGTGCGCCCGTTTCGAGGCGCGCGTTAGCGGGGTTGATGCCAAGGACTTTCCTCCGGTGCCCAGGCTGGGTGATGGCGTAACCACCAAGGTTGATGTGGATGAACTTCGCCAGGGAATTACCCGCGTCGTTTTTGCCGCCGCCACCGAGGAGTCCCGTCCGGTGCTCACCGGTATTAACGCGCTCTTTGAGGGTGACACTCTGACGCTTGCCGCTGCCGATGGTTTCAGGCTGGCCGTCTACAAGCTGCCCCTGGCCGTGGCCGTCAAAGAGAAGTCCGAGGTCATTGTCCCTGCCCGCACCCTCGGCGAGTTGAACCGGCTCATGGTGGACCAGGAGGAGCCGGTAGAGGTCACGGTAAACACCGTCAAGAGCCAGGCGCTGTTCCGGCTGAAGGACACCGAGCTGGTATCCCAGCTGGTCCAGGGCAGCTTCCCCAGATATGAGCAGCTCATTCCCAAGAGCTATGCCACCCGCACGGTGGTGGATGTAGCCGAATTCTCCAGGGCGTCCAAGATGGCCTCTATCTTTGCCCGCGACGGCAGCGGCATAGTCCGTCTGGAGGTAACGCCGGGCGGCGAGGTGGCCCCGGGCAAAGTGAAAATCTCGGCACGCTCAGAGGAAGTGGGCGACGATGAAGGCACTATCGATGCCACCGTAGAGGGAGAGGCAGCCAAGATTGCTTTCAACGGCAAGTATCTCACCGACGTGCTCGGCATTCTGCGCGAGCAGCAGGTAGCCCTGGAGACTACCAATCCCTCCAGCCCGGGCGTTATCCGCCCCGTCGGTAACGAAAAGTACATTCACGTTGTCATGCCCATGTTTGTCCAGTGGTAACACAGGACAGGCTGATAAGAGAAATCCAGTGCATTGGTTCAGGCATAGTAAGATAGGCATGGACCCCTCAGCACATCTTCATAAACAGCCTGGCAATCTACTGCTGAGCGGCAGCCTTCCGGTTTGCCAGAACATCTATCCACTTGTCTTCTGCAGCCATGTGCTCCAGTGCCGGCTTGAGGACACTGAAAAAAGATTCTTTCACAATCGTTGCGCAGGCCCTGAGATGGTCGATGTCCGCTTTTTGGGGGATTGCCTCTTCTATGGTCCTGATAGAGAGCTCCAACGCCCGGTGGATGTCCCTGTGTTGCTGCTCCAGAGCCTCAACCACGCTCTTGTCCAGGTGGGTATACAGAAGGTTCCTGTCCTTTCGGATATGTTCGTCGGACCCGTCCTTGAGGTGAACAAGTCCGTAGTACAGGTTCGATATCTTTTCCCTGACCAGGACAAGCCGCTCTTCAGGTGAGCTTTCCAGCGCACCATCGATGCCGTCATGCCACCCCTCCATCTGTCTCAGGTAAGCCCTCAGCGCCTCGTGTTCTCCCTTGAGGTTCAACATTCCATCCGCCATTTCCGCCACCTCCCTCCGGTTTTCCCCTACCCAGTACTCCTTCCTCCGATAGTTCACCAGGATAGCGCACCAACCAGCTCGAACTTATTTTCTCACTATCTCTATTCTAATTATATACTAAAAGCTGGCTGCTCACTACAGCGTCCCGCAAACTCAACAAAACGGCCGAAATCTCCCTTAGTCTCTCTTTGCCAAAGAGGGGAAAAAACCCCCAGCTTCGAGACTGTCCGAAAACAAGAAAATCATTAGATTTGTCATTCCAGCGAAGGCTGGAATCCAGGTGGGGCGGGGACGGGTTCTCGTCATTAGCCTCCTCAAAATAAACCATCGGACAGCCTCGATTTGAGGGGGATTTCGAACGTTTCGCGGGAGGCTGCTCACTATACACTTAGTTAGCATGCTCCGTTCGTTTTCCTTTTCCTGCCAATTAATGATATAATTCATGCTGGCTTGGCGCTGGTGCAAACTCCGTCAACACATTCCAAATCCTACCGGAAACAGACTGGCAAGCCGCAAATCTGAGAAAGGAAAGGTGAAGGATGGCAACGACTGAGGAACTGATTGCAGAATACAAGCAAAAGCGGGCAAAGATACTTGAGATGGGAGGCCCTGAGGCTATCGAAAAGCGCCACAAGGGCGGACAGTGGACCGCCCGCGAGAGAATCGAATACTTCTTCGACCCCGGCACTTTCACCGAAATAGGCATATTCGACAAGAACAGGACCACCCTCTTCGGCATGGACAAAGTAGACATCCCGGCGGAAGGCGTAGTGACCGGCTACGGCAAGGTCAACGGCAGGGTGGTCTGCGCCTTTTCCGAGGACTTCATGGCTATGGCAGGCACCTTCGGCGAGCATCATGGTCTGAAAGAAATCCGTATCATAGAGCTTGCCAGGGAAATGGGATGCCCGGTCATCGGCCTGAACGATTCCGGCGGCGCCCGACTCCAGGAGGGAATGGACACCCTCGAGACCTACGGCAACCTGTTCCGCACCCAAATCGAGGCATCTGGAATTGTCCCGCAGATAGCCGTGCTATTGGGTCCCTGTCTCGGCGGGCAGGCGTACCACCCCATCATGCAGGACTTCATCATACAGACCCGGAAGACCGGCTTCATGGGAATTGCCGGACCAGCCTTCGTCAAGACACAGCTCGGAGAGGAAATTTCTCTTGAAGACCTGTCAGGCTGGAAGGCACATGCGGTGAAATCCGGGCAGACCCACATAGTAGCCGAGGATGACAAGGATGCACTGAACAAAGCCAGGGCGCTGCTTGCCCTTTTCCCGTCCAACAACCGCGAGATGCCGCCCATTACAGCGACCAAAGACGACCCGATGCGCAAATGCCCGGAGCTGGACACCCTCATCCCGGACGAGCCGAACAAGCCCTACGATATGTTCAAAGTCATCAACGCCATAGTCGATGATGGCTACTTCCTTGAAACATTGAAATACCATGCCAAGAGCGTCATCACCGGCTTTGCCCGGTTCAACGGCCGCCCTGTGGGTATCTGGGCGAACCAACCGGCGTGGGCATCCGGAGTGATAGACATTGACGCCGCTGACAAGGGGGCGAGGTTCGTCAGGACCTGCGACCTTTTCAATATACCGGTGATTGCGCTGGCGGACTGCCCGGGGTACATGATTGGCTCCGACCAGGACCACCGGGGCATTCTGCGGCATGGAGCCAAGATGCTCTTTGCCTGGGCCGATGCCACCATTCCCCTTATTTCGGTTATGGTAAGAAAATCATACGCCGGCGCACACTACGGCATGCTGGACAAGGGCATAGGCGCCGACCTGGTCTTTGCCTGGCCGACGGCGCGCGTTACCATCGTCGGCGCGGAGACTGCCGCCAGCGTCATTTTCGCCAGAGAGATTAAGAACTCGCCCAACCCGAAAGAGACGGCACAGCAAAGGATAAAGGAATACAGCGAACTCTACGAGAACCCGTATTTCGGGGCCAAGCGCGGATGCATAGATGAAATAATCATGCCCGGTGATACCCGGGCAATTATCAACAAGGCGCTGGACTTCCTCTGGGACAAGAACAAGAACAACAGGGCATTCAGCGCCAAACCGTGGAGAAAGTATTCCAACATTAACCTTTAAGACACAACATGGATATTATTGTAAAACTGGTAGAGCGTAAAATACCCTTGGATGAAATTAAAAATTTACCAAGTGAAGAACCTTATTGGTTGTTTCTTGGCAAGAAACCGCTTTCTACAAACAACGGTGATAGAGCTTACATCTACCATAAACGAGCGATTTTGGGCTATCTCTCCTATAAAGGTTATGAGGAACAGGAGAGCCGTGATAGCGATTTCACAAAATGGGCATTTAAATTTAGCGGTCCCTTTTTGTCAATTGAGCCGATTCGCATAGACCTTCCAAGTTCTTGGCGATGGCGATATGTTGAAAAGGTATCGGGTCTACGGGAGTTACTTGATAAAGCTGTAATAAGAGATGTGTAGTCCTTATGAACTGTTCATTTAATAACTATCCGGTACACGCAGAAAGGTAAAACAAATAGAGATAATTCCGGCCGTAGACATTAAAAACGGCAAATGTGTCCGCCTGTACCAGGGCGACTACCGCCAGGAAACAGTGTTTTCGGACGACCCGGTGGATGCAGCCCTGAAATGGTACTCGATGGGAGCTCCGCGCATTCACATCGTCGACCTGGACGGCGCCGTCGCCGGAGAGTTGCGCAACCTGAGGATAATTACCGAAATCGCCCACTCCGTACTGGTCCCGACACAGGTGGGCGGAGGGATTCGCAGCGCGCAATCTGTCACAGAACTGCTCAAGGCCGGGGTGGAACGGGTGGTCTTGGGAACGGCCGCCGTGGAAAACCCGGAACTGGTGCAGGAGATGTGCCGCAGGCACGGCAATGCCATCGTGGTGAGCATCGATACCCGTGAAGGACTTGTGTCAACCCGCGGCTGGAACCGGGAAACCGCCCTCAAAGGGACAGACCTGGCACATGAGATGGCGCGGCTGGGGGTTAAACGGTTCATCTATACCGATATTACTCGTGATGGCACTCTTACGGAGCCCAACTTTACCGCCATTTCCGAGTTCATGGAATCAGTCAAGCTGCCGGTGATAGCCGCCGGCGGCATATCATCGCCGGCCCACCTCAAGGTTTTGAAGCAGCTGGGTGTGGAGGGGGCAATAATCGGAAAAGCGCTTTATACTGGGGATATAAACCTGAAGCAGGCGCTGGCAACCATCGATAGCTAGACAAACGCGATTACGAGCGCGCAGCAAAGAAATCCCATGTGCCTGAAAACTGAGGGCGGCCCGTCATTCGCTGGCATTCCGTGAGATTGCTTCGTCCTCCCGCCTGCCAAAGTCTTGTACGGCGGGCAGGTCGGCTGAAAGACTCGCAACG
Organism: Chloroflexota bacterium; assembly: GCA_016190925.1. Taxonomy (GTDB): domain Bacteria; phylum Chloroflexota; class Dehalococcoidia; order Dehalococcoidales; family JACPPQ01; genus JACPPQ01. The sequence continues at coordinate 2,355 of JACPPQ010000152.1, read as the reverse complement.
ACTTGTTGGGACGGGAATAAAGACCAAAAAGGAACGAAGATTTGATAAAAGACCTGAAATATAATGAACAAGGACTAATTCCGGCAATAGCCCAGGACGCGGACACCGGCGAGGTGCTCATGCTGGCCTACGTCAATGAGGAAGCGCTACGCCTGACTATATCCAGCGGCGAGGCGTGGTTCTACAGTCGAAGTCGCCAGGAGCTGTGGCACAAGGGGGCTACTTCGGGAAATATCATCAAGGTGCAGGAAGTGTGGCTCGACTGTGACGGCGATACCATACTGATGAAGGGGAAACCGGCTGGGCCGGTATGCCACACCGGCAACAAAACATGCTTCTTCCAGCAGTTAACCAGGAAAGATATCGAATAAGCCTCAGGCGGAGGTGGAAGTGATGGACGGCAAAGACTTGGCTTCCGCCTCAGCCCGGTCGACTTCCAGGGTTTTCTTCAAGGCTTCCATGCCAACCTCAAGCTGGCCCTCATCCGGCTCTCTGGTGGTCATACCCTGAAGCCACATTCCAGGAGACAGGAGCGCCCTCACCAGGGCGCTATCGGCATGTCTTGCTCCGAAGTATATCACTTCATAGCCTATGGCAGCGATAACCGGAATGAGGACAATGCGGTACAATCCCATCAACCACAAAGAGGGACGCCCCAGCACAGCGAAGACAAGGATAGCTATGACCAGCACCACGAAGATAAAGCTGGTGCCGCAGCGCACGTGGGCTTTGCCATGCTTCCTGACTTCCTCTACCTCAAGGGGAACGTTATCTTCAAAGGCATTGATGGTCTTGTGTTCAGCGCCGTGATAGGCGAACACCCGTCTTATGCTGGGAATCATACCTATCACCCACAGGTAAATTATGAAGATAACTGCCCGAATGCCCCCCTCGACCAGGTTGAATGCCAGCGATGACCGGAGGTAGGCATCCAGCAGGCGCGCAAGGAAAAGAGGCACGATAAAGAACAGCGCAACAACGACGCCCAGAGAAGCGATGACCATCAGCCAGACCCAACCCCCGGAAATCTCCTCTTCTTCCTCTTCCAGTGAAACATTCGCCGAGTAGAAAATCGCTCTGAAGCCCAGCACCAGTGCCTCAATCAGCACAATGATGCCCCGCACAAAGGGAGTCTTCCGCAGACGACCGGTGTACAGGGGAGAGAGCGGCTGGGTGTTGAATACAATGCCGCCGCTGGGGCGTCGCACCGCAGTCACCACGGCCTTCCGGCCTCGCATCATCACCCCTTCGATAACCGCCTGCCCGCCATAATAAAACCTGTCTGCCATAATTGCCCATTTTAATGTGGCGACAAACAGAGCCTTCATTTTCATAGATTTACGCTCTTCCTAAATCCGGCATTAAAACCAAAAACGTTTCCCATCACAATCCCTGATAACAAAAAAGGAGCGGTATATAGGAACCGCTCCCACCGCCTCAAATTTCACCGGATTTTAACCTTCGAGCTTGAAACGCTTCTTAAACCGCGCAACCCTTCCACCTGTATCCAGCACTCTGCGCTCCCCGGTGAAGAATGCGTGGCACTTGCTACACGCCTCAACCTTCAGCATCTTTCTGGTGGAGCCGGTAGTAAACACATTGCCACAAGCACATGTCACCTGTGCATCCGCATAGTACTTGGGATGAATTTTTTCTTTCATAGCTATAGAGCGTAAACGCTTACCTTTCTCTTGTCACCGCTGGTAGGCTCGAATTTAACGACGCCATCGATTAGAGCAAAGATGGTATAATCCCGCCCAAGGCCCACGTTGCTGCCCGGGTGAATTTTAGTGCCCCGCTGCCTGACAATAATAGTACCGGCGCTCACCGCTTCTCCGGCATACCTTTTGACCCCAAGCATCTTGGGTTTGCTGTCACGGCCATTCCGGCTACTACCGGCACCCTTCTTATGCGCCACTTCCAATCACCTCTCTAGGATTCCGGCCCTACAATCTTATCGATAACGATTCTGGTGTGAGACTGACGATGCCCATTTTTCTTGCTGTAGCGGTTCTTGGACTTGAACTTGAAGACAATGATTTTCTTGTCTCTCAAATCCCCCAGAGAAGTAGCCACCACTTTTGCTCCTGCGACAACAGGAGTACCAGTGGTCACCTTATCTCCGTCAGCAACGAGCAACACCCTGTCCAGTTCAACTTTGTCGCTCTTAGGCACGTCCAGTAAATCGACATCGATTATCTGGCCGGGAGTAACCCCGTATTGTTTCCCACCGGTTTCAAATATAGCGTAAATCGTAGACCTCCTGAACCTATGTATTCTACCAGCTACCCTCAGACAGTGTCAAGCTCGGACGGTGCGTGCTCGCTGAGCCTCCCGCGAAACTGTCACCCTCCG
>JACPPQ010000147.1 GCA_016190925.1 Chloroflexota bacterium | reverse complement strand
GGTATATGTAGGGTCTTACACGACAGGATGTATCACCTTCATGAAGGTTCATTACGATTATGATGTGGTAAAAGGTGAAATTATACGCAAACGCTTAAGAAGCTCAAGGGTGAAAGGTGCAGAAGATTCATTGTCACAATTGCCGTCTGTTCTTCCGTGTATCTATTGACGCCAACTACTCCGGGGAGTAGGAATTTTCTCTTGACGTAGCTATACATAGCACTAAAAACAACTCTTGAAGCTACCCCAGCATTACTCGCTCTATCTCGGTATTCGTGATATAACCTATGGGCATCCCCTGGTTGTCTACCACCACTGTCAGTAACAGGTGTTTCTGCTCCATGTTATCCCTGGCGGTCTTGGCTGATTCATTTTCTTTAAGGATGACAGCACAGGTCTTGAGACCTTCGAAGGCGTTGGCGGTGTTCGCTTTGCCCTTGTCTTTGTACGTCATAATTTGACCGTCGATAAATGTAAAAACTTCCTTGAGATTAATCTGCTCGAGGTCGGCCTTCTCATTGGTGAGCTTGCGCTCCGTTCTATCCAGCAAATACCTCATCAATCCTTCTTCATGAAGGACCGCTTCCACTGCGCCCTTGTTGTCCACCACTACCGCAAAATATCTATCCGGGTCTTCCATATACCATTCTTTGACCTCATAAATGGTATTTTTATCTTTCTGAAATTTCTTCGGAATCGGCCTGGGTTTAAGGTCGTGGAGGCTGGTCTGCTCCAGTTTTTCCTCGGGAGAAATACCGCGCACCTTCAGTATGGAGTCGGTGGCCGTTTTCAGGTTTTCACGCCCGAAAAAGTAGGCGGCGCCTGCGCCTATCCACGCGCCGAAAGTGGTCAGGGTCAGCGACCAGAAATCCTTGAGGTCAGTTGCTCCGACGAATTTGAAAATCATGAGCTGCGACAGAAGTAAAGTGACCAGGAAAGAGATAACTAATATCAAGTGTCTGGAGAACAAAGGCTCCCGGTCTATTTTCCCAGATGGCTTCACTTTCGCCATTTTGCACCTCCTTAACACTCGCAGCCGAATAATACTCCCGATATTTATGATTGTCAATACGCAATACGTTTTTGGCATTGGGGCGATAAAAGGAAGGGTATATTACTCATATAAGTTGACATAACGTGAGAAACGAATCTTGAAGCTAATCAGGCTCGAATTGTTTCCCTCAAAATACGCTACAAGAGGTCGTGTAAGTCTTTAGAATGGGTTTCAGATTGGCGGTCAACTTGCGGGGATGGAGGGTGGAAGTTCCGGTCGGTGTGAGGCATTTGAGCCCGCTCTTCAGCCATGATGGCTGCTCCAAGTGCGGTAACGAACTGGGGCTGGGGTGGCACAAGTAGCCGAAGCCCCAGTCTCTGTTCTATAGCTTTCACCAGCCCGATGTTCAGAGCGCCGCCGCCGCTGATGGCGCACTCCTTCTCCATGCCGACCCTCTCGACCAGCGTGGAGGCCTTGGTTGCCAGTGCCAGGTGGACTCCGGCCAGTATGTCCTCTTTCGAGGCGCCTTCTGACACCCTGGAAATGGCCTCCGATTCACCGAAGACGGCACAGCCGGTAGTGAACTTCACCGGAGTGCTGGACTTGAGGGAAAGCGGTCCTACCTCCTCCAGCTTTATCCTCAGGACGTTGGATATGACATCCAGGAAGCGACCGCTCCCTGCGGCGCACTTCTCGCTCACCACGAAGCTCAGCACGCGTCCCTTCTCGTTGATTTTGATGACCTGGGTGGACTGCCCTTGTATATCAATCACCGTTCTCGCCGTGGGGAAGATTCTGTTTATGCCGCGGGCGCAGGTGCGGATGGTATCCACATCTTCATTTTTGGACTCGACCATGGCCGCGCCGTGGCCGGTGGCTACGGTATAAGCTATGTCCTTAGGAGATAGGCCAGCCTTTGCCAGAAGCTCGTCTCTGAGCTTGCGCGCAGTTGCACGGTAGTTGTTCCCCGAGGGAAGCAAATGCATGGCGAGGGGTTTGCCATCACTGGTGATGACTCCCTTGCTCGTCCCTGAGCCGATGTCTATTCCGAGATAATACGAGTTTGTTGCGTTCATAGAGTTTATTGCGTTTGTTGAGTTGCTTATCGTCTTAAGGTAAAACGGACTCAATGACCAATACCCAAATTCCAAACACATGATAATACGGGGTGAGGTTTGATAATTGGTTATTGTATTTTGGAATTTGTTTGGTGCTTGTCTCTTGGTTATTGGTTATTACGGTATTATCATTCAGGTCCAAATTATGAAGACCTTTAGTACTTTTACGTAAAAAATCTAGCTTCCTCCAGTTTTCTTGGTTTGATGGGCAGGGTCTGGCCGCTCGCAGCAGCTTTCTGGACAAAATCCTTTCCCAGCAGGGCAGCGCCCAGGGCGCCGGTGAGGAGCGGCTCCGGCGGGACCAGGACTTTGTGTTTCAAGTTGTCCTCCATTGCCCTGACCATGCCGATATTCTTGGCCACGCCTCCGGTGAGCACGATGTCCGGCTCTATTCCGAGCCTCTGTGCCATCTTCACCACCCGGTTGGCTATGGCGTCATGGATTCCGGCCACGATGTCCTCAATCGCTTCTCCTTCCGAGAGGCGGGATGCCACCTCCACACGGGCAAAGACGGTGCAGGTGTTGCTTATGCTTAGCTTCCTGGTGGACTTCAGGGAAAGGCTACCGAGGTCGTCCAGCTTCAATGACAGGCTATCGGCGATGACTTCTAGGAACCTGCCAGTCCCTGCCGCACAGCGGTCGTTCATCACGAAATCGACCAGCTTGCCGTCGCGGATTTTGAGGCCTTTGGCATCCTGCCCCCCGATGTCTATGGCGGTCCTGACGTTGGGAAAGAGGCTGACGATGCCTTTGGAGTGACAGGTAAGCTCCGTCACCTGGCGGTCGGCGAAGGGGACATTGATTCTGCCGTAGCCGGTGGCGATAACGTAGGAAATCCTGTCGAAGGGCAAGTTTGCTTTTGCCAGCGCCTCTTCCATCACCAGGTTGGCGAGGCGACGGTGCTCCGCGCCGGTGGGACCGACGACGCGGGAGAGGATTTCCCCATCCATCCCCGCAACCACCACCTTGGTCATGGTGGAGCCTACGTCAATGCCGGCGAAGAATAGTGAGTTCTCTGTTGTCATGTGAGATTGTCTGTACGAAGAATTAAACACTAAATCCCAAGCACCTGCCTACGCTCAAGGCTACGGCAGGCAAGCGAAATTCTAAACAATATCAAATCCGAATTACAAGAAATTAACGTTTCGGTTTTGGATTTTTGGCTTTTGTCATTTGAATTTGTTTCGGGTTCAGGATTTAGTATTTAGGATGTCCTATCCCAGCACCTCGACGAAGCCCTGAATCCTGGTCCTGATGGGCGCAAGCGCGGCCTCGCTGTAGTCATGCTCCACGTAGGCGTTGGGCAGGCCCACGCTATCCAGGTAGTCCCTCAGCCCGGGTACCTCGTAGCCATGGATGTCGCAGTACCTTATGGTCTCGAGGATTATCCCGTTGACGTTCCAGTCCCTGGCATAGTCCCTGAGATAGCCGAACCTCTTTTCGAGGTCTTTCATGTAGTCCCGTTTCTTATCGGTGGCGGCGGAACCCCTGAAGGTGCGAGGGCACTTGAGCTTCATCAGGTAGCGGTAGGCCAGTCCGTCCAGGGGGTCTTCAGTGACCTCGACATCGGAGAAATACGCACTGCTGCCCACCCAGATATCATCCATCACCAGGTTGGCCCCCACGCTCTCGATGACCTCCACCAGGGCGGTATCATCTATCATGCTGCCCCAGAGCAGCAACCTGGCGGGTTTCTTCTCCGGTCCCCCGTCCCGGCGCACTTTTACATCGCTGATAACCTGCCTTAGCAGGTCGTTTCCCTCCTCCACTGGTATGCTCATGGTAGCTATCAGCACCTGGAGAGTCTCCACTCCCGAGATAAGGGGCGGGTCCGGCTTCCTGAGGTCATATAGCTCACGAACCAGAGCCCGTTGCTCGTTATGGAGCTTGATGGCTTCCCTTAGCTTCTCCAGGGTAATCTCTTTTCCCGTGGAGGACTCCAGCGATTTTTTGAATACCTTAAGTTGTTCCTTGTGCTGCTTCACGGCTGAATCATAAGTGGCGTGAGGCGTATCGAGGAAGAAACTGTATGGCAGGTGTATATAGGTGCGCCAGACGTGAGCCAGCTTTTCGCCCACTTCACACATGTGCGCCATGACTACCCCATCCAGAAAGTCGTACCTGCCCTTCAGGCCTATATCCATGATGCTGCGAAGGAACGGGCATACGATGGTGGGCAGGCAGGAATCCGCCTTGGTGATAGGCTCCCTCATATCGCCGAGCATGGCATAGGGAACAAGGTCGGCCGCCGTGAGCAACTCGAGGACAGGATAGAGGTGCAGGTAGCCGATAACCTTCTTCCCCTCCGCCTTGAGTTCCTTCACCCTTTGCGGTCGGTCCTGGTATAGCTCTTTCGCTCTTTTGAGACCTTTGCTTTCAACCCTTGCAACCATGAGAAGTCTCCTTCCCTCGAAATCCTAAATCAGCTATTAGCTATTTCACATAGTTTCCCTCTCTCCCCTGTGCGGGAGAGAGTTACACCTGTCCTGAGTTTATCGAAGGAGTGAGGGGGACTTTATACTCACTGTATTCACCCTCACCTTACCTCTCCCATCAAGGGAGTCCTTGCCCAAAAAGTCGCCCCATCAATGTCATTCTGACCCCGTACTTGATACGGGGGAAGAATCCGTATCCCTCGTACTTGGTGCGGATTCTTCGTCGTTTCACTCCTCAGAATGACTTTTGAGGCAAAGCCCATCAAGGGAGAGGGAGTCCAGTAGCAACTGACTGCTGAAAGATGACGGCTGACAGCTATCCTACCATTCCATTCCAGCCTTCTTCCGCTCTTCCTTGTAGTTGTCCATGATTTCCTCGAAGGCCAGCGCCTTTCTGATAGCTTCGGCATGGTCGAAGAACTTGAGGTCGACGATGTCTCCTTCGACGACCATGGAAGGGACCTTAAATTTTTGCATCAAACGGTCACGCACCATCATCAGGTGGTTGGTGGCGGTGCGGCAGCTCAAAAGAGGATGGAGGAATGCCCCGTCACACTGGTAATCTTGGGCAAACTTCAGATAGGGATAGGCGAAATAGCCCATGTGCTCATCATTCCTGAGAGCTTCCTTGAAGTAGCCGGTGAACCACTGGTAGGTCTGCCTGGCGATGCGCTCCAGCGGGTCGCTTACCTTGCTCAGGTCGATTGGTTGTGGCGGATGATAAGCCCAGCTTTCCACCACGAAGTTCCATCCCCTCTCAGCCAGCTCATCGAATATCTTGAGGTCGTGCCAGGGAGGAAGCTCGGCGAATACCATGCGGTACTTCTCAGGCTCGACCGCTCCTGTCTTTTTGGAGACTCTATCTTTCATCTCCACCATCATATCCCGGTAGAGCTTCTGGGAGTCTTTCAGGTTCCCCGATGGATAGAGGGAGGCAGTCATACACGTCCAGAAGTCCCGTGAGTGCATGGGGCAGGGCCTGGCCTTGCGCAGTTCGTTGATTTCATACCACAGGCGGTTCAGCTCCAGGAAGTCGTTGACCGTTTCCTCTAATTTAGCCCAGTCCATCTTCTTGCCGAGCAGGTTTTCCAGGAAAGCTACGAATTCCTTCAGTCCCTCCACCATGAACCTGATATTCTGCTCGTAGGCGCCCTCCATCTGGCTTTCGATGACTCCGGGATGAGGCAACTCCACTTCCCAGATAGGAGCGTCCAGGTAGCGACCCAGCGCCTGAAACCACTTGTACCTGGCATCGCACAGGGCGCTGGAGCTGAGAAACAGGGCGGGCTTGGCCATGCCACCGAGCGGAGCTTCGGGCGGTATTTCTCCCAGCTCCTTCATCCTGGCAGCATAACCGATGCAGTTCCTGGCGTAACCGCAAAGGTAGTTGGGGAAACCGGCCGCATCGGAGTTGTCCAGGTAGGACTGGGCTACCCCATCGGCAGCGCAAACGGCGCCGTAGTTTTCGGGATATATCACTTCCACATCCATTGCCAGGAGCACCGGGTCGGCGTGCCACCAGTTGACCTGGCACCAGGCGGTAGGCTTCCCCGACTTGGCGGCTTCGACACTTCGCTTGTACATAGAGTCGATTTGTGCCCGCAGCGGGTACATCGTTTGCAGGCGGTTGATTGCCTTTTTCTTCTTTACCACGGTTTTTACTTCAGCCATACACGCTCATCTCCTGTCGTTATGGGCCAGGGGGTTCAGTTTGGCCGGGAAGGAACCCTACCTCATTCAAGCTTGCTACTCTGCAAGGCTGAACTGCGGCCTGGCGATGTTGCCCGCGGAGTACCTGTCCCCGGGGAACACCTTGACCCCGAAATCGACTCTTTTCCCGATAAGGTTATCCATCGTCGCCCTGTTGGGGTCGACAAAGAGGTTTCCCATTATCCAGGGGCCTTCGTCCAGCTCCACCATCACGATGGTATAAGGGCACTCGCATTCACGCGCTTCTGCAGCCACGAAGATGGTGGTGAAGGTCTGGATTTTGCCCGTGCCCTTCAGTTGCACTATCTCCAGGTTGGTGCTGGAGCACTTGCGGCAGACCATCTTCGAGGGGACGGTAATGAAACCGCAGTCCTTGCATTTCAATCCCAGGAGCTTGTTCTTCTTCAGTGCGTCATTGTACTCCGCGAAAGGAAGTTTATAGTCCACTTTTTCGGCTCCTTCTTTTAGAGTTTTTATTTTGAATGATTACCACCCGCGTTGCAGTATAATGTTGCAGATAGTGCCGGCGTCGCCACCCAGGGTATCGGTCATGGCAACCTTGGCCCTCGGAACTTGCCTCTCCGGCTCTACCTCTCCGCATAGCTGCTTGGTCACTTCATATACCTGTCCCACGCCGGTGGCGCCGATGGGATGGCCTTTGGACTTCAGTCCGCCGGAGGCATTGATAGCCACCTTCCCGCCGATATCCGCCTGTCCCTTGACCCAGGCATCGCCCGACGTGCCAAATTCAAAGAAGCCGAGGCTTTCCGCAGCAATTAGGCTGGCGATGCTGAAGCAATCGTGAAGCTCGCACAGGTTAATGTCCGAGGGCTTCAGGCCGGACATCTTGTAGGACTGCTCCACGGCCAGTTCCCTGGCTCTCAGGCGGGGTAGGAAATCGTTCTGGTTGCACAGCGGGCCGGATGAGGACTGTCCCACGCCGACAATGTACACAGGCTTTTTGGTAAGCTTTTTGGCCGCATCTTCGGAAGCCAGAACCACTGCGGCGGCGCCATCGGAGAAGGGGCAGCAATCGTGCAGTTGCAGCGGCGATGCCACCATCATGGAGTTCAGGCAGTCCTGGACGGTTACTGCTTTCTTCAAATGGGCCTTATCGTTATGAAGGCCGTGCTGGTAAGATTGCACATTTACGTGTGCCAACTGCTCTTTCAGTTTAGGCAGGGGTATCTTGTATTTGATTGAGTAAAGGTAGGTGAGCAAAGCAAACACACCGGGGAAGGTGATTCCCGCGCCGTATTCGTAGCGGCTATCACTGAACATTGCGAAGGTGCGCGTGGCCAGTGGCGTGCCCATTGTCGCGGCCCTCTCCGTGCCTCCGACCAGCACGATGTCATAGAAGCCGGAAGCCACCCACATGAAGGCGTCCCTCACCGCCATGCTGCCCGAGGCGCAGGCTCCCTCGTACCTGTTGGCCGGGACATTGAAACAGCCGATATTCTCGGCGGCGAAGGACTGTACCATTCCCTGTCCCTCGGAGAAATCGCCCAGCACGTTGCCCACGAACATCGCTTGGATATCTTTGGGTTTAAGGTTCGACTCATTGAGGGCGTCCATAGCGGCCTCAGCCAGAAGCTCTACCGCGGTCTTCGACTGTGCTGGGCCGAACTTGGTCTCCCCGACGCCGACTACAGCCACTTTTCTCATAGCTACAGCAGCCTCCTATCAAGATTACTCTGGATTGTCACTTGTATTATAGCTTTTTTGTGACTATTCTGGCAAAACGCACCCCCCGTCGTTGCGAGGAGTCCGCCTGTATCTGGCGGAGGACGAAGCAATCTCTTGTGTTGACTTCCTGAGGCCAACCGCAATTTTCGAGTCACGCCATTGGTCCGCCTCAGGCGGATTCATAATGACAGGATACGTTCTTTGTTGAAGAATAAAAGGATTTATTCGCATTGGCTATCATGAGGGCACAGAAAAACGGTGGCACAGGCGTCCCTGCCTGTGCATCTGCCCTGCACTAATCTGCCATCTTGATTGCAACATGGAATTTAGATTCAGGACTGACCGGGGTCGTATATTGATTGGGCTTCCAGCACCAGTTGCTCGCCGTGTTTCTGGGCGAGTTTCTGTGCTTTAGCAAAGGTGACGCTGGTCTGGGTCTGCGGCGGCATGTACACAGCCTTGCCGTGAAGCAGCTCCTCGATGGTAAATATCTGTATCTTGGGGTAGTCCTTGTCCCAGATGGGGGAATGGTAATAGCCTGCATCCAGCGCTTCGGTCTTCATCGGGACGGTTGGCTCCTCAAGAGTGATGAGCACTCCGATAGCTTCATTGGCGGCAACAGTCCTGAGTTCTCTCACGGCGTTGACGGCAACGTGCCCGCTCTTGACCTGCACGACTACCCGCCTGGGCTTGCCGCTGACCTCGTCAATGAAGTGGATAACGCCGTCGATTCCCTTGTCGGCGCCCTTTTTCTTGTCGCCGGCGGGCCTGGCCTTGATGAGACTGAGCGCCCACCACTGGAACTGGTAGCGGTCCTGGTGGGCCAACGCCCTGGCGCTGGCTGTATCTACCGGCTCCCCGATAACCTCGGCATCCATGCCGAAGCTGTCTTTGAGGCGGTTGCGCATGAGGGCGATGGCAAGGTGGGTGATGTCTATGCCGAGCCACTTCCGCTTGAGCTTCTCCGCCGCAACCACTGCCGTGCCGCAGCCGCAGAACGGGTCGAGGACGATGTCACCTTTGTTGGAACTTGTGTTGATTATACGCTCAAGCAATTCTAAAGGTTTCTGTGTTTCATAACCCAGTCTCTCCTTAGCTTGCGCAGAAATCGGAGGAATGTCAGTCCAAGTATCTTGCAACTCTACTCCTGTAAGGTCATCAAGATATTGCTTGAACGATGGTATTCCTCCGGGTTTGGCTGGCCAAAGAATGCGACCGATAGTGTCCAGTCTTTCTAGCGCCGCCTGTACGTCTGTTAATGCTTTGCGTCCCAGCAAGGGCCGTGCATAGCCGGGGATTGCCCAATGGCGACCAGACGCAGTGGGGTCTATTCCACGCCACGGTTTACCAGACGAGCCTTTACGTGTACCTGAGCCTGTCAGAATGGTCGCTCGATATCGTCTGCCATCTGGGTCGCTAAAGCGAAAGAAATCATCGATATATCGTTGTGAATAGCTCACATATTGTGTTTTCCATGTGTATTGGCTCGTTTTTGAATAAAAAAACAACACGTCGTGCACGGCTCCGTACCGCTTTCCACCACTATGCGCATGAGTCCTTTTCCACACAATCTCATTCCTGAAATTAGCCGGTCCGAAGACCTGGTCCAGGACTATCTTGAGATAGTGGCTGGCAGTGGGGTCGCAGTGGAGATAGAGGGAGCCGGTGGGTTTGAGCACACGGTGCAGCTCAATCAGCCTGGCGGTCATCATCACCAGGTACGCCATGACATCGTTGTTGCCTATGGCCTCATGCAGCGCGCCAATCAACATTCCCACCTTCAACGGCCCATTGGCAACAATATCATGGTAGGTGTCCCGGGCGTTCTTAGTCCAGTGCCAGGTATCGCTAAACGCCTGTATCTGCGCTTCGGACTCAACGCCGCCGTTTTCCTTGAACAGGACGTTGTAGTCCTTCTTGCTGTTGAAGGGCGGGTCGAGGTAAATGAGGTCGACAGAGCTATCCGGGATATACTTGCGCAGTATTTCCAGGTTATCGCCGTAGTACAAAACGTTGGTTTTCATAGCATATCTTATCCGTTATCCCGATGGTTTCACCGGACGCACGCTGGCAGGAATTTCCTCGCCCGGCTCTGCCACTTCAGCCAGAAGCTCCGCAATGTCCATGTTTCTGAGGGTCTCCTCGGCGCCCTTGGTCTTGATGCCGTCCTGGAACATTTGGAGGCAGTAGGGACAGGCGGTGGCTATCACCTGCGCCCCGGTTTCCATTGCCTGCTCCGTGCGTATTTCGTTGATTCTGCGTCCCACCTTCTCTTCCAGCCACATGTGGCCGCCGCCGGCGCCGCAGCAGAAGCCCTTTTCCCGGCTCTTGTCCATCTCAACCAATTTGACTCCGGGCATTCGCTTCAGCACATCTCGCGGCGAATCATAGATGTCATTATACCTTCCCAGGTAGCACCCGTCATGATAGGCTACTGTGCCCCCGGTAGCCCCTTTCCTGATTTTCAGCTTGCCTTCGCGGAGGAGCGAGGCGAGAAGCTCGGTGTGGTGTAGCACTTCAAAATTGCCTCCGAAACGGGGGTATTCGTGCTTCAAGGCGTTGTAGCCGTGCGGGCAGGTGGCCACTATCTTCTTGACATTGTAGCTGTTAAGAAGCTCGACGTTGGCCTGAGCCTGCATCTGGAAGAGGTACTCATTGCCCAGGCGTCGTGCCGGGTCTCCGCAGCAGCTCTCCTCGGCCCCGAGGATGCCGAAGTTGACCCCGGCCATTTTCAGAAGTTTGGCCATCGCTCTGGCTATCTTCATGCTGCGGTCTTCCAGCGCTGAGGTGCAGCCCACCCAGTAAAGGATGTCCACATTGCTGTCTTCCGAAAGGAGCTTGACGTCGAGGCCCTGTGCCCAGTCCGTGCGCTGTGCTGTGGTACCGCGCCACGGGTGTCCCCTGGCTTCGATGCTCCTTAAGGCTCCCTCGGCTGTCTCTGGAATGGCGCTGCGTTCCAGCACCAGGTTACGCCTCATATCGATAATCTTCTGGACGTGCTCGATGGCGACCGGGCATGCCTCCTGGCAGGCGAAACAGGTAGTGCAGTCCCAGAGCACCTCTTCGGTGACATTCTCAGTTATCATATCGCGTGTCGACTTTACCTCTTCGCCCCGAGCGAGTCGGGGCGCTTCTTCCAACCACTGCGACTTCAGGTCGAGAATCACCTTCTTGGGGTTGAGTTTTTTCCCGCTGGCATAGGCCGGACAGGCAGCTTGGCACCGCCCGCACCGGGTGCAGGCATCGAGGTCCAGGAGCTGTTTCCAGGTGAAATTCTGAATCTTGGACGCCCCGAAGCTCTCCGAGTTCTCCATGTCAATGGTAGAGAGTGCTCCCCTGGGTTCCAGAGACTTGAGGAAGACGTTGGCCGGTGAGACGATGAGGTGCCACAGCCTGTTCCAGTAGAGAGAGACGTAGGCTATCGCCCCGAAGCTGATGAGCACGTGCGCCCACCAGGAAATGCGGTGCTGGGTCAGCAGCGTGTCCTGGCTCAGCCCGCTGAAGGCCCTTGCCAGCACATAGCCTCCCGGCGACCAGAACGCCCAGTCCGGGGTATTCTTCAGTTCGGTGGCTGCGATACGGAATCCCTCGACGACGAAGCCGGTAACGACCACCACCAGGATGAGCAGGAGGGCTACCATGTCCTCAGGTTTGTTGTCCAGCCTGTCCGGTTTTTGGCCGTAGCGCCGCACGATAGCCATCAGCACGCCGACGAGCACCAGTATTCCGAAGGAGTCCACAACTACAGAGTAGCCCAGATAGAAGCTGCCATGCATGAAATCGAAGAAGTAATGCCCGATGAAGTCCAGAGCCGTGCCTGCAAAAAATACCACGCAGCCGATGAATATCAGGAAGTGCGCCATTCCAGGATAGAAGTCCTTCGGTTGCAGGTCACTGGCGGTGAAGCGCCGGTGGGACAGGCCGCGAAGGAGCTCGAAGAATTTGCGATGGAATATGCCGTCAATGATGCTGGCGGCAAGGAACTGTCGCATCCGTCTGCCCGGGTGGTCAAACCTCTCTTCTGCTCCGCCGATTCTCCACAACCTGTAGCGGTGGTAGATAGCATAGAAAAATAAGCCTGTCACGATGGCTGCTATCAGGTACAGGGCTTGTCCGTACGGAACGTTCCAGTATATCTCCCGACCCGGAACCATAGCCCCTCCTTTCCGCTCCGCTTCAGCGAAGGCGACTAACGGCGGCGAAAACGCCTATTGCCACGGCGACCAGGTTTAAAATAGAGGACAGGAAATACGCGGGATTAAAGCTGAGTCCCCAGGGGAAGAGAATAGCCACCAGGAAGCTTATCGCTACGCAGAAGCCTGCGAGTATCGCCAGTCCTGTGCCCCGTCTGTGGTTGACCGAAAGGCTAATCACATTACCGATAGTATACCCGACGGCGGGAGCCAATATCAAGTTCAGGCCGATGCTCAGAAAGGCGGCCAGAAACCACCCCGCCACCCCCCAGACAATGCCGGTGGCGATGGCAGTGCCCAGCCCTGCACCAGCGGCAGCAAGGTAGTGCTTTGCGGACACCTGGAAGGTGGGCAGTTTGCGCAGGCGGGCGCATTCACGGCAGCGGGTGCCTACCGGGGTCTGCACCAGGCACCGGGGACATATCGGCTTGCCGCACTTGCCACAGCGGAGTGTTGTTTCTACATCGGGATGACTATTGCATCTCATCTTGGGCTACATTAACCTTTCTTTTCCTTTATCTCCGAGTCTGGGGGGCACCCGGGTGGGCCTGTCCTGGATAACAGTAGGTCCATCCAGGCTTTCTTGTCTCTTATTTCACGGTCGAAGAGCAGGCGGTTGAGAAGTATCTGACCGCGGCTTAGCGATTCGATTCGGGCGATGCGCTGCGCGGTAAGCCGCCGGAGAACTGCAATCAGGAACATAGCAATGTACGCCAGCGCAAGCGATAATGGTTCGCGTAGCGCCAGGCTGGTAAGGGGTAGGGAAGCCAGTCCAACGAGTACGCCCGGAGCAGTGCTGCGGGTGATAAATACGCCAACCAGGACGATGAGACAGGCTATTCCCAGGGCGAAGGGCCAATAACCGTTAAGCGGGGGTAGCACCAGGGCAATGCCCAGAGTGGTAATAATTCCCCTGCCGCTGCTAAAGCGTAGAAAGACCGACCAGTTGTGTCCTGCGATGGCTGCTACCCCCACCGCAGCTTGTTGAGCGAGGGTAAAATCAAGCAGCCAGCCTGCCCATACCATACCCGCCCCTTTGACAAGGTCGAAGACGATAACCGGAACAGCCCAGCGCTTGGAAGTGGCGGCAACCAAGTTGGACGCCCCTATATTGCCGGTGCCGTATTTTCTCAGGTCCATACCCTTGAGCCACCTGGCTGCCAGATAGGCAGCCGGCACCGAACCGAAGAGATAAGAAGCCAGGATTAGCAAAATAACTTCAATGCTCACGTGGTTGCTCTAAGTCTAGCATCTCGTCAGGTTAATAGCTAATCACCTTTTCAATTTCATCTACATTTACTGTCATTCTCCGCCTGAGGCGGAGGAATCCAGCAGGGAAGGGGAGGCCGGACTCTCCTTTAACTGAAGGACTCGCGAACGGGGAAAATATACCTTCAACAAGCGTAACCTCTCCCTTTCGCAAAGGCCTGCCCCGTACCTTGATACGGGGAGCTTGCCCCTGGCTTGAACAGGGGGAGATTCAAAGCTACTTAATTCGCATCAAACGTCCACACTGGGGAGAGAGAATTTTTAAAGTTTCTCCATTATCTCTTTTGCCACTGACTCTGTGCTTAACCTTGAAGTGTCTACCTTGATGTCCGCCGCCCTCTCATAAAAAGGTTTTCTGAAGGCCAGAAGCTCGCGGATTCTGGTGAGCCTTTCGGGCGTTTTGAGAAGAGGCCGGGTCCCGCCGTCATGCAGCGTCCGCTTGAGTATAACCGACGGTGAGGCAGTCAGGAGGACAATGACACCTTTTTCCTTCAAGCGGTCGATGTTTATCTTGTTGAGCACCAGTCCTCCGCCGCAGGCGATGACCAGGTTCTGCCGCTTTGCGACTTCCTTCGTGACTTCAATCTCAAGCTCACGGAAGGCAATTTCGCCGTCCTGCGAGAAGATGTCGGGAATGGTCTTGCCCGTTTTCTGCTCGATGAGGCAGTCCAGCTCGACAAACTCCTTGCCGAGCTTCTGCGCCAGGACTTTCCCCACTGCCGTCTTCCCCGTCCCCATAAAACCTATCAGAGCGATATTAGTTTTCATTTTTCTTAGCAATTAGCTGTCCCCTCCGAACTAAGGGGAAGGTGAAGTTTAATTCTGGTTTTCATGCCAGTTTTCCAGTGAGAATCATCTCCCTTTCGTAAAGAGTTTGCCCCGTACTTGATACGGGGGAGAGTGAGAGGGATTTCCTTACTGGTTAAATCCCCCTTAATCCCCCTTTGCCAAAGGGGGAAACGAGCCTTATTGTCTGTCACGCCATTTAAGCACCTCAGCCGTGCCATCCCATCCACCATATTTTTCTCTGAACCGGTCTATAGACGCTGCCGCTGCCAGTTGGCGTTTCTTTTTCTCTTCAAAGTGACGCTTCAAAGCGCGTGCAATTAACGCACTCCGGCTGATTTGAGACTCAACGGCAGCTTTATCTAACTCTTGAAGGATTTCTTGAGGTAGAGAAACACTTATCTTAGGGCACATTTGTTACCTTCGCCAATCCGTATTCTGTCTTTCCCAAGATGTCATTCCAGCGAAAGCTGGAATCCAGAGGTGGGGAAATCCGACCTTAAGGCTAGTTACAGCTTTGAAGCTATCAGGAATCAATGGATTATATTAACAATCAGAATTGAACCTTCTTTTTCCAGACCTTTTGTGAAACTAGTTGGATAATGTCTTTAGCGACTCCGACGGCTTCTCCAGCGTCTGCCGGTAAGGGCACGTTCATTGCCTCTTTTCGGGGGTGAGTGAGGGAATCCCTGAAGTCCTTCATTTTTTGAAACCTTTGCCATAAAGCGGAACCCTTGTCTACAGAGTCTCCACTGAATCGTGCCACTAAGAACATTATCTTGTATTCTAGGCTTTGATATCGCAGCTTATTCGTAACCACGAATTTCCCTGTATTAGCGCCTGAATCGGCAAGTTCTACGGCCTTTTCTGCTAGAAAACCTAACTCATGTGCGGTCAGTAATCCCGCTGGAAGGACAGTGAAATCTGACATCATGTCATTGATAAACGATTCAAGAGCCATAAATGAGAAAAGGATTGATGACGTTGAGAATCTTTCCTGAACCTTGCTACTTTTTGGAGTGTTCTCAGCTTGGTCACAGAACCACTGTGCATCTTCGATTAGTTCCCTATATGAGACTATCAAGAAGTATACCCTACACTCAAATTTTTAAGACCTCGTAAAGTACTTACCCCCTTATCTATTAGTTTCCTATCAAAAGTTGCTTCAGAGTTCAGGCTCCGCGCGAGAAATACCTGTGCCATCCGTTGTCTGTCCATCATAGATGAACGATTGCCTAGTCCTCGATAGGTCGGTGGGTCTTCGGTATGCTTGTACTGTGACATTTCTTCAGCATTAAGAGGATCAGGTGCTCCCTTTGCGGCCTTGGGCACAGATAGATGAACCATCAGCCTGGATGGATCTAGCTGTAACAAACCAGCTACGTAAGCCCAAGCGGGAAGTACGGAAAGTGTAAGGGCTTTTGTTCGGAAACCCTTCCGGTTGATTTTACTTTCTCTAATTGATTCTGATTGGGCTTTAGTCAACTGAGCAAAGGCTTTGCCAGCTTCTTCAAGACCTTTATCCTTCCAAAGATCGACACCTCGACTTTTAACAATGGCAGAGTATTGCTCATCCAAAACTCCAGATCCCGATTGACACAAGTATGGCTCGTAGAAATTCTTGTCGAGTTCTTCAGCACTGAGTTTGGATCTTCTCTCCTTACCCAAGAAAAAGTTCACAACAAAAGTTCTTGCTAACTGCGTGGTAACCCTTTCTGCATGAGACTTGGCATCAGGGAAGTCCTCGTTTTCCGCAAGTAGGCCCACTCTCTCACACCATTTTCTTAGATGTGGACCAATAAGAGTTTCTTCTAATTGGCGGTCGAACAAATCATTAGAGACATTTATGTTTGTATTTGATACGAGTGCCAGAGCGCTACGTTGTTCTTTTGTAAGACAAAAGTACACCCGAAATCCATGATATTTAGAGGTACCTTTCTCCAAGGCCAATTGTATAGCTTTGGAACGATGTTGTCCTCCCCATACCTTTAAGGGGTTTTCTGGAGAGTAAGAATTGTTGTATTCGACAATAATATCGTTAAACTCTCTTCCGCTAACAGCATCTTGACTCATTCGCTGGAATGTTTTATTTTTAGTCAGCAAACCCCTATTAGCTCTAAAACTATCCGAGCTTTCTGGTATCAATCGGGCATTTAAGTCTGTGAGTGGGGCCGCCTTCTTGCCAAGAAGGCAACATCGAATGTAATAACTTTTTTCAACTCCATCTTGGTGAATAATGATTTTGTTGCCCTGTGAAATCTCAAGCGTTTCAATCTTATTTAAGAATTCATTTACGGTCTTCTCTACATCAACGTTTGCAGTACTGGATTGGTCAAAGACTATTTTGACATTCACAAAGCACCTCCATCGAACAAGTAGGTAGCAATCTCCGCGAATTGTTAAACTTGGCTCTCAGACATGATCCCACCTTTTAACTGTATATTATACCACTGCCACGTTTATGCAGGACTTCCCCCCAACCTCCCCGTCACAACCCCCCTCATTACCTCCACCGGCGCTTTTACGCCCGTCCACTTCTCGAAGGCCATCGCTCCCTGCCACACCAGCATGTCCACGCCGTCCACCGTCTTCGCTCCGGCGGCCTCGGCTTCCTTCAGGAGCCTGGTCTTGATGGGATTATACACTATGTCGCAGACGGTCAGGGAGGCGGTGAGCAGGCTTGGTGGGACCGGTGTCTCATCCTGCTGCGGGCTCATGCCCACGCTGGTGGCGTTGACCAGGATATCCGCGTGGCGCAGCTCCGCCACCAGGTTCCAGTGGCTCAACTCCAGCGCCCTCACCTCCCGCCCAAAAGCCTCCGTTAGCCTATCCGCACTCTCTTTTGCTTTTTGAAGCGTCCGGTTGAGCAGCACCAGGTTCGCGCCCCTCTCCGCCAGCACGAAAGAGATAGCCCTGGATGCGCCGCCCGCTCCCAGCAGCAATACATTCTTCCCCTTCGGCTCGACCCCCTTGTCCAGCAACGCCTGCAAGAATCCGGCGGCGTCCGTATTATAGCCCTTCAAAAAACCGTTATCGTTGACTATGGTATTGACCGCGCCTATCTTCTCCGCCAGCGGGTCTAACTCATTCAGAAAGGGCATGACGGCCACCTTGTGTGGTATGGTAACATTCAACCCTCGTATGTTCAATGCCCTTACGCCGTCGATTGCCTTGCCTACGTCCTCTCTTTTCACTCGAAAGGGGACGTAGACAAAGTCCAGCCCCATCTTTTCAAAAGCGGCGTTGTGCATTGCCGGGGACATCGAGTGCTCCACCGGGTCGCCGATAATGCCGCAGATTTTCACCTTTCCCGATATATTCACTTGAGCATTCCGTAGATGGCACTCAGGTCTCTCACGGTTAGCTGACCCGGCGCCGATTCCCTGCCCTTTCCAATCGAAGCGTAAATAAACTGGCTGCCGACCAGCGGGCACAGCACCCGACTCAGCATCCCCTCAGGCCCCATGCAAAAGGAGACGAGCCTGTTCTTGGGGAAAGCGGCAATAAGCTGCAAGGTGGCGAAATTGTCGTTAAAGTCACGCGCCGTGCCAACCACCTTGCATATATCGGCGTCCGCGTGTAGCTGTTTCTCGACCATTCTCTTCATCTCCTCGATGGAAGGCGTCCCTTTGAGGTCGTGGAAGGAGAGCAGGCACTTCGATGTCTTCTTGATTACCGGTATCAAAGTGTGAACGCGCTTCGTTCCAAGCTCGATATCGATTATGTCCGCGCCAAGCTCGACTGCTTCGAGAAGCCCGTCCAGGCGCTTCCCTTCGTCCTGAGGCTTGCCGCCCTCCACGGCGCTGCGGTTGCAGCCTATCCACGGTTTTTGAAGCTGCTTTGCCACGCTTTGCCAGCCCTCGCCGATGAGGTCTATGCGCACCTCGAAAAGGTCGGCCAGCGGCTCGATTTCCCTTACCGAGTCGATGGCGGTGTCCGTGATGACGGCGCAAATTTGAGGTCTTTTCATTCTGCCAGCACCTTTTCTACCTGAGATTGGTTTACCTCGTCGGTGACGATTACCTCTCCTATCTTTCTGGGCAGGACAAACCTCACCCTGCCGCTGATGATTTTCTTGTCATGACCCATAGCCTTGATGATTTCGGCCAGGTTGAGCTTCGGCGGTTCTGTCGGCAGACCAGTTCTCTCAATGACCCGCGTTAGCCTGTTGAGCTCGTCTTCACCGAGCATGCCCAGCTTGTTGGATATTCTCGCTGCTGCCACCATCCCGATGGCCACCGCTTCTCCGTGCGCGATTTGAAAATCGGAGACGGACTCGATGGCGTGCCCGATGGTGTGCCCGTAGTTCAGGATATTCCTCACTCCGGTATCCCTTTCGTCCTTCTCCACCACTTCTGCCTTGATTCTGGCCGAACGGTAAATTATCTCTTCGAGCGCTGCCGCATCCAACGATTTTATCATATCCAGTCGCTCTTCGATATATGTCAGAAGCTCCCTGTCACGAATCACCGCATACTTTATCACCTCGGCCAGCCCGCTGAGAAGCTGCCTGGCGGGAAGCGTTTTCAAGGTCGCAATGTCCGCGATAACCAGTTTCGGCTGGTAAAATGCCCCGATTTTGTTTTTCAGCGTGCCATAGTCCAGCGCCACCTTGCCCCCGATGCCGCTGTCCACCTGCGCCAGGAGAGTAGTCGGAACCTGGACCAGAGGCACGCCGCGCAGGTAGGTGGCAGCCACGAACCCGGTCAGGTCGCCGATAACCCCTCCCCCCAGCGCCAGGATGGGGGTGTTGCGCTCGGCGTGGAAGTCGCTCAGCTCTTTATAGAGGCGCCCGGCGGTCTCCAGCGATTTATGCTCCTCCCCAACGGGGACTTCGAGCGTGACAGTCTGGAAGCCTTCCCGCTTGAGGCCCTGCTCCAGCGCACCAGCATGGAGTCCCTTCACAATGGAGTCGGTGACAATCACCACCTTGCCGCTGAAACCCGCGTCTTTCAGGAACTTTCCGGCCTCCGCCAGCAGCCCGGCGCCTATCAATATATCGTAGCTGTTGCTACCCAAGTTTACTCTAACCGTTCTCATTTTAAGCGACCTTAGCCTTTGATTTTACACCAGGAGCAAGATGTTTGTGAATCGATTTGCAGGTATCGATGACCACTTTAAGCTCGTCCGGGGTAATCATCTGCTGGCTGTCCACCAGCGATTCCTTCGGGTTATAGTGCGTCTCAATCATCAGTCCGCTGGCTCCGGCAGCGATGGCGGCGCAGCTCATGCTCATTATCAGGTCGCGCCGTCCTGTCGCGTGGCTGGGGTCGACAATCACCGGCAGGTAAGTCTCCTTCTGGATGACCGGCACAGCAGAAAGGTCGAGGGTGTACCTGGTGTAGGTCTTGCCCTTGCCGATGGGCAGGATGCCCCTTTCACACAGGATGATGTTCTTGTTCCCCTCGGCGGCGATGTATTCAGCGAAGGAAAGGAACTCCTCGATGCCCGCGCCGAAATGCCGCTTGTACACGATGGGCTTGCCCGTTTGCGCCGCCTTGCAGAGCAGGTCCTGGTCGTACATGTTCCTGGCGCCTATCTGAATGATGTCAACATATTCTGCTACCAAATCAACCTGCGCCTCTCCCCGCACCTCCGTGATGGTAGGCATTCCGAACTCCCTGCCGGCTTCGCGCATCCAGGTCAACGCTTCCCGCGCTTCGTCATCACCGGCTGAGCCAAGCCCCTGGAAGGAGTGTACCGAGCTGCGGGGCTTGAACACGCCTCCCCTGAGTATATGCGCTCCCGCTTTCTTGGCTTCCCCCGCGATTCTGAATAGCTGCTCCCGGCTCTCCACAGCGCACGGCCCGGCAATGAATACCGGTTCCTTACCCCCGATTTTCACATCTCCGATAGTGACTTCCATTGTACCATCTCCATTTTCCAGGAATTTGGTGTATTCCCGGTTGATTAGCTTATAGGGTGTCTCAATCCGTATCACTTCCTTTACCCCGGGGAGTGTCTCAAAGTGCGAAAAGGGTATTTTCCTTTCGTCACCTACCAGGCCGATAACAGTGCGCGATTCTCCCTTGCTGACATCGGCTCTCAGCCCGAATTTCTTGATTTCATGGACTACCTGCGCTATTTCTTCCTTGGTGGCTTCCGCCTTCATGATTATCATTTTTGTCTCTCCGTTCGTGTTTTTCGGTTAATAAAAAACCCTCCGCCTGGGAGGGTTCGTAAGAATGAATCTCTATAAGTATATTTTTCGATTGCTTATTTTACGACAAAGCCCCCCAGGCGCATTTCCAGCGCCAGGTAAACGCAAAGTAGTAGTAATATTTGCGCGGGCTTGTATTTACTAACATTAGCTGAATTTATACCATGAAGAGAGAGGGGTTGTCAACTTTCCGAGGCAAAAGGTGTAATGAGCCTCATTATCTTCGTAGGTTTTCTGTTTGGAGTTACGTTTCTCTTTGAGGGCTTCAAGCCGATACTCTACATTGAGTTTGGGCTTTGTCCTTTTATCATGGCTTGGAATAGACCGCCTCAAAGACGAGTTCAAGAAGTAGCAGAGAGAGACGGGTTAGGGTACTTTTTCTATTCTTTCTTTACCAGCTAGATTGACCAAACAAGCGAAAGCCCCAAACCCAAAGACAATTCCAATGAGAGGATTGTCCTGTAAAAATCTTACCCAGCCCGGGTTACTTTTCGGTGAAGGCTCTGTAGAGTAATGCGCTGAATCCCTTTCGATTAAATCAGTATTATATTTTTCTGCATTCATTATATAGGTCTCGCCTGCAGGATAATTGATATTGGCCGCTGCTACAAAGGCAAGAACAATGGCACAAATCACCAGACAAATGACAGACTTGTATTTATTTCTCACCGTACATCTTCTCTATTTCTTCTTCGCGCTGTTTCTTTTTAAGATTCTCTTGTCCTTGTTCCCAACCGAAGCTAAAGCCAAACACAAAGAAAAATGTGCTCGCTAAAAATACGTATGACTGGGTCTCTCCCCAGGTTATTGCTATGAAAACACCTACTATAACCCAAGCAGAAAAGCCGGGAGTGACAGTTAGAATAAAATGTTTCTTAAACCAATCCCTAGGTCTATCCTTGCCTTCTTAATTATATCACCCTCTGTCAACGCATGTTTAATAGAGGCAGTGTATCAGTTTGAGAGGAGAGCATATGGAAAGTGCTATAATACCCTCATCATATAGTGTGGAGGTATCAAAAATGCCACATTTACTATGCACAAGCTGTAAAGCCAAAATGCAAATAGAAATTCCACAACACGGTGAGACGTTTGACCCGATAAGACTGATTGGTAGTGCTATATGTCGCCAATGTGGTACAGGAACCGGCTTTGAGATTGAAGCTAACACGATAGTCTATGTGTCGGGTAAAACTAGCTACGGTAGTCTGAATACTCTGCTATCGAAGATTGTAAAGACTCTTTACGCTGAAGCAGAATTATGCTTTCAAAGCGGAGCACCAGACGCTTCTACGGCTATGTGTCGTGCTAGCATTGAAGCAGCACTAACTCAAGCGAACTTCAAGGGTGCTAACCTATACGAGCAGATAGCCAGCGCTAAAACCGCTGGTGACTTGGATGAGGTTGAGGTAGGATTAGCTCATGCCAGTCGCTTAATAACGAGAGATGCGATTCATCGGGGAGAGCTAATATCTCTGTCAGATGTCCCATCAATGCTTTCGGCAACAGTCCGCATATTAAATAAGCTATCCCCAATAAAATCATAATGAAGATTTAGGACTATCGTCAAATATGTTGCTCCCACCCAAAAACCGCCGCCCCCACCGCCTCCGCATCTCCACCCAGTTTTGCCGTAACCAGCCGCACCGCCTGCGCTGATACTGCGTAGTCCCTTTCGTCTATTACCTGTCTCACTGGCTCAAGCAATCGAGCGCCCATTCTGGACATGCCGCCGCCGAAGACAATCATCTCCGGGTTCAGGATATTGACCAGGCTTGCCATGCCGATGCCCAGGTAGCGCAACGCCTGTTGTAAAACATCCTTTGCAAGAGAATCTCCGTTCTGCGCTGCCCGGTCCACCATTTCCGCAGTTATATTCTCCAATTTGCCTTTGACCATATCGACGAGGGAGGATGTTTCTCCCTGATGGATGCGCCTTGCCGCTTCCCTGGCAACCGCCGTGCCGGAGGCGAACATCTCCAGGCAGCCGTAGTTACCGCAGTTGCACTTTGGACCGTCGATATCGATGGTCATGTGACCCACCTCTCCGGCGCTGCCGGACGTGCCTTCATACAGCTTGCCACCGATGATTATTCCCCCGCCGATTCCGGTGCTTACCGTGACGTAGATGAGGTTATCCACGCCCTTCCCTGCCCCGAAGCGGTGCTCTCCGAGGGCGGCCGCAGTGGCATCATGCACCAGGAAGGTCTTGGCTCCGTACTTTTTGAATATTATGTCCCTCAAAGGCACATCGCGCCAGCCGGGGAGATTGGGGGACAGGGTAATAATCCCGCGATGGGAGTCTATTGCACCTGCGGCGGCAAGGCTTATGCCGTGCAGTTGAGATAAGTCTATGCCTGTTTTTTCGAGCAATCGGTCGATGGCTGACGTTATCCTTCCGATAACCACCTGGAGACCCTCATACGCCAGGGTGGGATATGACTGTCTTGCCATTATTTTACCATCGCTGGAAACGATAGCAGCGACAATCTTGGTGCCGCCCACGTCTATCGCCAGGACGGGTAATTTATTTTTGCCGGAGCGTCTGCGGTTCATAGAGGACCTCTCTGGCCTATCTCAGCAATCAGCATGTCCAGGGCTAACTCCTCATGGTATCTGCCGGTCTTGATGGCAAGGTCGGTGTCCAGGAGCTTGCGGTATACCTCTTTGAGGCGCTCCCAGGGATAGCGGTCAGCCTGCTCCGAGGTCTTGCGCAGCACAAACTCGGAATTAGAGCCGATTTTTGCCAACATTTCTGTCCTTGACTTCTTTTGACTCTTAAGCTCCTTGACTTGGACTATCATCCTCAGTTGCCGGCCAAGCATGGTCAAAAGATATGCCGGGGCGACACCCGCCTGCAACATGCGCTGTAGCAACTGCTCGGCAAAGCCGGTCTTGGAATCGAGGATGGCATCGACCAGGGTGAAGATGTTGGTCTCCTGGGCGTAGCTTACCATTGCCTTGACGTCCTCTTCCTCGATGCGGCGCCCACCTGCGAACGAAATCAGCTTATCGATTTCATTGGACATAATCCACAAATCGCTGCCTACCAGCTTTGCCAGCAAATCGGTAGCCTGGGGAGATACACTGCCACCTTCCTCAGCAACTCGCTTCTGAATCCACTTCTTGAGGTCATCGCCCTTCAGAGACTGAAAGGACTTTATCACGGCCTTCTTTGAAAGCGCCTGGAACAGGGGATTGGTGTTGCCTATCTTGCCGTCCATCAGAACCAGCAACGTGCTTTCCGGTATTGTGCCGAGAGCCACGCTGAACTGTTCGGAGCCGTTTTTCTCACCGGCCGGACGCGTGGAGCTTTTCTTTTTCGCAGACCTGCCTTTTGGTTCAAAGCGTTCCAGCAGCCCGGTGACAACCACCAGCCGTTTCTCCGCCAGAAAGGGCATCGTTTCGCAAACATTTCGTAGCTGGCCGGGAGTAACCTGCTTGCCATCCAGCGTAGTGGTATTCGTCGCCAGAAGCTCTAAGTCACCGGCGCCCTTTTTTATTTCATCCAGGGACTGGCGCAGAGAGAAATCGTCTTCGCCTGTGAGTATGTACAGCAAGGTTTTCCTTCTTCACCTTGATTTCTTCCCATTTTAGCATATCGAACGGCTGGGGATACATAAGGAGAGTGTTTAGCAATGAGAAAAACCATATACCTCCCCGCTCTCCCGCATCAAGTACAGGGCAAGCTATGAGTGGTTAATAACAATTTCGTTGTTGTACAATACAGGCATGCTGGGTTAGAATGAATAACAGCCGCCTGGTAAATTGACTACTGGCACAGTGCCAGGATAAGGAGAATACAATGGAAGATGCCAAGACGCAGCAGGACGCTCAACTGAAAAAGCTCCAGGATATTGCCTCGGATACCGGCCTGCCGTCTGAACTGAGGTATAAAGCCATGGAGCAACTTGGCAGGGTCGGCAGCCATGAAGCCCTTGTGTCCCTGCTTGAGCTGGTGGCCAATGAAAAGCTGGCGCGTCAGGAGCGGGAGGCCGCCTTAAAGTACGTTGCTGAAATATTGAAGTCTAAGCACTAAACCAGGGTATGGAATGACCAAATCAAGGGTTGATAGTTTTGGTAATTTGAGGTTTAGATATGCTTAGAAATTCGTGCTTGGGATTTAGGATTTAAAAAGATGGGTGTAGATATCGGCATTGTGGGACTGGCCAAGAGCGGCAAGACCACTGTTTTCAATGCCCTGACCCGCGGCAGCGCATCAATCGAGGGTGGGGAGGCACACGTCGGCATCACCAAGGTGCCCGACCCCCGCCTGGAAAAGCTGGCTGCCATATTCAAACCACAGCGCATCGTCCCCGCAGAAGTGAAATACACCGATATAGGCGCCTCGGCGAAAGTGCCGGGCAAAGAAAAGGGGATGAGCAGCCAGGTACTGGCACTCCTGAGCAAGGCCGACGCCATCATAAGTGTGGTGCGGGCCTTTTCTGCCGAAAGCGTGCCCCATCCCGAGGGCAGCGTGGACACCGAGCGGGACATTGCCGCAATGAATTTCGAACTGGCTTTCTCCGACCTCGCTATCATCGAGAAGAGGCTGGAGCGGCTTGAGGACTCTCTCAATGGAGCCAAACATACGGAACGCCCCGGTTTTCTTAAAGAGCAGGAACTGCTTGCCAGGCTTAAGGCCGGGCTGGAGAAGGGTATCCCCCTGCGGGAAGCGCAGTTGACGGCTGAGGAAGCAAAGGCGGTTTCCGGTTACCAGTTTCTCACTGCCAAACCCCTGCTTATCGTGGTCAACATCGGGGAGGAGCAGCTTTCTAAAGCGGTATCCCTCGAAGCTGAGTTCGCCTCGCGTCATACTCGTCCGAAATGCCTCCTTGTTACATTATGCGGCAAACTCGAGATGGAACTCGCTGAGCTGGATGCGGCTGCCGCTCAAGAGATGCAGGATAGCTACGGGATAAAGGAGCCGGGACTCAACCTTGTCATCGGGCTGTCGTATGAACTGCTGGGGCTGATTTCATTTCTTACGGTAGGCGCCGACGAGGTCAGGGCATGGCCTATTCCAAAAAGCACCGAGGCCGTCAAAGCGGCCGGAAAAGTCCACACCGATATCGAAAGGGGCTTCATCCGGGCGGAAGTGATAAGCTACGACGACCTGATGAAGTGCGGCAGCCTGGCCGAAGCCAAGAAGAAGGGACTTCTCCGCCTCGAGGGCAAGAGCTACATCGTGCAGGACGGCGATGTCATCAATTATCTGTTCAACGTATAGGGCAAAATTCCTATTGACTTGAATGACCGGAAATGTATAATTGAAAGTATAGGTATAATAAGCCAAGGTGTCATTAGGGAGGGGATGGTGAAGACTTCAAGAAAACTGAAACTGATTTTTGCCGTAGGGTTGATTCCACTGTTGCTATTCAGCCTGGCAGGGCCGGCACTGGCGCAGGGGCCGCAGGCAGCACCGCTTGGACGATACATCGTCGTTACACAAGATGGAGCAGTAAATGGTGCGGTATCAAGGGCAGCCATGGAAAACGGAGGGGTGACACTCAGGGAATTCACTACCACACCTGGCCTGGTAGTACTGATTCCTGAGCGTGCTCTGGAAAAAATTCAACGTGTCCACGGTGTGGTGAACGTATATGCAGACCCGATTGTCACAATTCAGGCGCCCAAGCCGCCTGCAACACCTAAACCGGAGGTGCTTCCCTGGGGGATTGACCGCATCGATGCTGACCAGGTCTGGGACCGCGATGGCAATCTCATCCTTGATGCGGGAGCTATTACCGGACTGGGAGTCAAAGTAGCGGTAATCGATACCGGTATCGATAAAGACCATCCGGACCTGAAAGCCAATATCAAGGGCGGGCGCAATTTCGTGTTCATACGGGGCAGGATAAACCCTGATTCCTGGGATGACGATAACGGCCACGGCAGCCATGTAGCCGGCATAATTGCCGCGGTAGAGAACAGCGAAGGGGTTATCGGCGTGGCTCCTCAGGCCTCCCTCTACGGGGTAAAGGTGCTGAGCAAGACAGGCTCCGGCTACCTCAGCGATGTCGTCTCCGGCATCGAGTGGAGCATCGACCCCAACGGCGATGGCGATAATTCAGACCACATGGATGTTATCAACATGAGCCTGGGTACGACTGCTGACTACCAACCGCTTCGCGATGCCGTGTCTGCTGCCAATGCCACGGGCATTGTGGTGGTGGCTGCGGCAGGCAATGCTAACGGTGGGGCAGTGAACTATCCGGGGGCATATCCCGAAGCCATCGCTGTGTCCGCTACCGATAGCAACAATGCCATTGCCAGCTTCAGCAGCACCGGCCCGGAGATAGACCTGGCGGCTCCCGGAGCCAGCATCTATTCCACCTACAAAGGCGGGGGTTATGCCACACTCTCCGGCACCTCGATGGCAGCACCACATGTAGCCGGGACAGCCGCGCTGGTCATCGCTTCAGGAGTTACCGGCCCGGACCAGGTACGAGCACAGCTTCAAAACACAGCCGATGATATGGGCGCCGCCGGCCCGGATAACCAGTATGGCTACGGCCTGGTGGATGCTGAAGAAGCTGTTACCGGTATTTAAACTTAGAGTCAACAAGTTTTAACCGTGTGAAGTAACGGCAGGGTGGGTGGAGTCGAGTTGAAATCTCGGCACCACCCGCCTTATTATTTAACTGGCATTACGTGAAGGAGTATTATGCCCCGCATCGGGCGCATATTATGGACAGCGAAAGGTTCGAAGAGCTGGTGGTAAAGGCCGTGGAAAGTCTGCCCGAGGAGTTTCTCGAGCGGATGGAGAACATCGATATTGTGGTGGAGGACTGGCCGACTCCGGAGCAGGTGTCCAGCGCAGACCTGGAAGACGGAAACACGTTGCTTGGTCTCTACGAAGGAATCCCAGTCACCCAGCGGAGCAGCGGCTACGGCACGGTGCTGCCCGATAAGATATCCATCTTCCGCGGCCCGATGGAAGACAAGTGCGGTGATAATGATAGCATGACCGCCGAGATACAGCGGGTGGTGCGGCACGAGTTAGCCCACCACTTCGGCATCGGGGACGACAGGCTCATGGAGCTGGAGGGGGAAGAAGAGGAGTGATGGGAAGATTTAATTATCGAACCATCTCCACCTGCACCAGGGCAGTATTGTAGGGAAACGCCCCTCCCGGCGAGGGTTCATCTTTAGTCAGGACATTAGCCGAGCCTCCCCTGTCCACTCCCCTCGAATCCGGGTTGAACCATGCGCCCTGGGGAACATCCGCCACCCCCGGCATGATTCTCTCCGTCACCTTCGCCTCGATGACCATCTCACCACGGTCGTTGAAAACCCGGACTTTATCCCCATCCTTGATATTCCTGGCAGCGGCATCGGCGGAATTGAGCATCACAGCTTGTGGCTGGGTCTCCCTCAACCAAAGAACGTTATCGAACTGGGTATGAGACCGGCGGAGGAAGTGGCTGCTGATAAGCTGCAAGGGGTATTTCGTCCTCAGGACATCGTTGCGGCTCTCCCATGACTCGATGTATTTGGGTATGGGCGGAAGCTGGGGGTGGCACATCTCTGCCAGTTGGCGGGAATATATCTCGATTTTCCCCGATGGAGTGGGGAACGGGTGCTTTGCCGGGTCGTCGATCTGCTCCTTGAAAGCAACGTACGAGTCCGTAAGCTCAGCCCGCTGAAAACCCCGCCCCTTAAAAGTATCGTAATCGGAAACACGCTTGCCTACCATCTCCCTCAACCACTCGTCATCCGTGCGGTCGTTGTAACCGGATATGCCCAGTTTTCCGGCCAGCGCAGTGCCAATCTCCATGTGCGATTTGGACTCGTAGAGCGGCTCAATGAGCTTGCGGACGTAGCCGATGAAGGGCGGTATGCCGTAGCCGGTGCTGACATCGTTTCGCTCGTAGAGGCTGCTGGCGGGCAGGACGATGTCTGCGTATCTGGCTGCGGGAGTCATGAACTGCTCGTGGACTATGAAAAATTCGAGCTTCTGAATGGCCTGGACAGCCTTGTTGATGTCCGGGTATTGATTGGGGAAGCTGGTGCACACTGCATAAAGCAGTTTAATATCGGAAGGATAGCCGCCCGCCTTCCCCTTGAGGATGGCGTCTGCCAGAAAGGCGCGGTGCAGCTTGGCGCTGGAAGCGAGCTCCCCGTAGCTGGAAAGGGCATACTTTCGGCGGGGAGCGCCCGCCTCGACGGGATTGAGCACGTCTCCCACGCCGCCGGTCATGCGGGGCATCTTAACGAAGGGATAGCCACCGAGGGTGACCGCCCAGGCATTACCCGCCGAGCTTCCCCCATGAATGCCAATATTGCCGGTCATGGCCGAAAGGGTGATTGCCGCCCGGTGGTACTGTTCCCCGTAAGCCGTACGCCCGGGCGCGATGCCGCACATCAGGGCGGCGGGCTTGGAGGTGGCATACTCGATGGCCAGATTGCGGATAATGGCCGCGGACACACCGGTGATAGCCTGGGCCCAGGCGGGCGTCTTTGGCACACCGTCTTCCTCTCCGAGGACGTAGGTTTTGAAGGCGTCGAACCCCACGGTGTACTTATCGAGGAAGGGCTGGTCCTGGAGCTTGCCCTCGATGATGACATAGGCCATTGCGAGAAGCATGGCGGTGTCGGTGCCGGGTAGGATAGGTATCCACTGGCTGGCAAAGGCGGATGTCGAGTCGGTATAGCGCGGGTCAATCGAGACTATTTTGGTGCCCTTTTCTCTGGCTTGAGCCAGATACCAGGACGTGTTGGCTCCCGCCACGGTCACTGACGGGTTCCAGCCCCACAGGATGATTAGCCGCGAGTTCAGCAGGTCGTCATGTGTGCTGCGAGTGGACGTGGTGCCGTAGCAGGCATGTGAGGCGAAGTTGCCGCCCTCATTGGAGAAAAGACCCCAGTAGCTGGTGCAACCGCCGAGCATGCGCAGCAGCCTCTGGGTGGGGCCGCACCAGTGGAGCATAGTGAGGTCGCCGGCGCTACCGGCAAGGGCAATCGATGCAGGCCCGTAGGTGTCCCTCACCCGTTTCAGCTCGCGGGCGACATTTTCGAGGGCTTCATCCCAGGTGATGCGCTCGAACTTCCCCTCGCCACGCGCTCCGACTCTTCTCAGAGGATACTTCAGTCGGTCCGGGGAATACACCCTCTGGCGATAGGAGCGACCCCTGGCGCAGGCGCGGATTTGCGGCTCCGGGCCATCATCGGTCTCCAGACGGGTGATGACGCCGTCCTTGACATAGGCCTTGATGATGCACGCCGCCCCGCCGCAGTGACAGGAGCAGACGGTGGTGATGACCTCTTCTTTGCCGTTAGCCACTGGCCTCCCTCCCCATGATTATGGCTAGAGCTTAGCTGGATACGGGGGATTTGTCAAATGGGGGGGGGGGGGGGGGGG
>JACPPQ010000146.1 GCA_016190925.1 Chloroflexota bacterium | reverse complement strand
TTTGGCGTTTTTTTATTTTTTGGCTTCTTTTTTCCTTGCGATAATGATATCCTTTTTATTCTATCTTTTAAGCGGAGGATTTTCTTTTATTTTATTCTTTCTTCTGACAATCGCTTCTGGATTTATTTTTTATTATTTTTATTCCATGCCTGCGAGACTGGCTAATTCATGGAGATTAAAGGCGAGCTCTCAAATGGTTCCGTGTATATTATATACTGTGGCATATATGAAGCATACAAGCAATATGGAGAGGGCTATTGCGTTTTCAGCTCAGCATTTATCTCCTCCGCTATCTTTAGATTTAAGAAAGGTTTTTTGGGATGTAGAAACTGGAAGATACAGCAATGTTAAGGATTCTCTGGATAATTATCTTGAAAAATGGAGAGAGACTAATATAGAGTTTGTTGAAGCATTTCATCTGATAGAGAGCAGTTTATACGAGCCGAGCGAGGAGAGAAGAATACAGATTTTGGAGAGAGCATTGCAGGTAATTCTTGACGGGGTTTATGAAAAAATGTTAGGGTATTCAAGAGAGATAAGAAGCCCTTTGACTAATCTCTATATGCTTGGAATAGTTCTTCCTACACTGGCTATCGCTTTATTGCCATTAGCATCAACTCTTCTTGGGGGAATTTTAAAGAGCTATCATGTTTTTATTCTGTTTAATATTGTTATTCCTTTTTTTGTTTTTTATATGACTTCACAAGTATTATTGAAAAGACCTGGGGGATATGGGGAGTCAGATATTCTTGAGTTAAATCCCGAATATAACAAGTTTAAAAGCAGGAAGCCATATTTAACTGCACTTTTGATTTTGATACCTTTTTTAATTATTATCATCCTCGATGCCGCAGTTAAATTCGTATCCTTACTTAATTTTTCAGGTCAAGGCTACTTATTTTTGCAAAATGCCGGGTATTCACAGAGGGGGTCAAAGCTCCGTTCGTTACCTGGAAAATAACCTTTTACCATTCCGACCCTGCTTGCGGTAAAGCTCCCGCCTGCCAAAGTCTTGTACAGCGGGCAGGTCAGCGAAGGCAAGCGAAAGTCGGAATCCAGCCTTCGTTTTCCCCGCTGGATTCTCCGCCTGGGGCGGACTGGAATGACAGAATCGGGTGTATTTTCATCGTTCGCGGGTGCGCCTGTAATCTCCAAATCTGTGCTATAATTCTCCCATGCCGGATGCCATTAACCAGTCAGACAGAATCGCAAAACAACTGCCGCCTGCGCTGGCGGAGTTCATCAAAGAAGCTGGAAGGGTTGCCGCAAGCCAGGGGCAGAACCTGTACCTGGTCGGGGGGGTGGTGCGCGACCTCCTGCTGGGCCGCGCCAACCTGGACCTCGACCTGGTAGTCGAAGGGGATGCCATCGAGCTGGCGCAGCGGCTGTTGCAGGGTAAACCGGGGAAAATCACCAGGCACCCACACTTCAAGACCGCCAGGCTCCAGTGGGACAACATGAGCATCGACCTCACCACCGCCCGCTCGGAGACCTATGCCCGTTCGGGAGCACTGCCCACCATCGGCCCCGGCACTATGAAGGACGACCTTTTCCGAAGAGACTTTACTATCAACGCCATGGCAATCAGCCTGCGCCCCAATCGTTATGGCGAACTGATTGACCTCTACGGCGGAAGAAGCGACATCGAGCACGGACTCATCCGCATCCTGCATGAAAAGAGCTTCATCGATGACGCCACCCGCATCTGGCGCGCCGTCCGCTACGAGCAGCGACTGGACTTTCTTATCGAACGTAACACCCTGCGGCTCCTCAAACGAGATGTGGACATGCTGGACACCATCAGCGCCGACCGCCTCCGCTATGAGTTGGAGTGCGTCCTGCACGAGGAATATCCTGAGAAGGCACTGCGCCGCGCCGGTGAGCTGGGTGTGCTGCAAAAGCTTCATCCCGGTCTGAAGGGTGACGAGTGGCTGGCAAGGAAGTTCGAGGAGGCACGAGCCAGCGCTGCGTCTTACAACCTGTACCTGGCGCTCCTGTGCTACCGCTTCAATGCCAATGAAATCGAGGACATCGTTTCCCGCCTGAGATTCCCCAAACCGCAGGCGCAGGTGCTGCGGAATGTCGCGAGTGTCAAGAGCAAGCTGCCAGCGTTACAGGAACCGGAACTGTTATCCAGTGCTGTATACCGTCTTCTTCACGGTTACTCACACACAGCGATTATTGCTGCCTCGGTTGCTTCAGACTCCTCCATTATCCGGGAGCGTCTTCTGCTGTTCCTCAATACGCTGCGATATGTCAGGCCGGCTCTGACCGGAGATGACCTGATGGAGATGGGCGTGCCAGCCGGCCCCCGCATGAAGGAAATACTCCAGAGGCTTCACGAAGCGCGCCTGGACCATAAGGTGAGGAGCAAAGAGGAAGAGGCAGACCTGGTGAGAAGGTGGCTGGGCAGTAAAAAATGAAGACCCTCTTGAGTCTACTGAGTTAGTGGAACACCCCGCACCACCCTCAAATCCTTGAAGGGATAATGCTCCACGTTGTTGGTCAGAAGCGGCACGTCCAGTTCCAGGGCTGTTGCAGCGATGATAGCATCGGGAATGCCTATGGTCACTCCTTTTGAACGGAGGTCAGCCAGCAGTCTTCCGGCTTTCCTCGCCACGGCCACGTTAACCGGAATGGATTCGAGACCCTCCAGGAAGGCATTGGTAACTTGCTCTTCTTTACGTCTCATGCCTTGATATACTTCCATATGAGTAATTGCGCTGACGGCTACAAGCCCTCTTTCAACCCACTGGTCGATTAGTTTCCATACGTATTGGCGTCGCCTTAAGAAATCAATAGCAATGTCAGTATCCAGCATGCAGGAAATGACTTCCGGCGGGTTATTTTCCATTTTCTCTCCACAGCCGTTCCAGGTATTCCTGGCGTCCTCTATCACTTGCGCGGAGCGCACGGACAAAGGCCGTAGAGTCCTCGGGAGTCATCAGGTCGGGGTGGTCTTCGTCCTTCCATGCGCCAAAGCCTTTTTTAAGGGCTTCCATTTGACGCCGGCCTGCTATATAGTGCGCCACCGCCTCGGAAACAAATGAGCTTACCTGTCCCTGAGGCACAAGCTCTCGGACTTTTTGGGCCAAATCTGTGGGGAGCGTCACCGAAACTTTTTCCGTTTTTCCTTTCTTAGCCATCTGTTTTCTCCGTTTGCCATTATCAATCATACTAATGATACTACCATTGGTCTTACCATGTCAAGCGAGCCTCCCGCGAAACTGTCACCCTCCGCGAAGCTTGTCCCGTATCAAGTACGGGACAAGCTTCGCGGGGAATGACATAATAGACATTGAAATTAAGCCATTGGCGCGTTTCGCGGGAGGCTCAAGCATCTCTCAAAATATTTTCCCATGATATAATACCCCTTATGGAAAAGCTTATCGCAGGGGCAAGAAAACTGTGGCTGGAACTCACCCCTCAGCAACTACAGCAGTTTCACACCTATTATCAAGAGATGATGGACTGGAACAAGCGGGTGAACCTCACCTCCATCACCGCCTTCGAGGACGTGCAGGTCAAGCATTTCCTGGACTCCCTCACCGTGGTCCTCGCCTGGGAGCAACTGCCACAGGGGGCGGCGTTCCGTATGATGGATGTCGGCGCGGGGGCCGGGCTACCGGGCATACCGCTCAAAATCATGTTCCCCGGCATAAAGCTGGCGCTGCTGGAAGCTACGGGGAAAAAAGTAGCCTTCCTCCAGTATATAACGCAGAAACTCGGACTGGACAATGTTGAGGTCGTGGCGGCGCGGGCGGAAGAGGCTGCCCATGACCCGCAGTACCGCGAGCGGTTCGATGTGGCGCTCTCCCGGGCCGTGGCGGAGATGCCCGCCCTGGCCGAGCTTACCCTGCCGTTTTGCGCCATTGGCGGCATGGTTATCGCTCAAAAGAAGGGTGACATTGCGCAGGAAGTGAGCCAGGCGGCAAAGGCTATCGAGACAATGGGCGGTAAACTTCGCGAAATGAAACGGATTGAAATTAAGGAGCTTGCCGATGACCGGTGGCTGGTAATTATCGAGAAAACCTCTCCTACGCCGCCCCAGTATCCCCGCCGCTCCGGCATGCCCGCAAAGAGACCGATTCTTGATAAGCCATCTAAACCATAGTACAATAATATTGTGTTTAGCCCGGACAAACTGGGCTAAAGTTAACCCTGCGGGGAAGCGAGGAACACAACATGGAAACCGGAACCTGGAAAGTTAAAATCGGCCTTGCCCAGATGCTCAAGGGCGGGGTGATTATGGACGTTATCAACGCTGAACAGGCAAAAATCGCCCAGGATGCGGGCGCCTGCGCGGTCATGGCGCTGGAAAGGGTGCCCGCTGACATACGCGCTGCCGGCGGAGTGGCCCGCATGGCTGCCCCGGCAGTCATCGAAGCCATTATGAAAGCGGTCTCCATACCGGTGATGGCAAAGTGCCGTATCGGCCACTTTGTCGAGGCGCAGGTTCTCGAAGCACTGGAAATTGACTTTATAGACGAGTCCGAGGTGCTCACCCCCGCCGATGAAGCGCACCACGTCTGGAAGCACGATTTCAAGGTGCCCTTTGTCTGCGGCTGCCGCGACCTCGGTGAGGCGCTGCGGCGTATCGGCGAAGGGGCAGCCATGATACGCACAAAGGGCGAAGCCGGCACCGGCAATGTCGTCGAGGCTGTCAAGCACATGCGAGCCGTTACGGAAGGCATCCGCAAACTGGTGGACACACCGGAGGAAAAACTGGCAGCCATCGCGGTTGAGATGAGAGCGCCATTGGAGTTAGTACAGGAAGTTCACAAGACCGGTAAGCTGCCGGTGGTCAACTTTTCTGCCGGAGGAATCGCCACTCCGGCTGACGCCGCCCTGATGATGCAGCTGGGCGCAGATGGTAACTTCGTCGGCTCAGGCATATTCAAATCCGCCGACCCCGAAGCCAGGGCAAAGGCTATCGTCAAGGCTACCACGCATTATCAGGACCCCAGGATAATCGCCGAGGTCTCCAAGAACCTGGGGGAAGCCATGCACGGACTGGAAATCAAGCAAATCCCGCCCGAAAAGCTGCTGGCATCCAGAGGCTGGTAACATGAGAATCGGCGTCCTCGCTGCTCAGGGGGCATTCCTCGAACACATCGCTGTCCTGCGCGAGCTAGGGGTAAACACAGTGCCCGTCCGCCTGCCTTACCAGCTTGACGCTCTCGATGGGCTTATTATTCCCGGCGGCGAAAGCACATCCATCAGGAGATTGATGCTTGACTACGATCTGATGGAACGGATTAAGGCCCGCGCCCGGAAGGGATTGCCCGTATGGGGCACCTGCGCGGGCATGATTTTGCTGGCGAAAGAACTCTCGGAGCCGGACGAGACCCTGGCGGTAATGGACATCAAGGTCAAACGCAACGCCTTCGGCCGACAGAAAGACAGCTTCGAGACCAGGCTGTTGATTTCCGCTCTCGGCGAGGACCCTTTCCCGGCCATATTCATCCGGGCACCCATCATCGAAAAAGTGGGAGACAAGGTGGACGTGCTGGCCAGACTGGAAGACGAAACCATAGTTGCCGCCAGGCAAAAGAACCTGCTGGCCTGCGCTTTTCACCCGGAGTTGACTAAAGACACCAGATTTCACAGGTATTTCCTGGACATCGTTGCCGGGTCCGGCTGAAGCGAGGCCGGAGGAGAGGGCAGTTTTGCGGAAAGTAATTACCGATGACCTGGATGCCCTGCTGGATATTTTCCCGCCCCATGTCCGCCAGCCCCTGTCACAGCAGCAAGACGTCAGCGACCTGATAGAGGTACTCCTGGACCTGGGACGTCCCCCCGAGGCTCGCTTTCCTCACCGGGAAACGGCTCTAAATGCCAGGGAAGTCACCGAGAGCGACATCGAGTACGTAGCCAGCCGTCTCAGTCCCTTCGGGGATGACAACCGGGCCGGAATCGAGCGCACCCTGCACCGCATCTCCGCTATCCGCAACCGGCGGGGCCGAATCATCGGCCTTACCTGCCGCGTAGGCCGGGCGGTCTTCGGCACCATCAAAATCATCGACGACCTGGTGCAATCTGGCAAAAGCATCCTGTTGCTTGGCAAGCCGGGCATCGGCAAGACAACCATGCTCCGCGAGGTGGCGCGCGTCCTTGCCGATGACATGAAAAAACGGGTCATCATTGTCGATACCTCGAACGAGATTGCCGGTGACGGCGATATCCCGCACCCTGCCATCGGGCACGCGCGGCGGATGCAGGTAAAAACCCCCACCATGCAGCACGCGGTGATGATTGAGGCCGTGGAGAACCACATGCCGGAGGTAATCATCATCGACGAGATAGGCACAGAGCTCGAAGCTATGGCCGCCCGGACCATTGCCGAGCGCGGCGTCCAGCTTGTCGGCACGGCGCATGGAAACACGCTGGAGAACCTGATGATGAACCCCACCCTCAGCGACCTCATCGGAGGCATACAGTCGGTCACGCTGAGTGATGAGGAAGCCAAGCGCAGGGGCACGCAGAAGTCCATCCTCGAACGCAAGTCGCCGCCGACCTTCGATATTGTGGTCGAGATACAAGACCGGGACAGGGTAGCCATCCACCCCGACGTTTCTGAAGCCGTCGATGCCACGCTGCGGGGCCAGCCGGTGCCTACCGAGGTGCGCTGGATGGATGAAAACGGAGAGGTAAAGACCGTCAGCAAAGCGCCTTCCGTACTCACCCAAAAGGCCCCTCCGGTCATGGAAAGGCCGGCGCCAGCCGAGAGCAAATCCCGTATCGCCGTCTTCGGCGTGAACCGGCTGAAGCTCGAACAGGTAGCCAGGGAGATGGGAATCGGCCTGGACATAGTCGACAATCTCAGGGATGCCAGCCTTTTTGTGACATCGAAGAACTATTACCGCCGCAAGCCGCAGAGGGTTAGAGACGCAGAGGAGAGCCGCATTCCCATCTACGTCCTGAGAAGCAATACCCCGCAGCAAATCAGGCAGCTTCTCAACGCTATCCGGCCGGGCCAGCGCGGCCAGAGCCAACTGGTGCCGAACAACGGACTCCAGGAAGCGCTTAGCGAGGCGGAAGAAGCCGTCGAGAAGGTCAAAGCCGGTGACGAGGGCTCGATTGAGCTTACTCCCCAGAGCGCCTACATCCGCAGATTACAGCATCTGATAGCCCAGAGGAACGACCTTTCCTCCGAAAGCCTGGGCAAAGGCCCTCAAAGGCGGGTGACTATTTTTAAGTGAGTGAGTAGCCAGAAGCCAGTAGTCAGAAGCCAGAAGCGCGCCCGAGAACAATGAAAATCGCAGGGGGCGTCTTTGCGAGCGGCCGAGGGCCAGCGAAGCAATCCCTATGATAGTTGTGTGAAGACCGTTCGGTCTTCTTAAGTCAAACACCGAGATTGCTTCATCCCGCCAGGGGCGGATTCGCAATGACATTTCAGCGTGCGGTTTTGCCCCCTATTTTCCAGGTAATGAAAATGTCGTAATGGTGGGTCACGGACCCGCCCGCCCTGCTTTTCTTCGTGCTAAAGGACTGGACTCACCTGTGCCTGCCTTACTTTCCTCGGCATGTTCTGACAGCCTCCGGTTACCCGGTTTGGAACTTTAATTTCTTTTTCTTCATCCACCAGTAACCCGCGGCGCACAGGGCCATAGTCACAATGGCCGAGATGATGGTGGGGAACTCCGGGATGGCGCTGGGGTCTACGTAGAAGGAGTCATTGGCGAGCAGGCTATAGGTATCCGGGGAGCCGGTAACCTCATCATAGGTCTGGGGGAAGGCAGTGCTGCCGGTGGGCTGGCTACGGCATGCCAAGTGCCCGCAGTGAAGCTCGTCTTGTCACCCAGGTACAGGGAGGTCCGCAGCTCGCCGCCTGTAAGGCTGATGTCCGTAACAGTGGCGACCTTCTGGCCGCCGCTGGCGCCGGCGTCATAGAACGCAACATTATAAGTTGTGGCGGCAAAGCCGGTGCCATTCATATAGACCGTAGTGTAGCTGCTGTTGTAAGCGCCGTTTACTCCCTGGTCTCCCCATACCGTGGAATAGTCAGACTGGTAAGAGTCCCAGGGAGAAGTGAAGGTGACGGCGACCGGCAGCCAGTCCAGAGAAAAGTTACGCGGGCTTGAACCGTTTTGGGTGTCGCCGTTGATGACCTGCACCTGGAAGTTGGCATCGCTTAGCTCCTCGGCAGTCCACGCCCGGCCCCAGGTGTCGCTGCTGCCGCCGAAGGTATAGGTAGTTTCGGCGGTTGCGGTCAGCGTTTGATATTTATCAGGCGGTGACACGGTCACAGTTGTCCAGCTGGTGCCTCCGTCCCATGAGAGCCTGATTGCGGTATACGGGTTATAGGTTAAAGCATCAACTGCGATGTCCGCCCTGACGGTGATGCCGCTGATGGCGGAGCCAGTGGGGATGGAGATGCCGTAGTTATAGAAGTTGTGCTTATCGGTCTGACCTGCGGTGGGGTCCCCGTTGTTGCCCGTCCCGCTAGCGATATCCACGGCGTAACCGCCGCCATCGGCATAGGCGTTCTCCGGGGTGGTCTGGAATCCGTTACCATCGCCTCCGGCTGCCGCGGCATCGGCGGACGGGGAGTGCTGGCGGTTGATAGATTCGTTCCCGCCGGCATCAGCCGGGAAAGGGAGCGCCAGCATGGCCAAAAGCGTCAACATCACCCCGATGACAAATAAGTTGATTCTGAGCTTGTTTGCCAGGAGTTTTTTCAAAAGGAACCCCGCTTTCACCACCCCACTACGCTTGTTCTTTTGCGGCGCACCGCAACTTCAGATAACAAAAACGGATCAGCGCCAGGTACAAGGCACACTTATTTAATAACATATCATCAAAATGGTTTGGTAGTCAATAGTATATCAGAAGTAATTTTGTACCGCTTTTCAGGGGGATTTTAGTACCGCTGAGGTCAGAAGACAGAAGCCAGTAGAAGCGCGCCGGCGAACAATGAAAATCGCAGGTGCGTCTTTGCGAGCGGCCGAGGGCCAGCGAAGCAATCCCTATGATAGTTGTGTGAAGACCGTTCGGTGTTCTTAACTCAACCATACGGATTGCTTCATCCCGCCAGGGGCGGATTCGCAATGACATTTCAGCGTGCGTCTTTGCGAGCGGCCGAGGGCCAGCGAAGCAATCCCTATGATAGTTGTGTGAAGACCGTTCGGTCTTCTTAAGTCAAACACCGAGATTGCTTCATCCCGCCA
>JACPPQ010000012.1 GCA_016190925.1 Chloroflexota bacterium | reverse complement strand
GTTCACCCCCGTATCAAGTACCCTTCGGCTTCGCTCAGGGCAGGCTCTGTGCTACCGAAATTAAGATAAGTGTTACCTGGCGTTAACAATCCGTGCGATTGTAAGCTGAGAAGCTACTAGCTATCAGCCTTCTCCCCCTCTTACCCTCGATAACTGCTGACAGCCCATCCAGCTCCATCTACCCTCAAGACAGTAGCGCTTTCTCAAAACTCTACTCAGTTCCTCCGAAATCATCTACATGGTGTAAGCAAGTAGTAATACTAATATAATATACGTGAAAATACCTATCCTTTTGCGTGTAAATTACCCCGCTCTGCTGATTACGTCAAGTTCCGCCATATGCTAACCTTTAATAGGGTACTACAGAGTGGTAGAGGTGCAGCTATGAAAAAGAGAAGCGTCAGGGTAATCATTGCCTCAGAGTATCCCGCAGTGCGGCATTTTCTTAGAGGGGCTATCGAGAAAAGCGGGACGGTGGTGGTAGGACAGGCGGAAAATGCCGGCAGAGCGCTGGCGCTTGCCAGGAATCTAAGGCCTGATATAGCAGTGATAGACTGTTTCCTTCCACACGCCATCGGCCTGGACGGTATTCCGCTGACCCGGGCGGGCGGCTTCGATGCAGCCTGGACCATTTCCGAAGAGATTCCAAATACAAAGGTAGTAATAGTAAATAACCTGGATAATAAAATTATGCCAGAGCACGCGCTAAGCTCCGATGCTTTTCTCAGTAAAGAATCGGATGTTCCCTTCAGCCTGCAAGAGTTGGAGACGGAGCCATCCGCCTCAGGCGGACCGGTCTTTGCCAATATGCACGTAAGGACGCAAACAACTGCTGCCCAGAGGCTGACCAGCATGAGTGACAAAGCAGTCCTTTTCGGCGGTCTCGGGATTTTGGGCGGGCTGACCCTCATGTTGACCGTTATATTCGCGGCCGCAGGGGTCCTTCTGACCGTGGCTGGGGCGTCAGCAGTGCTCTTCGGCCTGGCAGCGAAATATGCGGCCTGTAAGAAATTTATTAGATAGGATGTAAGCGATAGAAGTTGGGTAGGACGACGGTTAAAGAAGTGCTTCGCAATTGCACGGTCTTTGCACCATTGACTGATTCCGAACTGGATAAAGTAGTCAATTCTCTCCTGATTCTGGAAAAACAATATGACCCGGGAACCACCATCTTCAAGGGTGGGAATAGCGCAGAAGAGCTCCTGGTAGTCGTTGAAGGAAAGATAGCCCTCCAGGAGATGCTTCCCAATTCACAGGGACAGTCAAACAGAAGGGTCACTGTTGACGTTATCACCCCCGGCGAAGTGGTAGGCTGGTCAGCCATTGTGCAGCCTTATATCTATAACTTCTCGGCGGTATGCCTGCAAAAGGTAAAAGTCCTCTCTTTCAGCGCAACCAAACTCAGGTGGCTTCTGGAAAACAACCGTGAGATTGGTTACAAGCTGCTCAACGGACTTATCAAAGTTGTAGCCTCAAGACTGGATGATACCCGGCACGTGCTGGTGAGCGAGCGGTTCCTGACGTTGAAGCAGGAACAGTAAGCCTTAGTGCGAGTGTAAAAATTGTTGATAAAGCTATGCCCCTCCCAACCGGGAGGGGATTTACTGAAAGGGACAGTTTGCGAGCATGGTTAGGCTGGAAATCACAAGGCTTATCCTTGATAAAATATGACCCAAATATAAGGAGGGTAAAATGGACACATGGTTAATCGTTCTCATCATCATCGTGGCGCTGGTGCTGCTTGCGCTGGGCACCAGGATTGTCAAGCAGTATGAGCGGGGGGTGGTATTGCGCTTCGGGCGTTTCGTGGGAGTCAGAAACCCCGGCTTGAACCTGATAATCCCCATTGTCGACCGCATGATTAAGGTCAGCCTGAGAGTGGTAACTACCGTGCTGGAGCCCCAGGAGGTAATAACCAAGGACAACGTGACGGTCAAAGTGGATGCCGTGGTCTACTTCCAGGCAATCGACCCGATGAAAGCCGTAATTAACGTCGAGGACTACAAGGAGGCCATCATCCAGCTGGCCTTAACCACCATGCGAAGCGTCCTCGGACAGTCGGACATGGATGAGCTTCTGGCCCACCGCGACCAGATTAACCTGCGGCTGCGGCAGATTATTGACGAGCAAACTGAAGCGCCGTGGGGCGTCAGGGCGGTGCTGGTGGAGATTAAGGACGTGCTTCTTCCGGAGGCAATGCAGCGGGCTATGGCTAAGCAGGCTGAGGCAGAGCGAGAGAAGCGCGGCAAGGTTATCCATGCCCAGGGTGAGCGCCAGGCTGCCGAGACCCTGGCAGAGGCGGCCAAGATTATCCAGAGTCAGCCGGCGGCGCTGCAACTGCGCTACCTTCAGACCCTGGTCGAGATGTCCGGAGAGAGAAACAGCACTATCATCCCATTGCCTTTAGATATAATTACTGCCCTGTCTCCGAAATTAAACCAGGGCCAGGCTCAACAGTAGGCGGAGAAACACCTGCGTAGAGTCACAGTTTTGGGTCCTGCGAGGGGAGGAAATAGTTTAGTGCAGCATGAAAATAACGGCCTGACACGTCGTCAGTTTATAAAGGTTTCAGCGGGAACAGTGGGAACACTGGCTTTGACCACGACCCTGCTTAACAAGGCGCTGGGCCGCGCCAGGGCAGATAGCAGTCAACCTGACACGGGTTCCGCGAATGGAAAGGCTAGAGCCTGGTGTATGGTCATCGACCTGAAGAAGTGCGAGGGGTGTGTCACCATTGACTCGCCGCCGCAGTGCACTCAGGCATGTATCAATGGCCATTTCGTACCCAAAGGCCAGCAGTGGATTCAGGTCTTTGAAGCGGAACAGCCCGGCGGGGGCAAGACCTTCATGCCCACCCCCTGCTACCAGTGTGAG
This sequence comes from Chloroflexota bacterium, assembly GCA_016190925.1. Lineage (GTDB taxonomy): Bacteria > Chloroflexota > Dehalococcoidia > Dehalococcoidales > JACPPQ01 > JACPPQ01. The sequence continues at coordinate 3,987 of JACPPQ010000012.1, read as the reverse complement.
AATGCGCCATGCGTTAACGTCTGCCCGGTGGCGGCCACCTACCATAGCAAGGATGGGGTTGTCCTTGTCGACCACCGCCGGTGCATTGGCTGCCGCATGTGCATGGCTGCGTGCCCGTACCAGCGGCGCTTCTTCAACTGGGGCACCCCGGAGCTTCCTGCTAATGCCGCTTTCGCCGAATATTCACCGTTCTATCCTGTTCCGGCGGTAAAAGGGACAGTAATCAAATGCATGTTCTGCGCCCACTTGCTGGAAGACGGTAAGCTACCATTATGTGTAATGGGCTGTCCGATGAAGGCCCTCTACATGGGCGACCGGAACGAGAACATTGCTTCTAATGGAGTGGAGGTGGTGGAGCTATCCAGGTTACTTGGTGAGAATGATGCTTTTCAATACAAAGAGGACCTGGGCACACAGCCGAGGGTATTCTACCTGCCGGGTCACGGCCAGAACTTTGGGAGAGAGGCCAGTGACCACCGCCCACTGAAAGAACCGGTATGGGGCTGGGGCGGAGAGGGATTCGAAAAGCGGCCTGATATCTTTACGAAGGATGTCCACAACTTTCAACACCAGCCAGGAATCCTGGGGGAGGCTAGTCAAAAATGAGAACAAGGGGAGCACCTGAAGCATATCATGAGCGTTTGGAACGCACGGTACTGGCGCCGTTAAAAAAGACCTCCAACGGCTATTATGCCTTTGTCCTGCTGCTGCTGGCGGTGTTCGGCTGGGGTTTGTACGCTTATATTACCCAGCTTCGCCACGGGCTGCTGGTCACCGGGATGCGAGACCAGGTGTTCTGGGGACTTTACCTGGTCAACTTTGTGTTCTTTATCGGCATCAGCCATGCCGGCACGCTTATCTCAGCCATCCTGCGGGTGACCAACGCCGGCTGGCGTACGCCTGTCACCCGCATGGCTGAGCTTATCACTGTAGTAGCAATCTCCATCGGCGCGCTGATGCCCATCATCGACCTGGGGCGTCCCGAACGAGTGTGGCACATCATCGTATTCGGTCGGTTTCAATCGCCGCTGATGTGGGATATCATCTCGATAACTTCCTACCTCACCGGAAGCCTGATTTATCTTTACCTGCCGCTGATTCCGGATTTTGCTATCCTGCGTGACAGGCTGGACCGGGCGGCATCCCCTCTCAAGCGCCGGATTTATTCCCTCCTGTCCGTGGGGTGGGCCAACACTCCCGAACAGCGACACAAGCTGGAGAGGTCTATTGGCACGATGGCAGTAACCATAATACCCATTGCCATCTCGGTGCATACCGTGGTCTCTTTTGTCTTCTCCATGACGCTGCGTCCAGGATGGGATAGCACGGTCTTCGGCATCTACTTCGTCATCGGGGCAATTTTCTCCGGCATTGCATCGATTCTGATTGTCATGGCTATATTCCGGAAAATCTATCACCTCGAGGAGTACATCACAGAGAGACATTTCCGCAATCTCGGCAATCTCATGCTGGTAATGCTCCTGCTCTACACCTACCTGACCTTCGGCGAGTACCTCACGGTAGGCTACAAGATGGAGATAGTGGAGAAAAACCTGCTCTATCTTCTCATGTTCGGCGAGCAGGCCCCCTTGTTCTGGTTGTTCGTCGTGGCCGGCTTAATAGTGCCGCTCATCCTCATTCTCTTTAAGATAGGTTCGGTTATACCCAGGATGCTTGTTTCAGCGGTGTTAATCAACGTGGCGATGTGGATTAAGCGTTTCGTGATTGTCATCCCCAGCATCCAGGTACCCTTGATGCCTTTTGAGTTCGGCTCCTACACCCCAAGCTGGGTCGAGTGGTCGGTTACGGCGGGGGCTTTTGCCGCTTTTATGCTTATCTTCGCCGTCTTCGCCAAACTGATACCCCTGATTTCCATCTGGGAGGTAGCGGAGGAGCATGAATTGGAAGCATCGCACGCGGCAATGCCTCTTTCTTCAGCACAGGAGGTGAGAAGATAATGAAAAAGCTAGGGTTCCTCCTGGTTAGCATGGTTGCATTTGCCCTTGCGGGGGTTCTTGCCGTGACTGTTTTTGCCAGCGCACAGGGAGACGCCGTGCCTCCTCCGTATGCCGGTCTGAAGAACCCATTCCCCTGGAGCGACTCTTCTGCGCAGGCGGCCGGTAAGGGTATCTATCAGCGTTCCTGCCTGGGGTGCCACGGCGCTACCGGAGGGGGTCTTCCAAAGTTCGACTTTAGTAACGCGGCCTTCCCCGATAACCTGGAGCAAAAGGCGGACTACAATTTCTGGATTCTGAGCGAAGGCAGATTAGCCAACGGCATGCCACCCTTCAAATCGTCCCTCACAGAAGAGCAGCGATGGCAGGTTATTACCTATCTCTGGTCGCTGGGAAAACCATCTCAACCTGCTGAAACACCGGCGGCGAAACCCGCCACCAAGGCCACCCTGTCCCTGACTGCTCCACAGCAGTCCCAAGCCGGCAAATCGCTGACCCTGAGCGCCACGGTAAAAGATGACCAGGGCAAGCCAATCGCTGGCGCTGCGGTGGAGTTCCTGCTTAAAGTAGATTTCTTTACCTCCGGCCTGATGGAAATAGGACAGAAGGATACCAATGACAAGGGTATCGCCACGCTGGAGTACACACCGAGGATAGCCGGCAGCACAGAGGTTGTAGCTCGTTACCAGGGAGCCGAAGCGAAGTCAAAACTAAATCTGGTTGAAGCCGGCCGTTCTTTCTACCAAACAGAAGTAGGCATCCGGTTCCCCGCTCCCGGTCCGGAGGTGTTTATCGGCCCGGAGTCTTCCATGGAACTGGTGAATGAAGGCGATGCCCCAACAAGCGCCTTCCGGCTACCGGACGGTGTTCTTTCATGGCTCCTGCTCCTGGTCGGGATTATGGCGTTTATCTGGTTCACCTATTTTCGGGTTCTCTACAGAGTATTCGCTATTTCAACGGCTGCACCGAAGAAAATCCCGGGCACAGATGTCAGGCTTCTGCCCCTGGCCGGAATGGGGTTCGTGATACTGGTGGGAGTTCTCCTGGTGCTGATGCTTTTGACAGGGCCGTACACGCACATGCACCTGGGCGGGTAATGTAACACTTCTTACACACATCGAACTTGAGAGGGTGGGTATCGTCAGGATAGGCGATATCCACCCCTTGTGTTTGCGGGAAGATGGATATTTAGCTATCAGCTTTTAGCCCGACCCTAAGCCGGACAAGCCGGATAGGGGAAGACCATCTGGTAAGCCAATCTGGCAAAAGATGTGCGCGCAACTGTGACCTCCCAGTCACGCTGTTGTCGCTGTAGGAACGAAATGCCGTTTGAAACGGGGGATAATCGAAGTTTCACGTGTTTTCCACCCTTCTATCCGGCTAGATTCCTTCAGAACTTTGTGCTCGGGGAAGGCACTGCGTCACTCGCACTATCACAGACCTGCACTCTGGATGTGGCGGGAAAGCTAAACTACGGGGCGCTGGGGTCTTCTGGGTAATAAGCCTGCATACCGGACCTCGGCACTGGTCTCGCTGAGCTGCATATCGAGGAGGTCTCGCATGGAGACCATGCCCACCACTCTCTGGTCCTCCACCACGGGCAGATGCCTGATTCTCTTCTGCTTCATCACGCTGATTGCATACTCGACGCCATCGTCAGGAATTGCGATGGCTACTCTGCTGGTCATTACGTCCTTTACCCTGAAGCCGGCGCAGGCATCGACACTGGCAAAGCATTTCCTGACTACGTCTCTTTCGGTGACAATTCCCACCAGTTCGCCCTTTTCGTTACAGACCGGAAGAGAGCCCCTGTCATATTCCGCCAGCTTTTTGACGGCTGCGGAGATAGTTTCATCCGGCCCAACCGTCACCACCCGACGGTCCTTGATTTTCAGCAAATCCCTAATCTTCATACCAGCACCTCCATATACATGTGACTTCTCAAATACTAAGAGTCTCATAATAATAAGGACTGAGAAATGTGTCATTCAGAGGAAGCGGCACTGGCAATCTCAACCTTTTGCCTAAAGCT
>JACPPQ010000143.1 GCA_016190925.1 Chloroflexota bacterium | reverse complement strand
CGTTAATCATTGTCAATTGATGAAGCATGCATCGCTGAAAATGAGATTCTGCTATAATACCTCTGAAACAATAACTTTTGAGGTGCCTGTGCTCCCGATTTTACTGAGTGTGGTAGTAATTTCCCTTTCCGGGGTGATGATGCCCGGCCCCATGTTTGCCGTGACCCTCGCCAAGAGCTATCGCTCTCCCTGGGCCGGCGCGCAGCTGGCGCTGGGTCACGCTGTCATCGAAGTCCCGCTTATACTGCTCATCTATTTCGGCTTCGCCCGGTTTTTCGAGCATGTCACCGTTCAGATGGTGCTCAGCATCCTGGGCGGCGGCATGATTATCTGGATGGGCATCAGCCTGTTCCGCGCCCGGCGCGAGGTGGTGCGGGGAGAGAAAGACTTGCCCTATAGTCCCTTCGTCGCGGGCATTGTAATGAGCGGCCTCAATCCCTTTTTCATTCTCTGGTGGGCAACTATCGGCAGCATGCTTATCATGCGCTTCGTCGGCTTCGGCGCGTTAGGAGTGGTTGGATTTACTCTTGTCCATTGGCTCTGCGACCTCGCCTGGCTTTCCTTTGTCTCGGTTCTGGTCTACAAGACCAAAACGCTCTGGGGACAGGGGTTCCAGCAGTGGGTATTCACCGGGTGCAGCCTGCTGCTGGTGGGATTCGGAGGTTGGTTCTTGGTCTCAGGAGTGAAACTGGTGGTCTAGGCCGAGTTCAAATTTTTAAAGCTTTTAGTTGTGGTTTTGTCCGCCTCAGGCGGATGATTTTTGGGTTTTGAATTTGTTTGATGCTTGGAGTTTTGAGCTTGGAATTTGTCTTGGACTGGAGAGCAAGGAGGTGTACCTATGGCAACAGGCTATGCCTATAACCCCGTCTATCTCAAGCATGACACTGGCGGCCACGTGGAGAATGCCGGAAGGCTGAAGGCAATTCTATCGCAACTGGAGCGGACGAAAATCATTGAGCAGTTGACGCACATTCCGCCGCGTCCCGCTACAGTCGAAGAGCTGGCGCTGGTACATGACGGGCAGTACATCGCGGGTATAAAGGCAGTGGTGGAAAAGGGAGGCGGCTGGCTCGATGGCGATACCGTGACCTCATCCGGCTCCTACGAGGCCGCTGTCTACGCCGCCGGTGGCGCAATCTGCGCCGTGGAGGCGGTGACGGGTGGAGAGGTGGCAAACGCTTTTGCCCTGGTCAGGCCGCCGGGACACCACGCCACCGCTAATCAGGCGATGGGCTTTTGCCTGTTCAACAATGTGGCCATAGCTGCGAAATATGCTCTCACGAAGCTCGGGCTGGAGCGGGTTGCCATCATAGACTTCGATGTGCACCACGGCAACGGGACACAGGACGCCTTCTACTCCGACCCGCAGGTGCTTTACATCTCCACCCACGAGTACCCCTTCTACCCGGGGTCGGGAAGCACAGGGGAGATGGGGAGCGGCGCAGGCAAGGGGAGCACGGTCAACATCCCGCTGCCAGCCGGCTGCGGTGATGCCGAGTATTTGCAGGTATTTGAGCAGATTATCGTCCCGGTGGTGAGGCGATACGCTCCGCAGCTTATCCTGGTCTCCGCGGGCTATGATGCCCACTGGTCGGACTCCATAGCCATGATGGAAGTCAGCGTCACCGGCTTTGCCAGAATCGTGGAAATCATCAGAGGACTGGCCGAAGAGCTCTGCAATGGCCGTCTGGTCTCTAGCCTGGAAGGGGGCTACAACTCTGAGGCCCTCGCTGCCTCGGTAAAAGCTACCTTCGATGTCTTGCTGGGCAACACTGGCATCGAAGACCCGCTGGGACCGCCGCCGCAACGCTCGCGGTCGCCCGCCATTTCAGACCTGGTCGAAAGCATCAAGAAGCTCCACAGCCTGGCCTAACCCTTGCTGTTTTTGATGGAGCCGGATACGGCGCACTGCGGGCATTCGGTGCTGCACGGTTCGACATGGATGGTAACGCTGGTGTTGGGCAGCCTGGCCCTGATGCTCTGCTCCAACCGGTCGCACACATGGTGCGACTCCTCAACGCTGATGCTCTTCGGCATAGTCAGGTGCAACTCGATGTAGCGCTGCGCTCCGGCTTTGCGCGTGCGCAGGTCGTGGAAGTTTTCCAGGTGGCACCCTTGCTCGATGATAGCCGCCTTGATTTTGTCCTCCTCCGGCTTGGGCAATCGGATATCAATCAATACATTCAGCGATTTCCGTGCTACCCCAAAGCCCGTTTTCAAAACGATTACCGCCACCACTATTGCGATGACCGGGTCGAGGATTTCGAGTTGGGTGAAGCGTATGACCAGCAGTCCTGCCAGCACTCCGGAAGCGGAGTAGACGTCAGCCGCAATGTTGTGGGCGTTGGCTTCCAGTATGGAAGAATCGGTGGCGCGCGCCACCTTCCGTAAGTGGCGGGACAGGAAGATGCTGGCTACTATGGAGACGGCCATTACCCCGATGCCGGTTTCGGCCATCTCCACTACGGCTCCGGTCCTGATGCGTTGCACAGCGGAGTAGATTATCAGCCCGCCGGCGGCGAGAATCAGCACCGCCTGCACTGAGGCAGCGATATCCTCCACTTTGCCATGACCGAAAGGGTGTTCTTCATCGGCCGGGCGGTTAGCGACCGTAATGGCGAAGAAAGTGACCAGTACCGCAAACAGGTCGAGGAAGCTGTCAAGCGACTGGGCAAAGATGCTGATGCTCCCCGTGATGATTGCCACTACTACCTTGAGCGCAATCAGTCCGACTACAACGATAAGAGATAGTTTTGCAGCGCCGCTTCTTGAGGAAAACATTCGTGTTTGCGTTCTCCTGGTTCCCGCGTCAGGACCGATGCTTTTTTACGGGATTGTATATTAGACGTCTTAAATAAATGCGCATACCGTGTTTTAAATACGAAGCACGAAATCTGAAACTCGAAACAAGCGCGGACTTTCAAAATTCAAATGACCCCCAAAAATATTGAATTTCGAGGTTCCGAATTTTGAATTTGTATCGTATTTCGATATTCGGATTTCGTATTTTAAGTAGAAAAGAGGGGGCCTCGCGACCCCCTCTTTCAGAATCATGAATTACCCGCTGCCCGGAGCAAAGGGCACCTTTAACAACCGTAGGGGCGCCCCCGCTGTGGTTGCCAGGGATAGGGCCGTCCTCTGTTTTCAAGACACAGGGCTGCTGGGCAGCTTGAGGAATCGTCCCCATTCCCGCTTCTCCCAGGTTACCAGCAGAGACGGGGCGATTATGGTTGCGCTGAAGGTCCCGGCTATGAGGCCAATCAGAAACACCACGGCAAAGTTCTGGATTGATGCTCCGACGAAGAACAACAGGGCCAGCAGCGCAAATGCAGTAGTCAGGGAGGTGTTCAAGCACCGGCTCAGGGTCTCTACAATGCTGTTATTGACCACTACCTCGAAACTCGGACTCACACCCTTTTGCAGGTTCTCGCGAACTCTGTCAAAGACGACCACAGTATTATTCACACTGTAGCCGATGATGGTCAGGATACCGGTGATGAACATCAGATTGATTTCCCAACCCATTATTTGTCCGAGGATGGCAAAAACTCCCGCTGCCAGGAGCACATCGTGTATCAGGACTATAACGGTGCAGGTGCCGTAATGGAACGGCTTTGGCATCCTGCGAAATGCCCAGGTAACGTAAAGAAGTATGCCGACTGCGGCCACCGCCACGGCTATGCCGGCGTTTGAAGTTGTCTCTCCCGCCACCAGCGGCGATACCGAACTGAACTCCGCTTCCGTTAGCTCGCCGAATTTCTCTTTGAGTGCCGTTTCCATCTCTGTCTTCTTATTTCCGCTCAACTCGCCGGTCCGGATGAGAAATCCGCCCCCACCGGTGGTCTGGACGATGACCCTGTCGTAGCCCAGATTGGCCAGTTCCGCCTTCAAATCTGCTGACTGGACTTCCTGCTCGAATTTGAGGTTCAGCAACGAACCGCTGCTGAATTCTATCCCCGGCTTAAGTCCGAGAACTGCCAGCGCGACGATAGAAACAAGTGCGAGTATTCCTGTTATGAGATAAAACCAGAACCGTTTTCCAACTATATCAAACATTGCTTTTTCCTGAACGTATTGGATGTATGCTGAACAGAGAAACCTTCGCTCCTATTGATGTGCCGACAAAAAGCCGCAGCAAGCCCTTGGTGACCACAAGAGCGGTAAACATGCTTACCGCCACGCCTACGAAAAGGGTCACGGCGAAGCCCTGGACCGGGGCATTGGTGGTGGCGCTGCCCAGCCAGTAGAGAATAAAACACACGATGAAGGTGGTTATGTTGCTATCCCGGATGGCTGTCCAGGCTCGGTTAAACCCGGCTTCGATAGCTGCCCCCAGGGTCCGACCGGTCAGGAATTCTTCTTTCATGCGCTCGAAAATAAGCACGTTGGCATCCACTGCCATACCCACGGACAATACGAATCCTCCAATTCCCGCGAGGGTGAGAGTTACTGGTATCAGCTTGAATAATGCCAGTACCAGCGCCCCGTAAAAAACCAGAGAAAGGCTGGCAAGAAATCCGGGCAGGCGGTAATAGATAACCATGAATACCATGACCATTATTATCCCGATAATACCGGCCTTTATGCTCCTATCCACAAAGTCAGAACCCAGAATCGGGGATACGCTTTCTTCGGAAATAGTTGTCAGCGGAACGGGAAGGCGGCCGGCGTTCAGTAGCTTGGATAGCGTTTCAGCTTCAGCAAGACTCAGGCCCTCAATCACACCTCTGGTAGTAATTGTGTCCCGGACAATGGGGGCGATAGGTCTGCCGTCATCTCCGCGCAGAGGCTGGTCGCCAAGGAAAATGCCCAGGGGCTTGTCTTTGAGCCGCCCTGTGATTTGCTCGGAAAGCTTGCTTCCTTCATCATTCCACTCGAAATTGAGCAAGACTCCGCGCAGGTCACCCGTACTTACATAGGTATTCTCTCTGAAGTAAGAGCTGGTCAGTTCCTTTGCCTGTCCATTAACCGTGCCGGTGGCCGACTTCCACTTGCCCAGTTCATCGGTCCATTTGGCCTGTTCGGTATCGCTTGTAACCTGCTCCCCGAACTCAAGCAGCGCTGTCTGACCGATGAGGTTTTTGGCTTTCTCTACTTCGCTGATGCCCGGTAGGTCAACCAGGATGCGGTCCTGTCCTTGCTTCTGAATTGCCGGTTCGGTCACACCTAGGGCGTTGACCCTCTTCTCGATGACCGCGATGGCGCTATCCATAGCCTGCGCCTGAGCGCCCGGTACTATCGCGGAAAGGTCTGCCTTGTAGACCAGATGTATGCCGCCCTTGAGGTCCAGCCCCAGGGTCAAGTTCTCCCTGCCGAACATGGGCAAAAAAACAGCAGAAGCGGAAAACGCAAAGATGGCTGCTATTAACAGTAATACCACGGTATTTCTTCTAAGCATCTATGTTCAAATTACCCCCTCTGATACAAACGTGATGTGGTGCGCTCATGGGTGAGAGACTCCTTAGCTGTTTGGTGATGTTGACAGGCGGCTTTTTATATATCCCAGTGCTTCTTCCCTGGTTGTCAGTTCTCCTGCGGCCTGCGCCTCCCGCACTGCCTCCAGGAGTTCACCAATCTCAGGTCCGGGTTTCATCCCGAATATATTGATAAGGTCGTGCCCGTTAACCAGCGCCGGTGGAGCAATCACGCTCTCCCGCTCGAAATAACGGGTCAACACATAGTGTACCATTTTGGCGTGCTCTTGCCAACTATCATGGTGCAGGTTCGGGCCTCTGGCAGCCAGATGGTCAGCTAGGCTGAGATATAGTATATCGATTCCGGTCTCTCCCGTATCGCGAAAATAGCGGTAGATGGCACGGTGCGAGGGAAGCTCGCCATCCTGGCTCATATGTCCCGGCCTCAAATGATGTTCGATGATTGTTTCTACCATCTTAATTTCTTTGGCGCTGAATCTGAGTCTTTCCATGATAGCGGTTGCTGTGGTTGCCCCTTCACCGGCGTGGCCCAGAAAGCGCATTCTGCCGTTCTGGTCGAAGGCTTTGGCGGATGGCTTGGCGATGTCATGCAGAAGGGCGGCCAGCTTGAGCAATGAGCCCCTGGCGCTGCCGTGGCTCACCTCCTCTCCGAAGTGCTGGGCCAGCCTCTGCGACCACGGAACAGCAGCCAGCGCCTCTTCGCCGGCGTACCTCCAGTTTCCCTGCCGGAGTACAAACTCGAGTGCCGAGACGGTTTGCAGCGAATGTTGAAATACGTCCCAGTAGTGCTCTTTAGGCTGCTCGACTCCCTTTGCCTCAGCGAGTTCGGGGATAATAGCGGTGAGCAATCCTGTTTCATCGAGATAAGGCAGCAGTTGGCCTATGCCTTGCACCGCCAGAAGACGGAGAAGCTCTTCCCTCACCCGCTCACCAGCGACACGGTTGATGAGGCTCGAATAGCGCCGGATTTGCCTCTCGGTCTCCGGCTCGATGGCAAAGCCAAGCTCGAAAGCCAGGCGTACTGCTCGCAGCAGACGCACCGGGTCGGACTCGAAAGCCGTTACGCTAACGGCGCGTATTATCTTTTTTTGAAGGTCTTCCCAGCCGCCGAACGGGTCGATGAGGTCGGAAGGCTTGGCAGTGGGATGGCCTCCCTTCTCGATGCCATGTTGAAGGTCTATCTTGTCCAGGTCAACGGCCATGGCGTCTACTGTGAAATCCCGCAGCGCCAGGTCCTGTTCGATGCTTTCCCTCATTGTGGAAAGGTCAATCTCCCAGGCTTGGCCGGGAAGGACTATTCTGGCTACCCTGTTCACGTCGTTAAGAGGGACATACTTGCCGCCGATGGCACCGGCAAGACGGACAGCAACCTCCAGGGCATCAGCATCCACGGCGATGTCTATATCCGCCGATTCCCTGTCCAGCAGCGTGTCGCGTATAAATCCGCCCACGAGGTAGGACTTCACGCCCTGTTCAGCAAGAAGGTTGCGTACCCTTGCCAGCAGCGAGGCTGCTTCAGGCTTGATAAAGCTGCCAAAAAGGGGTTGTCCGGCTTTCTTAGCAAGCTCGTCATTATTTGTGTGCCTAATCTTTCTCATACGCGTGGCTAAGTGAAAAACTATACCCCTGACAAGGTGATTTTATCGGTAAACGGGCAATCAGGCAGGGAAACGGAAAGAACCCAACAAACTCTGTAGACTCAACGAACTAAATCCGCCTGGATGCTGGCGCAGAACCCGCTGGTCATCCCCTGTCCTTTGAGCAGCGCCAGTGCCTTCTTGGTGTCGCTGGCAACCTTTGCCGGGTCACAGTGCGCCAGGCGATATTTGAACAGCCAGTAGGTGAACTCTTTGAGTTCGGTTATGCTGATTGACCTGGTCTGAGGATAGCCATTTTCTTGCCTGAACTGTTTCAGCAAAGCAGTCCTTGTATTTTCATAAATTCGCCTGTACGTCTCGTTAACGCAGTCCTGGTCTTTACCGTATCCGTTGCCCCATTCCTTGCGGACTTCAACCTGGACCGCCATGAGCAGTGCCGTCTCCACTGTTACACCGTAGTAGTAGTTGAGGTGCTGGCGGTATTTGCTGGTGCCGATGAGAGCCTTCAGCTCTTCTGCTGACAACTCTAGCGGCGGTTTGCAATTGAAGAGCAGTGCCAGCTTTCCATCTTCGGGGAGAAGCCCGTTCACCGATTCGCACAGTCTCTCGGCGAGGAGCAGCCAGTCGAAGGCTTCGCCAGCGATAAGGTAGCGGTAAAAGCGGCCGTTGTAGGTCTCCTGGGTGCTTGCCCACAGGCCGATAGCCTCAAGCAAGGCGATGTACCAGTGTTTTCCCGCGGCGATAGCCTGTTCCAAATGCCGTATCGCCTCGGCATCCCCGGAGGTTGCCGGCGTGGATGACTGCGGATTATCCCGGGTAGCAACTCTCTTTTTGCTAGGCATCTTGAGTATATTTTACCCTAACTGTCGAGCTTTTGCTCGCCCATTTCAGCTTTCAATCTCTCGTAGTAGGCAAGCCTGCCAGTATTTACCATTTCATTAATCTTCTTCACGATGGCTTCACCCGCGCCGGGGATTTCCCTCAGCCTGCCCTCCGCCGCCATCTTTGCAACGTCCTCTTTCAGCTCGCTTATTGATTTAACCACCTTGCGGTAAGCCCGGATTTTGAAGATGTTTTCCCGCTTCATCTCCAGCAGGTGGGCTATATCCTCAAACACGGCAGCTATTTCTGCGTTGGTCATTAGATTCTACAAATGCACCGTCATCTTTGACTTCATGAACATCATCAGGAAGGGGTGCTTTTCCCCCAGGGTAGTAAGCAGGCCGTAGTTCATGGTCTGTGAAAACTCCGCGTTCCTGTCGTTCTTTGCCCTGGCGTCTCTCAGCCTTTCCAGGACAAGCATTTTCATGCGCAGAAATGTTCTGCGCTTCCTTTCCGGCTTGGTCAGGCTTTTCTCACGCTCAGTTAAGTTCTTCAGCTCCTCGCTCGCGCTCTCTAGTTCTTGCTTTAACTCTTCGTCTGTCATTGCTTACCTTTCGCCTTCACTGTATACTCACCCACCCATTTTACCCTGCCCCCCTTCCCTCCAAGGGAGTTAAAAAACCTTCTGTCCGCGGTCCAGAACTCACAGTCCTCCAACTCCGCTACCGCCAGGTATTGTGTGTCGTAGCACACGGGGAGATTGAACTTTTTAGCCAGTTCCCAGGCTTTGCGGTACATCGCGGGCGTGTCAATGATTTTGATTGGAATGGCGAGAAAAATGGAGAATGCCTCTTCACCATCTTCGGGTAAGATTTTTTTAAAAAAGACATTTTGTCTCAGGACAGACTCGACTTCAGCCCGGAATAAAGGTGGTCCCAGAAGTTGAACGCCACTCTCCCGCCATTCTTTGCGCAGAGCGTCAGCCTTGTCGTTTTGTTGAGTTATCAGTAACCATGCTAGCGCCACGCTCGAGTCGACGCAAACGTTGGTTGAGTTCATTCTGTCTCTCCTCACGAATCTTACGCACTTCTGCAGCAACGTCAATCGGTTTTACACCTCTTGCCTGCATTTTTTTACGCAGTGCTATCGCTCGTTCCAGAAAGTCCTCTTCCCTCTCAGGCTGTTTTTTCTTTGTCCCGTAACAAAAGTTATCGAGGGCGCTCCTTCTGATAAAAAGCTGGTTACCCAGCTTCTCAGCAGGCAGTCTGTCATCCCATATCCACCTGCGGACTGTTTCAGGATTACGCCCGCATACCTTCGCCGCATCCCTGACCGTAATCAGGTCGTCTTTCTTTCTCTCGTACTCGTACATCTTTTTTCTCCCTTAATGTAGTAGTAGTCTACACCTACATTATATAGGAGTTCCGTTTCTTTATCAACTACTTTCCACAGCAGTGCTTGTACTTCTTGCCGCTGCCGCACGGGCAGGGGTCGTTGCGACCCACCTTTCTGCCTGCTACCTTTTGCCTTCCCTGCGGAGCGCCGCCCCTGTTGCCCACAGCTTTGGACACCGGCGTGGCGACCGGCTGGGGGGCTTCCTTCCTCTCGATGGCAACATGGAATATGGTATGCACCACGGCGTTCTGGATGGCAGACAAAAGGTTCTGGAACATGGCATGCCCCTCGGTCTTGTAGGCCACCAGGGGGTCTCTTTGTCCCACCGCCACCAGCCCGATGCCCTGGCGCATGTTCTCCATTGCTGTCAGATGGTCAACCCACAGGCTGTCTATCGTGCGGAGCATAATGACCCGCTCCGCCAGCCTCATGTTCTCTGCTCCAAGCTCCTGTTCTTTCTGCTCATAGGCAGCGGCTGCCAGCTCGGTCAGCTTCTCCTCGATTTCTTTCGGCTTTATCTGTGAAAGAGTTTCGATATTCAAGTTCGGAGGCAGAGGAAAGATGGTGGCTGCTTCCTTGATTAGCCCTTCCAGGTCATAATCGATGCTATGGTCGCCGCTGGTATGTGCTGATACCAGGTCCTGTATCTCCTGGCAGACCATATTCATGATGTTCGCTCGCAGGTCGGCGCCGCTGAGCAGCTTCTTTCTCTCGGCGTAGATAACCTCGCGGTGCTTGTTGACCACATCATCGTATTCCACCAGGTGTTTGCGCATATCGAAATGGTAGCCCTCGACTCTCACCTGGGCGCCCTCGATGGCGCGGTTGACCAGTTTGTTTTCGATAGGGGTGTCCTCTTCCATGCCGGCCCATTCCATGAAGGTCTTGACGCGGTCGCCCCCGAAGCGCTTCACCACGTCGTCGTCGAGAGAGACATAGAACCGGCTGCTTCCCGGGTCGCCCTGTCGTCCCGACCTGCCCCTGAGCTGGTTATCGATACGCCGTGCCTCATGTCTCTCCGTGCCGAGGACATGCAGCCCGCCCAGCGAGACTACCTTATCATGGTTCTTTTGCCATTCCTCTTTGTTTCCGTCGGATAGCTCCTTGCCCCCGAGGATTATATCCACGCCGCGGCCGGCCATATTGGTGGCGACAGTCACTGCGCCCGGTTTGCCGGCATCGGCGATGATGTTTGCTTCTTTCTCGTGGTTCTTGGCATTGAGCACCTGGTGCGGGATACCCCTCCTTTTCAGCAGGTCGCTCAGTTGCTCCGATTTCTCGATAGATACCGTGCCGACCAGCACCGGCTGGCCCTTCTTGTGGAGCTCTTCAATCTCTTTCGTTACTGCGTTGAACTTGCTTTTCTCATCCTTGTAAATCCGGTCGGTGGTGTCCTCCCGAACCATCGGTTTGTTGGTGGGAATGACCACCACTTCGAGCTTGTATATCTTGTGGAACTCCTCCGCCTCGGTGAGGGCAGTACCGGTCATGCCCGCCAGTTTGTGATACATGCGGAAGTAGTTCTGGAAGGTGACGGTAGCATAGGTCATGGTCTCCCGCTGCACCTTGACGCGCTCCTTGGCCTCGATTGCCTGGTGCAGTCCCTCGGAGTAGCGGCGACCGAACATCAGCCTGCCGGTGAACTCGTCCACGATGATGACCTCGCCGTCCTTGACCACGTAGTCGCGGTCTTTCCTGTAGAGCACATGCGCCTTGAGGGCATTGTCGAGGTAGCTGGTCAGGACGTAGTTCGCGGGGTCGTAGAGGTTGGGCGATTTCAGCACGCCGTCCCGGCTGAGTGCCCTTTCCACGGTGGCGATGCCCTCGTCCGTCAGGTTGACTGAGCGAAGCTTCTCGTCCAACACGTAGTCCTTTTCCTTTTGCAAGCGGGGGACGAGTCCGGCGAACACGTGGTACTTCTGAGCGGCTTCCTCGGCTTGGCCGCTGATGATGAGCGGTGTGCGTGCCTCGTCGATGAGCAGGTTGTCCACCTCGTCGACGATGGCGTAGTTGAGCTGGCGCTGCACGCACTGCGATAGCTCGATGACCATGTTGTCGCGCAGGTAATCGAAGCCGAACTCGTTATTTGTGCCGTAGGTGATGTCGGCTTCGTAGGCCTCTTTGCGGGTGCAGGGACGCAGGTGCTTCCACGCCGGGTCCGGCGATTCGAAAGAGGAATCATAGACGAACGATGGTGAATAGTTGTCCGGCGTCTGCCCGTGAATGGATGCGACTTTTACTCCCAGGGCGTCAAAGATTGGCCCCATCCAGTGGCAGTCACGCCTTGACAGGTAATCGTTGACTGTTACCAGGTGGCAGCCCCTGCCTGTGAGCGAGTTGAGGTACAGTGGCAGCGTTGCCGACAGGGTTTTACCTTCACCGGTCTTCATCTCGGCGATTTTGCCCTGGTGAAGCACCATACCGCCGATTAGCTGTACATCGAAGTGGCGCTGGCCTATCTTGCGCCTGGCGGCTTCGCGCACTGCGGCGAAGGCCTCCGGCACAAGCTCATCGAGGGCCTTCTTCTCCGATTCCTTAAGCTCTTTCTCCAACCGTTCGATGGTCTCATTCAGGTGCTGACAGCGCATATCGAGCATGCTTTTCTCTTCGGAGTCCTGCGATGCCTGCATTTGCTGCTTGACTTCTTCCAGTTCCGTTCTTGCCTCAGCAAGTGGCTGACTGATTTCCGCGGTAGCCTGGGACAGCCGCGACCTGAATTCGTCTGTCTTAGCGCGAAGCTGGGTATCGCTCAGGCCGTGATAATCACCCTCAAGCTCGTTTATCAAGTCCACCGACTTTTTAAATTTGTTTATCTCTTTCTCGTTGCTATCAACGAGTTTACCCAGAAATTTCAACATCTCTATTTGTCTCCCGTGTTAGCTTCAGGTAATTGACTTGTCATTCCAGCGCATGCTGTAATCCAGACATTCTCAAACTGCCACTCCAGCGCATGCTGGAATCCAGACATTCTCAAACTGTCATTCCAGCGCAGGCTGGAATCCAGTGGGTGGGGAGGTGCCATTTCCCATCAAATCTAAATGGTCAGCCTGCAATTTCGCTATACAAGCCCTTCCATTCAGGGTTATTCTCTTCAATTAACCTGAGTTTCCAACTCCGATGCCATATTTTTTTGTAAAACCTTTGATGAAATCATTTTTGTGCTCCCAGATTCGCCTGACAAGATTATTGGTAACGCCGATGTAAAGTATCCCATTGCGTTTGCTTGCCAGTATGTAAATATAGCAAGTCTTCAAATTCTCCCCAAATTGCCATTCCAGCGTAGGCTGGAATCCAGTGGGTTGGGAATAATGGATTCTGGCCTTCACCAGAATGACATATTCGCAGGTAGATTGCTTTAGGTCATTGTTAGCTCTTGTCCCCCTCTGTCTCGGTCTCTTCCCTCGTCCTTATAAGCTCCTTTGCCTCCTCCGCCGCCGATGCCGGGACCATTATCTTGTACTGTCCCAGACCATCGATGGTGAGCACGTGCACGGAGGGTGCGGCATTGCTCTTGAAAAAGCAGGGTATGCCGTAGCTCTCCAGCAGGCTCTTGATTACCAGCGCTTCCATCTCGCCGGTGGCCTTGTAGACCTCTACTGCGGACTCTTTTTTAACCATTTTTACTCGAACATCGCTCCTATGGAGAGACCGGTATGAATGCGGTGGATGGCCTCGCCCAGCATCGGGGCGATGGGCAGAACCGTGATTTTGTCTATTTTCTTCTGGCCGAGGACGGGTATGGTGTCCGTTACCACCACCTCTTTGACCTCGGATGAGGCTATCCTTTTGATTGCCTGACCGGATAGTACCGGGTGCGTGCAGCAGGCATATACGTCCTCGACTCCCCGTTTCTTGAGGGCGGTAATGACATTCAGCAGCGAGCCGGCCGTGTCTATTTCATCATCGACGGTGATAGCCACCTTGCCCGCCACCTCTCCGATGATATTCAGCGTCTCGGTCTGGTCGGCGTTGCCCACCCGCCTCTTTTCGACGATTGCCAGTGGGGCATTGAGCTTTTCCGCCAGGTCTCTGGCGCGTTTGGAGATGCCGATGTCCGTGGCTACCACCACCAGGCCATCGTAGGGCTGCTTCTTTTTGAAATAGTCGCTGAGAATAAAAAGCGCCGTAAGCTCATCGACCGGTATGTTGAAGAAGCCCTGTATCTGCGGTGCGTGCAGGTCCACAGTCAGCAGGCGGTCGGCCCCGGCGGTCGTCAGCAGGTCGGCAATCAGTCGGGCGGTGATGGGCACGCGGGGCTGGTCTTTCTTATCGGTGCGACCGTAGCCGTAGTAGGGGACCACCGCGGTGATGCGGTGTGCCGAGGCCCTCTTGAGGGCATCCAGCATGATGAGCAGCTCCACCAGGCTCTTGTTCACCGGAGTGCAGATGGGCTGTATGACGAAGACGTCTCTCTCACGGACGTTTTCCAGGATGCGGACGAAGATATTCTCATTGCTGAACTCGAAGACTTCACTCCTGCCGAGCGGTATACCCAGGTAATCCGCCACCGACTTTGCCAGCGCAGGGTGGGCGTTCCCGGTGAACACCTTTAGCTCATCCATTGACACGGTCTCTCCCCTTTTAATTTAGTAGGTCACCCGCGACTACGGCAAACCCCACATTATTATAACACGATTGTTCAGGTTGCTCACCTGCGAAAAAGGGAAAAAGAAGGGAGTGCGAATAGGGAAGATGTTGGGGAGGGCAAGGAGACGGGGGAAGAGGCCGTCTTCGATAGAAACCTACTTTGGAAGCAAGCGAACGCTCAATCCCCGATTTCTCTTTGAAAAACAGCCTGTTCGAGCGAAATAGCGGTTGACAGCTTACTACAACAGATACGCTATCGTGTAGGTCGGATTGGTGGGCGGTATTTACGAAAGATAGAACTAGCACGTTTGAATTAGTGTTTAGAATCGTCTAGACTAATGAACATTAAGTGAGCTTGCACCATTCCGTCTATAAACTGAGTAGCCAGCGCGAGATAGCCATTATCTGATTTTCCTCATTAAGATTAGCCGCAAGGCTAAGTATGCCATCTTTTAACTGATTCCAGATTTCATCAGCCATCTTTTTCTCGATAGCGGCACCAACAAAAAAGGTATAAGGTGAATGTCCCGTCTTCGCGAATGCACTATTTATTCTCTCGAGAGCAGTTCGTGCAGTTTTCCAATGTTCATCCGCCCCAGCTGGATCTATCCCGCCTTTCAACTCACCAAGAGCTACGTATGACTTCGCTATCCCGTATTTACTAGCCTCCAGTTCTTTAGGAGAAAGATTAAATAGACAAAGGTCGACATTATTCTTTGTCAGAGGAACCGTCAAATTGTATATGAGTGTGCGATTTTGGCTGCCCCTGCTCCAGCTGATGCCCCGCAGCGATAGTTCGATTTCCGAATCCTCTTCGGTCATATTAACCCATTTGCGGGATTTTGCATGCTGCCATTGATATTTAATACCCGCGACTGATAATGTCGATAGAATAGCCCGTGTGAGCTTTCTTTGCGCCAGTACCCCACCAATATTTCGCATCGAACCACCGAGTGCGTCCCCATGTATTAATAAGAACCGAAAAACTAGTTCTTCAACGAATCTTGCTCCTGCTGGCTCAAGGAAGTTTTTGATTAGCCCGGCAACTGCGTCCGCTTTATCCGCTGCCGATAGATGTACAAGTGCTTTGTCAGATAGTCCTGCTGCCGTAAGGAGACCAGCTTTTATTTCCTTGATTTTCAACAAGTCAGAAGGCTTTCCAGCTTGGGACGCAGCTTCCAGGAGGGCTCTTGCCTCTACAACGTGGGGTGTAGCACGTCGGTTCTTTTCGAGAGCTAGAGAAACAAATCCTGCGCGAGTGGCTTCGTAAGTTGTTATAAGGTCGTTACTTGACCGTAAATATTTACGGTATGGGGGTAATGCCATCAGATTTTTCTCCAAACATATACACACTTCCGCAATTCCTTGCGTCCGTGTTCCCCCATCTGCTGACTGCTATTGCCCTTGCCGTTAGGCAGCACAAGAATGCTATCTACACAAAGGCCCAAACTCTCTGCTAAAGAAGAAAGTATCATATCAACTGAAATACTTGCACCTGCATATCGAACATTGTCATTGACCATAAATAGAGGTGCACCGGGTTTTAGAACACGAGCACATTCTAAAAGGACACATGCCATTTCGTAAAAATAACCCTTAACCATGCGTGGAATACCATTGTTATTTAGAACCCCTTTTTCTTTTTGGTCTTCAAGATACCTTAGAATGGCCTGTAAGAGTAGTTGCCTGTCCGCGGCCTCAATCGCGCGTGTCCACTGTGAATTGATTTTCAACAGGTTTTTAGCATGGTTTTCAACTGTGCAACTCAGCATTTCTTGCCGGAGATTTGCTAACCTTTTTTCATCTGTGCCCAGTAACGCCAACTCTAGAGCATATGTTCGAGTATAATCATAACGGTTACAGTACGGCGGTGAAGTAATTATCACATCGTAGGTGTTTTTCGCGAGGGTCGGCATAACTTCAAGACAAGAGCTATTATAAAGTCTTATCTCACCTCGAGAACTCGAGGCAGGGAACAAGCTGGCTTGTCTGGAAACAGGCTGTAAATCTTGAACGATTTCGTTGATTTTCTCAGATAGAGCCCGTGAAAAACTTAGAATTTCACCTTTATCGAAAGGTTTTTTGCCTTGTTTACGGCCAGAGCGATAATCCCATCGAAGGTATTGACCATCTTTGCGGGTGTAACTTACTGACTCCAAAACGCATAACAACGCGAAGCGTAAGACTGCTTGTACTTTATTATTCTCTTGCTGGCAAGCACCCATGTATTTTTCGATGGATTCTCTTGTATATTCGGGATAAGCGCCTTTAGTGATTCGTAGCTCCTCCAATTTGACTCGTTTTTCACGCCGCTCCCAAATCTGGAATTTTGCCCACTGGAGTAAAGTATCAAAGTCATTGGCTGTAAATTCGACTTCCAGTATTCGCTTTGTATCGATTATTTGCTGGCCTATTGGCAAGAGTTCAATTCCGTCAGAGTTTATCCCTAACCCACTTGCTGCAAATAGGGCTGTTCCGCTTCCGGCAAATGGGTCTAAACATCTACCACCTGTTATTCCGTAGCTTTGAAACAAGTGTTCGACGAGGGTAGCGGAAAAGGCCTCTTTGTATCTGTACCAGCGATAGACCGGTCGAATTTTGTTCGCCTGAAAACTGACCAAAGTCCGTGTGAGTGACAATTGAATCAAAAACTTGTCTTTGAAATATCGCTCTAGTTCTTTGTCGAGGTGCTCAATTTCATCTAGAGTGATATTTTTAGTGAGTATGTTGG
>JACPPQ010000144.1 GCA_016190925.1 Chloroflexota bacterium | reverse complement strand
GTTTAAGTAAAAGATATTTTGACTTTTGCAACGGATTTCTGACTCAGGACACTGGTATCGCGTCAGGTTAATAGCTAATCACCTTTTCAACTTCATCTACATTTACTGTCACTCTCCGCGTAGGCGGAGAATCCAGCTATCGGCTTCATGGATTCCCCATCCGCCTGAGGCGGAGGAATGACAGAGAGAAACTGCGTGCTAATTTCATGACTAAGCTAAGAAACCTCTGAACAGGTGGGCATTTTGGAATTTAGTAGCTTCAAGATTCTCACCCAAAGAGGCTTAATCAGGGGTTTCCTAAGTATTTCTTTCAGTACACCTCAATAGTGATGGCCACCTATTAGCCTGACAAGACACTAGAAACAAAAAAGGGGCCGGATTCACATCCGCGCCCCTTCTCCGAATCTTAGACTCAGTTTAAGTAGACCTTATCTCCTGCCTCATGAAGACCACATAGCTGATGGCGAAGACCATCAAAGTCAGACTCAATAAAGAAGTAAGCTGAGGCCAGATAAGGATTGCGCTCTGACCCATAGACAACGGATTGGGTATCATGTACGAGGCGAGGTTGGTGGTGACCAGCCCAAAGCTCCGTACCTGGGGCAGGAGCAAGGCAAGGGTAGCCTCCGAAAACAGCGTATTGGGTGAGAGGCGCATTATACCCTGCTGAATATCGTAATTACGCACGAACTCCGCGGCAGCGCTATTGTCACGGAGCGGCACCATCGCATCGGCAACGGCCGGCGCTATCATCAGAATAAAGATGCTGAAAAAGAGCCACGCCCCGATAGTCACCAGCAGGGAGGTGCCTATTCTCCTGAACAGAATGGAAAAAAGCATGGACAGCCCCATCCAGAAGGCTCCAAAGACAACAGTAAAAATAAGGAAGATTAGCAGCCTCAGTATCTCTTCGGTCGTGGGTGTCACGCCAATGAGAGAAAGCCCGTAGCCAGAGACTATGAGCATGGTCGACAACACCATTATGAAAATGGTAGCTATGCCTGCCATGAACTTTCCGTTAATAAAGCTATCTCTGTAGATAGGCTGGGAGAGGACCCGGCTGATGGTGCCGTCAGAGCGCTCCCTGTTGATGGCGTCAAACCCCAGCGCTATACCTACTACCGGAACAAGCAACGCTACAAACGTGGTAAAAGACGGGAGCACCTCTCCCGAGGTAGTAAACAGCCGAAGAAAAACGAACCCCTTGCTGCCTCCCCCGCGTATTCCCTCGTAAGCAACATAAAGCGCCGCCGCACTGGCAAATACCACCAGCAGGAACAGTACGAAGCATCTGATGCTGGTAAAATAGTCAGCCAGTTCTTTGCGTAAGATAACAAACATGCAAATCAACCCTCATTGAAGTACTTCATGTAAATATCGTCCAGGTTGAACTCCTGTATCTTCATCTCGGTTAAAGTGAAGTTGTTCTGGACTACCGCCCTTGATATTTCCACACGCAGGTCTGAATCACTGCTGATTAGCAGCGTGCCATCTTTGACATCTACCTTGAGTACTCCCTTAACTTTCTTTACTATCTCTGCGACCTGAGAACCCGGCTCTACCGTTTTTAGCTCAATCTGGTAACGACCGTTGGTGAGAGCCTGGCGGCCGAGCTGGTCCAGCGAACCCTGGACTATCATTTTGCCCTTGGACAGGATGCCGATGCTCTGGCATATTCTCTGCACCTCGTACAGGCGGTGGGAGCACATGACCACCGTCGTCCCCAGTTTGGGAAGGCCGCCTATCAGCTCAAGAATATGATTGATGCCTTCAGGATCGAGGCCGGCCGTAGGCTCGTCCATGATGGCAACCCTCGGCTTTTTAATCAGGACGTCAGCTATCCCCAGGCGCTGCTTCATGCCGCGGGAGAACTTGCCCACAGTCAGGTTACCAATCTTGCCCAGGCCAACCGATTTCAGTATCTCTGGTATGGCAGCCTCGCTCTCGGAATCAGGTATCCCATTGAGCCGGGCGATGAGTTGGAGGTTCTCCTTGGAAGTCATGTTCTCATAGAACCCGACTTTTTCAGGCATGTATCCCACGATACGTTTAACTTTTAGCGGCTCGCGGGTCGAATTGAACTCGCAGACTGTCGCCGTGCCGGATGTCGGTTCAGTCAGCCCCATCAACATTAAAATCGTGGTTGTCTTACCGGCGCCATTTGGACCTAGCAAGCCGTATACCTCACCCTCATTGACTCTCAAGTTGAGATGGTCGACTACCGTGGTCTTATCGTAAACCTTGGTCAGGTCCTTAGTTTCTATTATGCAACCCATATCCTTTTACCGCCGACTTAACTGTCTGAACGTGAGTACCAGCCCTACGATGACCACAACTACAATTGCAATGCCAACCCAACCCCAGATAGTGGGCGTCTCTACCGTCACCCTGAGTTCCAGCTTCTCAGCCGAAGCCTCTGTACCCGAGGTTTTCAGGGTAATAAGATAGTCGCCAGCAATAGTCCTCGCCGGTGGCGTTATCTTGACATCCACAGTCTGGGTGTCTGCGGACGCTATAGAGTCCAGCTTTTGAGGCTCGAATGTAACGAGCCACTCTTCCGGCTTATCCGCAGAAAAAGATAATTGTCTTATGGGAGCGGAGCCACCATTTACGACCTTTATGGAGAAAACGTTTTCCTTGCCCGCAGTAGCAGTAGTATTGTATTTCTCTCCTGCAGGAATTACGAAAAGATTGTACGTGGCGGTAATCTTCGTAACGAGTTCGGCCTTGGCCGTGATTTTACCATCCTGGGAAGACGCTTCCAGCGTTATCTTGTAATCCCCCGGCTGCGGCCTGAGAAAATAGGCGGGGGTGGCATTAACCTGTATCTGCTCACCCACTGAGAAACCGGGAGAAAGCTGGATAGAGGATATCTTCTTGTCCGTGGGATACTGCGGAGTGATGTAGAACTGCCAGTCCTTGGGACCGTTGACTTTCAGGTCGAATATTTTGGGGTCACCGTTGAGCTCTCCGACATATTTGAGCTCTAACTGAAAAACCGCTTTCTCTCCAGAGGTCACTTCCACAGTGGGGAATTTGTTGCTGATTGTGAGCGCTGGCTCCGGGGGTTTAGTCGGCTCTTGAGCTAAAGCGTCCCCCGGATGGAGAACAGCCAGCAATCCGCCTAACAAAAGTATCGAACTACAAATGATTCTTGCTAATTTCATATTTACCCATTCCT
>JACPPQ010000145.1 GCA_016190925.1 Chloroflexota bacterium | reverse complement strand
GCCCGATACTTCGGCACCCATACCAGGTGATACTTCAAGTCATAGACGGCGTGTTTTGTCCTGCGTACTCCCACACCACCTTTATACCACCTCCTCAGCTAACCAGGCAAGCATCGTTGCTTCGCCTAACGGCGAACCCGCTTTCCTCCCCCCAGCAAGCTGGGGGGTATCCATCGGGATTTTCTATGACAAAATCTAATGGTTTTCTTGTTTTTTAGCAGCATCAAGGCGTTTCTTCACCAGAGGCAGTATGCCTCCACCGCGAACTATCTCAAGGACCAGTTCAGGTAGAGGAATTGCCCGAAGCACACGGTTTCTGGTGAGGTTGGTGATTTTGCCCGTTCCAGGCTCTACTTCCAGTAAATCGCCGGTCTCTGCCGCCGCGGAAATCCCGGGGCAGATAATCGGATAGATGCCATGGTTAACGGCATTCCGAAAATATGTCCTTTGAATAGATTCGGCGATTATGGCTTTGATGCCGGAGACCTCTATGGCTATCATTCCAAGCTCGTGGGTCTTTCCGCTACCGAAGCCTTTGCCAGCTACTATAAAGTCGCCTTTTCTAACTCTCTTCGGAAATTCGGGGTCAACGGGAGTAAAGCAGACCTGCGCCAGCTTTTCGGGATGTTCGGCAGCCGAGACGTAGTCAGGCACAGCGCGGAATGGAACGATGTGGGAATCGCACTCAACATAGTCGCCGAATTTGTGGACTCTACCTCGAATGGTCTCGTTCATTATCGTTCCTTCGGGATAAACTGAACCCCTCACCTTTCCGCCTCAGGCGAACTCCCCTCAAGGGGCGAGGAAATTGGCAGGCACACTTAAAGATAATTCCGTGGGTCAGCGATTTTGCCTTCGACTGCCGAAGCGGCAACGATGGCAGGACTGGCAAGATAGATTTCCGCCTGGTCGCTGCCCATACGCCCGGCGTAGTTTGCCGTAGATGAAGCGATACACACCTCACCGGGAGCCAGCGCGCCGACATTGCCGAGACATACAGTGCAGCCGGGTGTCATGACCGCCGCGCCGGAATCCACCAATGCTTGCAGAACACCTTCCTCTTCCGCCTGTCTGTATATCGCCTGGGTTGCCGGGGTAACGTAGAACCTGGTATGCGGACTTACTTTCCGCCCTTTGACAATTTGAGCGGCAATGCGAAGGTCTTCCAACCGTCCCCCTACGCACGACCCCACAAAGGCCTGGTCAACCTTTTTATCAATAGAACTAACGGGGAGGCCGCTGTGGACGGAGGGCGGGACTGCGAGCAGAGGTTCAAGATTCGATACATCATAATGGAATATTTTTTCGTAGCCAGCATCGGGGTCGCTCCGCACCATCTCGATGGCTTTGCCGGTTATCTTATGGATATATTCTGCGGTCTTCTCGTCCGGGTTGATTATCACATTTTTGGCGCCGGTGTATTCGAGCAAGTTGCAGAGCACCATGCGCTGGCTGATGCTCATGGCTTCTATCGTCGACCCCACCAACTCGATAGCTTTGTAGGGAGCCGCACCCGGCCCCAGGTCAGCAAGCAAACGCTGGACCAGGTCTCTGGCTCCAACGCCCTTCTGAAATTCGCCACTTATCTCGATTTTTATCGATTCAGGCACTCGGAACCAGTGCTCGCCGAGCGCCAGGATAACGAACACTTCACTGGCAACCTTGGTGGCAACGACTCCCAGTGCGCCCAGCGCAGTCACAACGGCATCGTCCGCAATGCACAATGTGCCTGGAAGCACATGCCCGTTCTCTGCGGCAATCTGGCAACTTATGCCATGCCTGCCGATATCGTAAAAATTTTTGATTCCCTGCTCCCGGACGAACTGCCTCAGCTTCTGATGCACTTCCGGCCAGGGACCCGTGGAACCGGGCACGGTGTGGTCGATGGTGATAACCACCCTGTCCGGGTCCCACACCTTTACCGGCCCCAGGCTTTTGAACTGCTTCCCGATGCTGTAGGGGGTAAGAAGTTCATGGAAAATCAGAGTATCGACTTTAGCCCAGAGAAAGTCGCCGGCGGCCACCTTATTTCTGCCATAGGCCCGGGCGAATATCTTTTCGGTAATGGTCATGCCCATAGGTTAAGTGTTCCTTACAATAATCGTTAGCGCACCTTGAGTATAACCTACTACTTGAAAAGACGCAATACGGAGGATGAGCCAGCAGTCGCACACCGGAGAGACGCTTTTCTCGCGGCCCTCTGAACGCCTTGACACATCATTGTAAAAAGCTTATAAATTGAGTATCAACTCAAGGTTTAATTTTACAGGAAAAGCAAAACATGAGAACCCTTGAAGAAATCAGGAAGATTTTGGTCCAACACAGGAAAGAGCTGGAAAGAAGCTACGGCGTAAAAGAGCTTGGCATCTTTGGGTCTTATGCCAGGAGCCAGCAAAGTAAGAAAAGCGACATCGATATTCTGGTTGACTTTGAAGCACCGGTAGGTCTTTTCAAGTTCATGGAATTGGAGGAGTATCTGAAAGACTTGCTCGGTATGAAGGTCGACCTCGTCACGAAGGAAGCGCTTAAGCCGCATATCGGCGAACACATTCTCAGGGAAGTTAGTTATTTGTGAAAAAGAGAGACTACAGAGACTATCTGCTGGATATGCTCACCTCCATAAGTGATATAGTCTCATTTACTGAGAACATGACTTTTGAATCTTTTAAAGAGGATAAGAAGACTATTTACGCCGTAACAAGATGCATCGAAATCATGGGTGAAGCGACGAGGAAGATTCCTAAATCCATCAGGGATAAATATCCTTCCATTCCCTGGACAAGAATGGCCGGGATGAGAAATATAATGATACATGAATACTTCGGGATTGACGTCAAGATTCTCTGGAAAACTGTCAGAGAGGACATCCCCTCTCTTAAACCTGTAATTCAAGACCTTGTCAGGAAATTTGGCTAAACAAATCGCGGTAGCTCCCACCTTATGTCAACTTAAGGCTATCCAGGAAACCGAGCACCGCCTCGTTGAAAGCCGCCGGATTGTCCAGGTTCATGGCATGTCCGGCTTTGGGGATGACCACGTTGCGCGCTCCGGGGATAGTTTTAGCCATGTAGCTCGCTGCCGCCAGAAAGGCGGTATCATCAGCCCCGGCCACAACAAGGGTCGGGACTTTTATCTCAGCCAGATGTTCTATGACCTCGGTGTCATGCTGGCCTATTACCTTCCGGGCCATGTGGGCTAAACCAAGCAGATTTTGCTTTAGCAATAGCTCCCGCGGCGTATAGGTAAGAATGCCCCTCGAACCAGGCTCATCAGCGAAGGCGGCAATCCCGGCAGTCTCCAGGAGCCTTGCGCGTTTTTCCTGCTTCCGGTTCCATTCCGCCATGTGCTCAGGATTGCGATAGCCCGGCCCCGTGCCCATCAGGACAAGGGCAGTAACCATTTCCGGGTGCCGGAGGTAGAAACGGAGAGACTGGTAGCCGCCGGTGGAGAGACCACCCACGACAGCCTTCGCAATGTTCAGGCTGCGTAAAAGCTGGTACAGGTCTTCAACAACGATGTCTGCCGAATAGCTATCGACAGAAGGAGGACTTTCGCTGCGGCCATGTCCGCGGGCATCGTAGATAATGAAACGGTAGCGCCTGGAGAACACCGGCACCTGCGGTTTCCACATCTCGGTCGTACCGGCGAAGGCGTGAGCAAAAACGACCGGATAGCCTCCCGCCTGAGATGGGTGCTCCTCGTAGTGAAGCTTTATGCCATTTACTTCTGCTATCGGCATCCGTTCTCCTCTCCAAAGACGATTAAAGTCTAAACCAGCAAGCTGGAAATTCGAAATCCTAAACAATTTGTCATGCGCCTGAGGCGGACCCACGAACGAATGAAAATATTACCCTTTCTTGGGCGACCACAGGGGGTCGCCCCTACAAATTCCATTTTCGAAGGAATGGTAAAAAGTGTATTTTCCAGGTAATTTGTCATCCGCCTCAGGCGGACGAATGTCCAAAATTCAAAACCGGTCTGGGACATTTGAATTTAACAATTTGAATTTATTTGGCCGTTCATGGTTCGATGGGCTCACCACGAACG
>JACPPQ010000139.1 GCA_016190925.1 Chloroflexota bacterium | reverse complement strand
GAATCAAAAACTTGTCTCTGAACTAACGCTCTAGTTCTTTGTAGAGGTGATCAATTTCATCTAGAGTGATATATTAAGTGAGTATGTTGGTGGCAGCCAAATCCAGCACAATCTCATATCCACAATGCAATTTTGACTATAGTATACTACAAAAGGGATTATCTTGCTAGATTCGGGCTAGTGAATGCTCTAACATGGTCATTTGTGCTTTGAACCTTTGAGCTTGTTTAGAGCTTGTCTCTTGGTTCTTGGAATTTCACTCTACTCGTCAATCCCCGGCACGGGGAAGCGGGAGCACATGTGGGCCACCTCTTCCTTCACCTGGTTGCACACGGCCTCGCCGTCAATGTGGGAGATGACCTTCAGATGGCGACGGCAATAGCTTTCATCTCCTCTTTGCCCATGCCACGTGAGGTCACCGCCGGATGATGTTATCTCCAACAGAAAGAGGGGTTTGGGGACCCTCTCTCAGTTCTTAAAGGTGTTTAGCAACGAGAAAAACCGCCTATTTCCGCTCACTCTGAGCCTGCTTGCCCTCCGCAACTTTTAGTGAAGGAGGGTCGAAGGGTGAACTTCCTGCATAGCGCTATGGTTCGACAGTCTCACCACGCATTGAGTACAGGGCAGGCTATGAACGCTTGCAATCCGCCAGAGGGCGGACTACGAGAGATGAAAATGTTGCCTTGCTAGGGGCGACCCCTGTGGTCGCCCCTACAAATTCTATTTTCCAGGCAATATCTACTTAATCTCAGCTTTAGCGCCGGCCTCTTCCAGCTTCTTCTTGGCTGCGGCGGCCTCGTCTTTGTTGACCCCTTCCTTAACGGGCTTGGGGGCGCCCTCCACCAATTCCTTGGACTCCTTAAGTCCCAGGTTGGTCAGCTCTCGCACGGCTTTAATGACATTGATTTTGTTTGCCCCTATCTCGGTAAGGACTACGGTGAACTCCGTTTTCTCCTCCTCAGCTGGTGCGGCTCCGGCTGCCGCGGGCGCTCCGCCGGCTACCGCCACGGGTGCGGCCACCGCGCTGACCCCGAACTCGGTCTCCAGGGCTTTTACCAGTTGGGAAAGCTCCAGTACGGTCATGCCTTTTATTGAATTGATTAGTTCTTCGACGTTTGCCATGTTTTTCCCTTCCTTTTTGAATTTATACTTTCTTATCAGTTATCGGCGCGATTTATCGCCTTAGCTTGCTTTTGCCTCGGTTGCGGGTTGAGTGTTCTCCAACTGCTGTATCCTGGCCTGTAGAATTCCCATAAAGCCCCGTAAAGGGCTGTTGAGTGAACCGACGAGGATATAGAGCGGGCCTTTTATCCCGCCCACTACCTTGCCTATCAGGACTTCTTTCGATGGCAGCAACGAGAGGGCGGTCACTTCTGCGGGAGTGAACACCGTATCGCTGGCAAAAGCGCCCTTTATGGCGAGGGTGGACTTGGTGGCGCGGATATACTCGGTGAGGGTCTTCGCCGGCGCGGTTATCTCGTCATAGCCGAATACGATGGCAACCGGTCCTTCGAGGAGACCGACCAGCTTGCCCTTGCCCGACTTTTCCGCGGCGAAGCGCGCCATGGTATTCTTGACTACCTTGAATTGAATTCCGGACTCCCTCAGCTTGCGCCGTAGCTCGGTGAGTTGCTGGTTGGTGAGTCCCCGGTAGTCCGTCAGAATGCCGATGGTGCACTTATCGAAAGTTTCCTTCAGTCCTTCGATAGCCTCTGCCTTTTTCTTTAGCGTTTCTTCTCTGGGCATCTTTTTCCTCCTAGCAAGCTCCCTATTCGCTATCAGCCTCCCCTTGTCTTCAAGCTGATTGCTGACGGCTGAGCGCCGACAGCTATAATAAAAAAGTCCTCGTGCGGGGCATGCACAAGGACTTCATCAAAACAAAATGCTTCGACTCTTTCCTCGGCAGGCGTTCTTTAAGCCTTGCGGCGCCCGCTGTCTCAGGACAGTATCTTAAAGGGGGAACCCCCCTTTAGAACCCCCTCGCACTAAATGCGAGGCTCAACTTTAGATTATTAAATTATATTACCTATAGTCTTAAAATAATTTGGACTTGTCATTGCGAGACCCTTCCGCAGAAGGTCGAAGCAATCTCAAAGACTAGCTTTAGGCAAAAGGTTAAGATTGCTTAGTTTACACTGACCCTTCAGCAG
>JACPPQ010000021.1 GCA_016190925.1 Chloroflexota bacterium | reverse complement strand
GGCGGAGGGTCTAATAACGCATAAAGTAGATTCCCCGCTCCCGTAACGGAGTACGGGACAAGCTTCGCGGGGAATGACAATAATAGACATTGAAATTAAGCCATAAGCGCGTTTCGCGGTAAGCTCAGAATGACTGTGAATTGCGTTTATTTACTTGCTAATCTGAAGTTCGGCTCATTTTGTATCTACTAGGTTCGGGAAAAGCAAACCTGCTCCACCCACCAAGTTCTAACCTGAACAGCTGCGGAGAAAAAGCTCCTTCTTCACCCATTCAGTTCCAATATGCGTTGCCCTTTCCTCACACTCCCTTATCCGCCACAAACGCGGTCAGGTCTCCCAGGCGGCAGCTATAGCCCCATTCGTTGTCGTACCAGGAGAGCACCTTGACCATGTTGCCGCCGATTACCATCGTGCTGGGAGCGTCAAAAGCGGAGCTGCAGGAGTTCCCTTTGAAGTCCGAGCTGACCAGCTCCTCGGTGCAATACTCAAGGATTCCCTTCAAGGGGCCTTCAGCCGCCGCTTTAAAGGCTGCGTTGACCTGCTCGACGGTGACCTCCTTGTTCAGGTCGGCGACAAAATCGACGATAGAGCCGGTCTGGGTCGGAACCCTGAGCGCCAGGCCGTGAATCTTGCCTTTGAGCTCAGGTATAATCTCCCCGACCAACTTGGCGGCGCCAGTGGTGGTGGGTATGATGTTGATGGCGGCAGCGCGCGCCCGCCGCAGGTCGCTGTGCACCATATCCATTATTCTCTGGTCGTTGGTGTAGGCGTGGACGGTGGTCATCAGTCCTTTACTGACTCCAAAGTTCTGGTGCAGCACCTTGACCACCGGGGCGACACAGTTGGTGGTGCAGGACGCGTTCGATATAATGTTGTGCTTTGTCCGGTCATATTTGCCCTCGTTGACGCCCAGGACGATGGTTACATCCTCTCCCTTCGCAGGCGCCGAGATGATGACCTTTTTAGCGCCGCCTTTAAGGTGGGCTGCGGCTTTGGCGGCATCGGTGAACAGGCCGGTAGACTCTATTACTATGTCCGCTCCAACGTCCTGCCAGGGGATTAGGGCTGGGTCACGTTGCGCGAAAACTTTAATCTTCTTGCCGTCCACCACTATGGAATCTTCCGTAGATTCGACGGTGCCCGGATACCGGCCATAGGCGCTGTCCCATTTCAGCAGGTGTGCGTTGGTCCTGGGATTGGTCAGGTCGTTGACGGCTACCACTTGCAGCCTGTCACTGTGGTATTGTTTGATTGTCCTGAATACCAGCCTCCCTATCCTCCCGAAGCCATTGATTCCGACTTTGGTCGCCATTTTACCTCCTGTTTTATTAATATAGTACTTTGTTGCTCATAAATTAGCGTTGTAATACTTTCAAATTGATTAATTCCCTCTCCCTTGACGCCCTTGACGGGAAAGGCACAGGTGAGGGTGATACCCGATTATTTACCTTCACCCATTCGCTTCGCTCAGGGCAGGCTTTACATCTCTCCCGCAAGGGGAGAGAGCGAATCATTTTTATGGTATTTAGGTAATCAAATACTTAGAGCCTTCCGGCTGTGTTTCCCGTTGCGTTGCAGCATATCGATGAATGCCTCGATACGGGTTTTCACATGCTGGCTCAAGAAAAACTCATCGTTACCTTCCAGCGTTAGAATGGGCAAATCAATGCTGCCCCTGAAAACAATGTCTCCGATTCCCCGGTGGCAGAAGGCCTGCACGTAGTGGATGACACCGTCCACATGGCGTTTCTCCATCTCGCCGGTTATGTCCCTTAGCCGATGGTGTATGGAGTAGGGATAGGTATAGCGGGTGTACTGCTCCGCCAGGGAATTGCCGGGGTCCGGCATGGCGAACTGCCGCTGGATTTCATTGAATACCACCCTTGCGCTGTTGCCCTCCAGGAACTTATGCAGGTCTTGAGCGTATACCGGCGGGACTCCGATATAGGCAAGCCGAAGCCAGTCCTTCGGATAGGGCGGGCGCTTCCGGCATTCGGCCAGAAGAGTTTGCAGACCTCGCTGGTATTCGTGCCGGTCCCCGTTGAGATCTGAAGAGTTCACCAGCCACAGGTGATTCTCGAATCCGCTGACCACGCCCTCCTTCCAGGTAAGCTCGTCGAGCTTCATAAGAAGGCTGCGGCAGGCTCTCAGTTCATCTCTTACTCTGGAGGCTGCTTCGAGGGTAGTGCCCAGCGTATCCGCCAGCGATTGCAGAGCTTCCTGCATACGCTTCATATCCGGCTGTGGAGGGTAGGCAAAGTCGATGGTGTTGAATCCCTTATGCTTCAGGACTTCCATCAGCATGATGGTAT
Source organism: Chloroflexota bacterium (assembly GCA_016190925.1). Classification (GTDB taxonomy): domain Bacteria; phylum Chloroflexota; class Dehalococcoidia; order Dehalococcoidales; family JACPPQ01; genus JACPPQ01. Next base: position 3,201 of record JACPPQ010000021.1, on the reverse strand, counting down.
TGGAGCAGTCTCCGGTGGTGACGCACAGTACGGTATCGAGCCTGCGCTCTTTACACACCCCGTAAATTCCCTTAATCCAGCTACAGCAGTTCAAAGGAAAGCCGTCCCTCTCGGCGATGTTAATCAGCCTTTCGGGGTTGGAGTCGGCAATAAAGACATTATTCAGGTCAACCGGTTGGTAGCCCGCAGCCAGCAAAACTTCTGAGGGTATGGTGGTGGTGATTCCAATCGTCTTTGTATTTCTATCGGGTCTTATCATATCTTTGTTGCATCACGCAGGATATGGTTTGCCTGAGGTGCGGTAATATATAGTCCCGTTTTTTTTCTCTCTGACGATAATATCGTTAGCGGACATAGCCTCGAGATGCGCAATGGTCTCCAGCACAGCCAGCCTCTTATCGAGGGGTGAGAGGGCTTCCCAGCCGACGCCGTTTGTATCTGAAATCCAGGAAATCTGCGAAGCTATTTGGAAAGCCGTTTTCTGCTCACTTCTCATAACCCGCAGAATTCCCCTGTCTCTTACCTGGTGATGGTGAATAATCTCATCTATCCGTTCATTAACTGTGGTAAACGGGTCTCCGTGCGCGGGCAATGCAAGGCTGACGCCGAGTTGCTTCACCCGCTTGAGCGCATTGATATAATCGCCGAGTGGATTGAAACTGGATTCCGGGTGCAGGCCTACGTTCGGAGTGATAACGGGCAGGATGTGGTCTCCCGAGAATAAAATCTTTTTCTCCGGCTCATAGAGACATATGTGACCGGGTGAGTGACCTGGCGTCCATATCACCTCGATGTTGAACAGTCCGGTGCTTATGGTATTACCATCGTACAAAGCGATATCGGGCCTGGCAGAGGCTACGTATTTTGCCGCAGCTGTGGAGGCCATCTGCAACTCGGATACCCTTTCTTCAGGCACGCCGTGCGTATGTAGCAGGCGGCGCACGTTGGCGAGGAGGTTGTCCATATTTTTATATCTGGAGTAAATCAGGGCGCTCTCCAGATAGTGCACGGCAAGTTTCGCCCCGACCAGTTGTTGCAGAGTGCCGGCAAGTCCCATGTGGTCAGGGTGGATATGGGTTACCACTAACTGTTTTATGTCTTTGATATCAATTTTAAGCTCTGTTAACTGGGCTTTGAAAGAATCGAAAACCTTGTCCATATTCCATCCGGTATCGACCATGAGATATCCGTCGGCGCCCTTGACCAGGAAGACATTGATAGAGCCAACACCGGAGTCAGGCAGAATAAGCCTTATCATGTAGATTCCGGGTATAATTTCAGTCATAAGGAGCTTCTTTCATACCTAGATTGTGAAAAGCCTTGATTCCCGCAAAGCGGGCGCTTCCACCGAGTTCTTCCTCAATCCTGAGGAGACGGTTGTACTTCGCCACCCGCTCCGAGCGGCACGGCGCGCCGGCCTTGATTTGGCCGGTATTCAGTCCCACGGCAAGGTCGGCGATGGTGGTATCTTCTGTCTCACCCGAGCGGTGGCTCACCACTGCGGTCCAGCCTGCCTGCTGCGCCATCTTTATGGCAGCGATGGTCTCGGTAAGGGTGCCTATCTGGTTCAGTTTGATAAGGATTGAGTTGGACGCCTTCAATTTGATTCCGCGACTAAGGCGCTCCACGTTGGTGACATACAAATCGTCCCCTACCAGCTGGATTTTATCACCGAGCTTTCGGGTAAGAAGCTGCCAGCCGGACCAGTCGTCCTCAGCCATCCCATCCTCGATGGAAACGATAGGGTAGTCATTTACCCACTTGACATAATACTCCACCATCTGTTCGCTGGTAAGCGAACCCCCTTCCCTTGCCAGGGCGTACTTTCCATTTTTATACAACTCGCTGGAAGCCGGGTCGAGGGCGATGAGACAGTCCTTGCCGGGTTTATAGCCTGCCTTTTCGATGGCGGAAAGGATGGCCTCAACAGCCTCCCTGTTCGATTTCAGGGTAGGGGCGAAACCGCCCTCGTCGCCGACATTGGTATTCAGCCCCTTCTTTTTAAGCACCTGTTTCAGCGACTGGTATACCTCGGCGCACATCCGCAGCGCCTCGCGAAAATTTCCGGCTCCAGCCGGCGCTATCATAAACTCCTGGAAGTCCGTGGAATCGGCGGCATGCTTCCCGCCGTTCAAAATATTCATCAATGGGACCGGCAGGGTAATGGCCTCCACCACCCCGCCCAGGTAACGGTAAAGAGGCACCTTCTTAGAACTGGCTGCTGCGTAGGCCGTTGCCAGCGAAGCCCCCAGGATGGCGTTAGCCCCGAGTTTCGATTTATTGGGGGTGCCGTCGATTTCTACCAGCTTGCGGTCTATGCTCTCTTGGTCAGTGGCGGACATGCCTTTGATTGCCTTCGCGATAGGACCGGCGACATTGGCAACCGCCTTGAGGACTCCCTTGCCCCCGTACCTGGCGGCGTCTCCGTCCCGCAGTTCCACCGCCTCGTGTTTGCCGGTGCTGGCCCCGGAGGGCACGGCGGCGTGTCCCACTGTCCCGTCAACTAGCTCAACATCAACCTCGACGGTGGGGTTTCCCCGCGAGTCCAGTATCTCCCTCGCTCTGATGGTATCAATGGCCGACATGTTCTCCTTTCGGAGTTGGTACCCGTGCGGGAGCTTGATTCGCCAGGCTGAGGGCGATTTCTACCGCATCCACCGCATTCTGAGCAGGGATGATTGATGTGTCCTGCTTGCCGTTCCTGGAGAGCGACCAGGTATTCAGGCCGATTACCGGTATATTATTTTGCAGGGCGTGTCCGAGCTCCGATAGCGTGCCGTAAGCTCCTCCTACGGCGATGATTGCCTGCGAAGACCTGACCACGATGATATTGCGGGCATGGCCTAATCCGGTGACTACAGGAATGGAGACATAAGGGTTAGCCGACTGGCGGTTGTCCCCCGGCAAAATGCCTACGGTTACCCCGCCCTCGGAACTGGCGCCTTTGCAGGCGGCTTCCATCACCCCGCCGAGGCCGCCGCAAACAAGGATAGCGCCCCGCTTTGCCACCTCCCGCCCGACTTCCTCAGCGAGTCTTGCCTCTTCCGCCGTGCACTGACTGCCGCCGATGACCCCGATAAATTTTCCATTCTTCATAGTTTAATCAAAAGAAGACGTATTGAGCTTACCGCGAAACGCGCTTATGGCTTAATTTCAATGTCTATTATTGTCATTCCCCGCGAAGCTTGTCCCGTTCACAGC
>JACPPQ010000138.1 GCA_016190925.1 Chloroflexota bacterium | reverse complement strand
GCCTAAAGCTAGTCTTTGAGATTGCTTCGACCTTCTGCGGAAGGGTCTCGCAATGACAAGTCCAAATTATTTTAAGACTATTGGTAAGACGCTACACTTATTTGTACGGCAGGAACTCATTGCCAAGCATCTCCCTGCCGATGAGCATCTTCATAATCTCAATTGTGCCCTGGGTGTAAAACAGGCCGCGACAGTCCCTGAGTTTTTGCTCCAGTCCCAACTCCGTGGTATAACCCGCCCCCCCGTGTACTTGCATGGCACAATCGATAGCCTGATACGAGACAGTCGCGGAGAACCACTTGGCCATTGCTGCTTCCCTGGTGGCAACGATACCGTTATCGAGCATCCAGAGAGCTTTATAGGCCAGGAGCCTTCCCGCTTCGACCCTGGTGTAGCTTTCCACCAGAGGGAACTGTACGGCCTCGAATTTCCCGATGGGCCGTCCGTATGCATGTCTTTTCTTGACATAATCCAGGGCAGCATCCAGCGCAGACATGGCGATTCCCGCGGCTATGAGGGAGGCCAGTGAACGGGCAGCGTTCCACCGGATATGGGCGGCTTTCAGCCCTTCATCTTTCTCGCCCAGGATATGAGTGATGGGGATTTTGACGTCCTTGAAGGAAATATCGCCCAATTGGTGGGCGCGCAGCCCCATCTCCTTGATTGGTGTGGTCGTGATTCCAGGCAGGTTCATATCTACCCTGAAGAGATTTATGCGTGGGCTGCCATCCTTTACTGGCACTTTAGCTCCAACAACGGCAGTGTCCGCGCCCGGGATGACACTGATATACCTCTTAACACCGTTGAGCACATAATAATTTCCCTTGAGTTCAGCCATGGTTTTCATCGCAGCCAAGTCCGAGCCAGAGCCGGGTTCGGTGGTCGCCAGAGCAATGAGCTTTTCTCCTCTGATGACGGAGCGGAGGTGCTCTTCGCCCCAGCCCTTGATGACGGAGGAGAGCGTATTATTCATGGAGCACAGAATAGCGCAGCTTGCATCCGCCCGCGCGATTTCCTCTACCGCGATACCCAGAGTGGTGTAGTCCTTTTGCTGACCACCAACTTCCCGTGGGGCGAGGATGCCGAGGAGTTTCATTTCCGCCATCTTCTTTATGGCTTGCCGGGGCAATTCCGCATCGCGGTCCCATTGAGCCGAATACGGAGCAATCTCTCGCTGCGCGAATTCGCGTACGTTTTGACGAAAGCGTTCCTGCTCTTCCGAAAAGCGGAAGCACAAACTCTGCTTGTCCATACATTTAACCTCTCACTTACCAATCTCTCATAATAGTAAAGACTACGAAATGCGTCGCCGCGAGGAGCACATTCCCCTTCTGCTGAAGGGTCAGTGTACACTAAGCGACGTGCCTGCACGCTGAAGTGTTACGGCACGCAAGCGTGGCAATATCAACCATTGCCTAAAGCCATTCATTGAGATTGCTTCGTCCGCCTCAGGCGGACCTCGCAAAGACAAGTCTAAATTATTTTAAGACCATTAGTAAACTGGGACGTCCACCGCTAGACATCCTAATCTATGAGTGTCAGGGATGTCAATCGTCCGCTTGGTTGCGGCTTTAACCAATCCGTGCAATGCTTACGCGTGACCCGCAAAGCCCTCGTTTGACTTACCAGATGTTTGTGATAAGCTGGATTATAGATGCTTATTTTCGATTAGGCCGCCGTTGTCTCATTATCAGTGAAAATCTTGCTCAAAGTGTCAAGATTATTTTTTACCGTAGCTCTAAGCTGAATATTTTTTCTATGGCTTTTGGTATTTTGGACATTAGTGCGCCTCAGGCGGATGAAATTTTTTAGGATTTCGTGCTTAGGATTTAGAGTTTCCAGCCAGTCTGTGTTAGGAAGGTGCGAAATGGCTAGAGCATTCTGGAAGGGCGCCATCAGCTTTGGGATGGTAGTCATTACCGTCAAAATGTATGTCGCCACGGAGAGCAAAACCCTCAGCTTTAATTTCCTCCACAAAAAATGCCTCACCAGGCCGAAACAAATGTGGTACTGTGAAAAGGACGATGTATATTTTACTCCCGCGGAAATGGTAAAAGGTTATCCTTACGCTAAAGGGCAATATGTGGTTCTCAAGGAAAGCGACTTCGAGAAGGTTCCGGTCAGGACAACTCACACCATTGAGGTCTTCGGGTTTGTGGATTCGCAGGAGATAGACCCCATCTATTACTATGCCAGCCACTACCTCGAGCCGGAAGAACTCGGGGTAAAGCCTTTCGCCCTTCTCCGGGAAGTATTGCTCAAAACCAGGAAAATCGGACTTGCCAAGGTCTCCTTCCAGAGGAGGGAGCACCTCTGTGCGCTGAGGCCGCTCGGCGATATTCTGGCCTTGCATACCATGCATTACCAGGATGAGCTGCGCTCGCCCGCCGAGCTGGCTCCACCTGCGCAGAAGCTCAAATCGCAGGAACTGGAAATGGCGGAGGCGCTAGTGGCGGAAATGACGAAGAAATTCGAACCCTCGGCATATAAAGACGAGTACCGAGTAGCGTTGGAAAAGATGCTCGAAGCCAGGGTAGAGGGTGGAGAGATCGAAGCAATCGAAGCGCCGAAAATCGAGGCACAGGACCTCATGGCGGCCCTGCGGAAGAGTATAGAAGCTGCCAGAGAAAAGTCGACAGCCAGGAAGTAAAGCAGGACTACGAGTCTCATATTTCATGGTAATCACGTGTGGATGACTAATAGGTAAATAACCAAGAGACAAACAACAAACAATTTGTCATGCGCCTGAGGCGCACTCACGAACGATGAAAATATTAACACGCCCTATGTCATTCCCGCG
>JACPPQ010000137.1 GCA_016190925.1 Chloroflexota bacterium | reverse complement strand
CAAAATATCTTTTACTTAAACAAAGAACTCGTACTCACAGCAGTCGTACGGATTGCTTCGACCCGCCAAAGGCGGGCGGGTCTCGCAAGGACAGATAACCCATGTACAAATATGTCAATCGTTTGTATTAGTTAAGTAGATTCCAACCGTCTCAAGCTCACGTTTGAACTTTTTGCCAGCTAATTCTATGTAGCGTTCAAGATGGCAGATTAGTGCGGGGCAGATGCACAGGTCCGCCTGAGGCGGGTGCCACCGTTTTTCTGTGCCATCATGATAGCCAATGCGAATAAATTAGCGAATCGAGTGAGAGGAGTAATAATGTTTTACGAGCATCCTGCGTTCGAACGTACGGTTTTACCCGGGGCGAAGCTGGAATCGGCTCTCGTTTCTCTGAATCCAGCGGAGTCCAAGCGGCTCGTAGCAAAGGCGGTGGCTGCCCTGCCTGAGATAAAGGCGGTGCTCAAGGAGGGTACACTGGTGATAGCCTGGGGCACTACCAATGCCTTTGTGGCGGAAGAAGTCCTGGGGAAGACCATCGCACACAAGGCCGACTTTGCCTCCGGTGTAATCTCGGAAGGGGAGTTGAACTCCACCTATCCTGGAATAAAGATAAATCCTTTCGTGCTTCAGAATGGTAAGCTCATCGAGATGCACCAGAAAGAGGCTCTCCGCAACGCCCGTCCGGGCGATGTGTTTATCAAGGGAGCTAATGCCATCGACGCTAATGGAAACATCGGCACTCTGGTGGCGGCGCACGCCGGCGGTTTTATGTATGATGCCTGGTTTGCCGCGGCAGCCCGCGGCGCCACTTTCATTTGTCCGGTTGGACTGGAGAAGCTCGTTCCTTCAGTTAGTGATGCGGCTCAAAAATGCGGACTCTTTCGTTACAAGTACAGCATGGGGTTGCCGTGCGCCCTGATTACATTCGCCAACGCAAAGGTAGTCACAGAAATCCAGGCTATCCGGGCGCTCACCGGCGCTGGCGCCACGCACGTGGCATCAGGGGGCATTGCCGGCTCCGAGGGAGCGGTGGCCCTGGCGCTGGAAGGCGAAGCCGATGTGCTGGAACGGGCTTTTGAGCTGGTTAAGAGCGTCAAAGGAGAGCCGCCGGTGCTTGCGCCGAGAAAGTACACCAATCCGCGCGCTGAGTCTGTTGGATATGACCCGTTGAAGCTCTCCGAGCATGTCCGCTGAGCGGTAAAGAGTTACTTATTCCATGTTGCAATCAAGATGGCAGATTAGTGCAGGGCAGATGCACAGGTCCGCCAGGGGTGAGCGCCCCCGTTTTTCTGTGCCATCATGATAGCCAGTGCGAATTATTTTTCAAGAGTCAGTCGCAACATGCCCCTTCGTTCGTAAGGCAACTCGTCCTGAAGATAACCTTCGCGACTTGCCAGGGTGCCTAGGGCGTAGATTGCGGCCGGGTAATAGAAAACCCCATTGGTGCCGGGTCACCAGGCTTCCAGATAATCACCACTTTTCCCCAGGTATCCTCCAGCTTGGCCACTACGGCGGCTGCCTCTTTCTCACCAAGGTCCGGCAGCTGGGCGTTGACCATCGGTATCTCGGTCTTGTGGTAGTGCCAGTTGGGTTTCTCGTCTTCCGGCAATGCCGTGTATATCCGCGGGCTAATGATGGTCTCTATACCAATGAGCCGCGCGTTCGGCTCGTCACTATCGTACAAGAGGGCCTGACTTATCTCGTCGCTGATAGCCTTGACGTAGTGATGTACAACCCGGTCAGGGTCGTCGTTAATATGCTTGATGGCGTCAATGTGCAAAGTGTAGCCAAACGCGGGAGAATCTGGCGGGGCTCCTTGCGGTGGGCGGGCACAGGCGGCAATCCCAACGACAATGACTAAACTGACTGCGACCATTAGCAGTACGGCGCGTCTAGACATCTTCATCTTGACCTCCTGGTAGATTAACTGAGCTCATACCTAATATTATACCCTAACGCCGGGTTCGTGGTTTCGTGTGGCCAGTTATCATTGGCTGATGCATCACTCTGATCGGGGCAGCCAATATTGCTCCCTGGAGTACCGGAATCTTCTCGGGCAGTTTGGGTTGCAAGCCTCGATGAGCGGGACAGGGAACTGCTTTGACAACGCACCTATGGAGAGCTTCTGGGGAATATTGAAACAGGAGCTGGTCAATCACCGCCACTACAGTAGCAGAGAAGAAGCAAGGCGAGACATCACCGAATACATCGAGATTTTCTATAACCGGCAGCGCCGCCAGGCTAAGTTAGGTTACCTGGCGCCGGCGAGTTACTTGCACAAATACTATGCCGAACTACTGGCAGCATGAAAGGTTTGGTGTCCATTATTGACATCCGACCCCACGTCCCCTTTGGTGGAGTGTGCACTTTTTATTAACAGAATGTGCTCAAGAAGTGACATAGTATGAGAGTTTCATTCTTGCCCGGTTGGTTTTTCATCGGCCATTCGTGCACATTCTGCTCGCGGTGTTCTCTCCTTAGCCGCCTGAGATTCCGTTGATACTTGGCATCACCAGCTTTTCGAAATATTTGTCAATCTCCTCTGCAGTATAAGGCTTATCCTGGCT
>JACPPQ010000011.1 GCA_016190925.1 Chloroflexota bacterium | reverse complement strand
TAGACATTGAAATTAAGCCATAAGCGCGTTTCGCGGGAGGCTCCTCCTGCTTCTACGGTTTCACGGTATACTCTGTCTGAAAATACGCTATAATAATGCAAAGCTATTTCTGACGCTTATCCGCGAGCGTTCGGGCTGCTCCGGAAATATATACGGCAGAGGAAACACTGGAAGTCTCAAAAGGGGAAGCGAGAGTGAAAAAGGCAATCTGGATTATTATGTGTCTCATCCTGGTTTTAAGCCTGGTTATGGGCGGGTTAGGAGTCTGTAGAGCAACACCCGCATTTGCCCCGTCTCCGGCGCTTAAACCGAACGTTGTTCCTGTTCTGCCATAGACCACCCAAATCGCTTCGTATTGGAAAAACTGTTACAATTATGATGTGGGGGGTGACAGATTATGTGGAAAAGTAAGTCTTTGTTGGTCGCGTTAGTTCTAGCTCTCTTGTTAATTTTGATGGGGGGCTGTATCCCTTTCGAAGCCCAGAACTCTTCAGGACTGGGCACGGTTGGCGAGGCCTGGGATATCATTGTCAACGAGTACGTGGAAAAGGATAAGCTGGAGGCTCAAACATTGAGCGGCGGGGCTATCCGCGGGATGATAGAAGCCCTCAACGACCCATATAGCGCTTACCTGCCACCACAGGTTTACCAGGCCCAGGCAAAAAGCCTCAGAGGCGCGTATCAGGGCATTGGGGCATACGTGGGTGTAAAAGATAACCAGATTACGTTTATTGCGCCTATTGAAGACTCTCCTGCCCAGAAAGCAGGCATCAGACCGGGTGACAAGCTAATCAAAATAAACGGTGAGTCAGTGGAGGGACTAACCATTACGGAGGCAATCCTCAAAATCCAGGGGCCTGCGGGCACTGACGTTACCATTACCGTCCTTCACGAAGGCGAAAAGGAGCCGGTGACGCTTACCATTACCCGCGCACAGATAAAACTGGAGACCGTATCTTTTGAGATGCGCGGTGACATGGCCTACATCAGGATTTCAAGTTTCTCTGACTTTACCCCGTCCGAGCTTCTGGCTACCCTGAAGAAGATGCCTGCCAGTGCCAGGGGCATCATTCTGGACCTGCGTAATAACCCCGGCGGTCCGCTACAGGCTGCTATCGAAGTAGCCAGCCAGTTCATCAAAGAAGGTGTGGTAGTTAACGTAGTGAGCAACACCGGCGGGAAAACTGCCATGAGCGTGGTGAAAACGGAGCTGGTGACGGAGTTGCCAATGGTTGTCCTGGTAAACAACGGAAGCGCCAGCGGCAGTGAGGTGCTCGGAGGAGCTCTCCAGGACCATAAAAGGGCCAAGGTTGCCGGGACTCAGACTTTTGGAAAAGGCAGCGTAAATACGGTGCGCCGGTTGAACGATGGTTCCGCCATATATCTGACCATCGGCCGGTGGCTTACCCCATCAGAGAGGCCCATAGAGGGAAAGGGGCTTACTCCTGATTTTCCGCTTGAGATGGAAGGAGACATACTGGTGGACTGGGCGCTCGATTATTTGAAGACACAGGGTAGCGGGACAACAAAGACAGCCTTTGCCATTCCCGGGAGGGTAAACTTCGGTCCAGCCATTCCTGAAGCCGTTACCTTATGGCCGCCTGAGGGCTTTGCCCTTTATTCCAAGAGATTATCACTGTAAGTAATTTGTCATCCGCCTCAGGCGGACCCACTGATAATGAAAATACTGTAGGGGCGGGTCTCGGACCCGCCCGCCCCAAGAGCATAATCACTATTCACGGCTCACAGGCACGGAGGCCTGTGGCACCGAAGTGAACTCGCTCTCTAACCCGGGCGTTTTTTCTCAAGAGCAACTGCCGGAGACAGTTCCCTAAATTCATCGGCAATAAGCTGAGCCTGGCGGTCCTCGGTCCAGTCAAGAAAATGCCACCACCGGTGGAGCTTTTCAAAATTCAATGTGGCGCTCACGATTTCCTCTGTATGGTCGCTGCCCGTGGCGATAACCGCATCAAACCTTGGGCCAAAGGCGCTGGGCAGAAATACCGGGCCGCAGATGGAACTCGACCCGTAGAAATTCATTGACCTGTCCTTGCCAACCAGGTTGGCGCTGGCCGTATATACCAGGTTTTCCGTAGCCCGCGCGCCGGTCAGTTGCACCAGGAAGTACGGTTTTCCCGGCCTGGCGGGACTGGCCGTGGTGTTAATCAGAAGGCGCGCCCCTTTAAGAGCCATGATGCGGGATAGCTCCGGATAAAACCAGAAATCTTTACAAATCTGGACCCCCAGGGGACCATATCGAGTCTCCCAGACCGAGATACTGTTTCCGGGGACGAAACAGACGCTCTCGTTGGAAATCGGTTTCGGACCGAGGTGCAGTTTCCTGTAGGTGCCGAGGATACCCTCCGGCGCAATCACGGCGGAGGCGATGTACCGTAATCTTGAATCTGTTCGGTCTTGTTCCGGCATTCCGAAGATAATGTACACGTCCAGTTCCCTGGCCAGTTTCGCCATTTCCTCAGTTGACGGGCCGGGCACCGTCTCTGCGTTTTCCCGGTGCATAGCGCAGGGTTTGTGATTGGAAACGCCTTCCTCATCACATTCATGTCCGGTTAAAGCGATTTCAGGGAAGACGATTATGTTGTTTCCCTGGAGCGCCGCCTCCCGGGTAATGGCTTTCATTTTTTCCAGAGTGGCGGCTTTGTTTCCCCATATTGCGGTGAAGTTGACACACGCCAGGGACACTGTTTTTTCATATTTTGCGTACCTTTTTGGTATCATTTGGGTTAACCTCCTCGGAAATGCTGTCAGACTACGCTTGCCGTTCCGTAGCGTGGCGCGCTCTGAGAAAATGAGTGAGACCAACCAGGCAAGGCAGAGCGACACCGTAAGCCGCAAGCTGTGGTGAATACCCCAACAGCCAGCACACAACCGGCAGAGGGATAAACCCGGCTGCGCTTGCCGCAATAACATTCCGCGTTCTGACCAGCACCATCAGGCCGATAGTCAGCATTATCAGCAAAGGGAAAGTGATGACTGTCAGAAGAACGCCTATAGTAGTGGCCTCGCCGCGGCCTCCCCGGAAACCCAGGAACACCGGCCAGTTGTGTCCCAGGACAGCAGCAGCGCCAGAGAGCATTACTAACACTTCGGACTGGCTGGCTGCCCGGGCGATAAGCACTGCCAGGACACCCTTACCGGCATCCACCAGGAATACGGCTATCCCGATTTTTTTCCCGAGATGGTGAAAGGCATTCTGCGCGCCCATATTGCCATCGCCTACCTGCCGTATGTCTATATCCTTAAGCAACCGCCCGGCAATATAAGCGGTGGGAATGGAGCCTAGAAGGTAACCCGACAAGATTGTTATCCAGGGCATGTTCACACTCAAGGCAATGCCGGGAGAGGGACTCGAACCCACAAGGATTGCTCCGGAGGATTTTAAGTCCTCTGCGTCTGCCAATTCCGCCATCCCGGCCGGCAAATAAATGGAGGCGACGACCGGATTCGAACCGGTGGATAGCGGTTTTGCAGACCGCCGCCTTAACCACTTGGCTACGTCGCCACTGGCCTGCGAGTCCCGGTGTAGCAGCAACCCTTTGCAATTATATCATACATGGAGCGGAAGACGAGATTCGAACTCGCGACCTCCTCCTTGGCAAGGAGGCGTTCTAGCCAGCTGAACTACTTCCGCGC
>JACPPQ010000134.1 GCA_016190925.1 Chloroflexota bacterium | reverse complement strand
GCTCACAGGCAGGGACGCCTGTGCCACCAAAAAAGATACATCATTATTTATTACGTTTGTATTAGTAACTAACGAGTATGTTCCAATGGGGGTGAGATAGACCAGATGACTACTAAAGGACAGGACATAGTTTCTGCAATCAAACGCCAGATTGAGCAATTCGGCGTCTCGTCGACAATGGTTGATGTCGGTACAATCATCGAGCTCGGGGATGGTGTTGCCCGCATCAGCGGGCTGGAGGCCGCCAAGTACAATGAGTTGCTCCAGTTTCCTAACCATGTGATGGGGATTGCGCTCAACCTTGAAGAGGATAACGTGGCTGCCATCATCCTCGGCGACTACACCGAGCTTAAAGAAGGCGATGAGGTGCGTTGCACCGGTCGCATTGCCGAGGTGCCTGTTGGCAATGAGCTTATCGGCAGGGTGGTTGATGCTCTTGGACGTCCGATAGATGGCAAAGGGCCAATAAAGACCAGCAGGAATCGGCCACTGGAGAGAGTTGCTCCCAATGTCGTGGCCCGCGAGCCGGTAGACACGCCGGTGCAGACGGGCATCAAGGCTATAGACAGCATCATACCGTTAGGGCGCGGTCAGAGAGAGCTTATCATCGGCGACCGTTCCACTGGAAAAACAGCCATTGCCATGGATACCATCATCAACCAGAAAGGCGGAAACCTCACCTGCATCTACGTAGCTATAGGCCAGAAGGTTGCCAATGTAGCACGGACCGTTGCCATCCTGGAGGCTCATGGCGCGATGGAGCATACCGTTGTGGTTGCTGCCAACGCCTCTGACAGCTTTGCCCTGCAGTACCTGGCTCCTTATGCCGGGTGTGCCATGGGTGAGGAGTTCATGGAGCAGGGCAAGGATGCTTTGATAATCTATGACGACCTTTCCAAACATGCCTGGGCTTACCGGCAGCTCGCGCTTCTCCTGCGCCGTCCGCCCGGCCGCGAGGCCTACCCGGGGGATGTCTTCTACCTCCACAGCCGCTTGCTTGAAAGGGCGGCCAAATTATCGAAGGAACACGGCGGCGGTTCCCTTACCGCTCTGCCCATCATTGAAACGCAGGCCGGTGATGTGTCCGCCTATATTCCCACCAACGTCATATCCATTACCGACGGCCAGATTTACCTGGAAACCGACCTTTTCAATGCCGGCATTCGCCCGGCTCTTAACGTTGGTATTTCGGTGTCCAGGGTGGGTAGCAAAGCCCAGACCAAGGCCATGAAACAGGTAGCTGGAAGGCTCAAAATGGAACTGGCCCAGTTCCGCGAAGTAGCCGCCTTCGCCCAGTTCGGCACGGCTGAGCTTGATAAAGCAACCCGTATCCAGCTTGAGCGCGGACGGCGGTTCACTGAAATCTTGAAACAACTCCAGTATGCGCCGGTGCCGCTGGAAAGCCAGGTTTCGATTCTCTATGCCGGCATTCACGGCCACCTGGATGATGTACCCGTGGAGAAAATCACGGCCTTTGAAGCTGGCTTTTATCGCTTTTTGCAGACAAACCACTCGGAGATTGGTAAAGCTATTGCTACGGATAAGGAAATCAAGCCTGAGACCGAGGAGAAGTTGAAGGCAGCTATCCAGGAGTTCAAAAAGAGCTTCTCGGCGGCGTAAATTAAGTTCGAAAAAGGATAACCGATATTCCCGCGAGAGCGGGAACCCAGCGGGGAGGCGGAGGGACTGGATTTCGACTCTGGACAAATGAAGAATCTCGGGCTAGGGTGGATGTCCCCCCACCGAGACCCTTCGCTTCGCTCAGGGTGACAAACTGGAATCTTTTGTAACCTTGAAATTTGGTTATTGATAATTAGAATGATTCTGATTATCCGATTAAAGGAGAACCGGTATAGTTGGCTAATATCCGCATAATACGTCGCCGCATACGCAGCGTGCGCAGCGTAGCCAAAATCACCCGCGCTATGGAGATGATTGCCACTTCCAAGATGAGGAAGGCACAGGAGCGCGGGCTGCAAGGGCGGCCCTACGCAGAAAAGCTCCACCAGGTCATTGCCGACCTTGTGGCGCTGCCGGATACGGGCAAAGCCTTGCATCCACTGCTACAGGTGAGGCCGGTGTCTAAAATCGCCGTGGTGCACATCACACCCGATAGGGGTCTTTGCGGGGGGCTTCACTCCAATCTCAACCGCAAGACCGGAAGCTTTATTTTGGAACAGAAGGTGCCAACCTCAATGATAGTGGTCGGCAGCAAGGGGCGGGACTACATGAGGCGCTACCGCTGTGACATTCGCGCCGAGTTTACTCATCTGGGCGACCGTCCTAATCTGATTGATACGTTGCCCATATCCCGGATTATCATAGATGACTACACCAATGCTATCGTAGACCGGGTCTACCTGGTCTATGCCGATTTTGTCTCCACCATGGTGCAAAGGCCGGTGGTGCACCAGGTTCTGCCTGTTGAACCCGCGGTGATACCTGCATCGGAGAACGTTGATTACCTCTATGAGCCGGGAGCGGTGGGAGTACTCAGCGCCCTGCTGCCCAGATTTGTGGAGATGGAGGTTTTTCACGCTATCCTGGAGTCCATCGCCAGCGAGCAATCGGCCAGAATGGTGGCGATGAGAAATGCGACGGATAGCGCTAACGACCTTATCGACGAGCTAACGTTGATGCATAACAAGGCACGCCAGGAAATGATTACCAAAGAGCTTCTGGAGATAACCGGCGCGGCCGCGGCTCTGTCTTAGGGTGAAGTTCAAGGCCTATTAGTAGGAGCGAGTTTGAAAGTGGCGAACCTGACCTGAGTCTTCTCATCCTTGATTTTCTTCGCCGCAATCAGGATTATGCCTATAATGTGGATGAGTTGTCGAGGGAATTGGCAGCACGAGGAACTGATTTACAGGAAAGAGGGTTAATAGAAGCCCTTCAATCACTAGAGAAACGAGGAAAGATTGAAGCGAAATCCAAAAGGGGTATGATATACTATACCTATCATAAACCCAAGTTGGGCTTCAGGGTTTGAAGGAGGGGAGTATGCCAATAACCAGGCGACAATTCGAGTTAGAGATAGACCCGAAAGTCGAGGAATGGATGAGGAGTATTCATAGCTTCCTTACTACCAGTAAAAACGAGGCTTTCACTTTCTCTGAGCTGTGGGAAGCACTTGTGGGTGAAAGGACAGGGTCAGGGCTTACTACTAGTATCAGCGAGGACTTCAGGCTGGCATTGGATAGCCTCTTGGAGCTTGGCGCTGTGGAAAAACGAAAAGTTCGCAATCTTGATTACTATTCTTACGGAGCGTCATCGTTCGAGATTTAAGAGGAGATAGTGAACACATGGCTAAAGGCAAAGTGGTGCAGGTAATAGGGACGGTGGTTGACGTGGAGTTCCCGCCGGACGGATTGCCAGCGCTTTTTAACGCTATTGAGATTGCCAGGGACGGCGAAAAGATTGTGCTCGAAGTCCAGGAGCACATGGGCAATAACTGGGTCAGGTGCCTCTCGCTCTCGCCAACCGATGGCCTGGAGCGGGGCGCTGAAGCGGTGGATACCGGAGCGGCCCTCAGCGTACCGGTGGGCCAAGCCGACCTGGGACGTTTATTCAATGTTATGGGAGAGCCACTGGATGACCTGGGGCCGGTCCAGGCCAAGGAGAAATGGCCCATTCACCGGTCGCCGCCATCCTATCAGGAGCAGGAGACCAGCACCCAGATGCTGGAGACCGGGTTAAAGGTGATTGACTTAATCACGCCCTTTACCAAAGGAGGCAAGATAGGCGCGTATGGAGGCGCCGGTGTCGGCAAGACAGTCATCATCCAGGAGCTTATCCGCAATATTGCCACGGAGCACGGAGGCTTCTCCGTCTTCGCGGGCATCGGTGAGCGGTCACGCGAGGGCAACGACCTGTGGAAAGAGATGAAGGAGTCCGGCGTCCTCGAAAAGACCGTGATGGTCTTCGGCCAGATGAACGAGCCGCCTGCCGTCCGCCTGCGCATCGGGCTTACCGGTTTGACCATGGCGGAGTATTTCCGTGACGTGGAGGGGCGTGACGTTCTCCTCTTCATCGATAACATCTACCGCTATACCCTGGCAGGCATGGAGGTATCGGCCCTTCTGGGACGCATGCCCTCTGCCGTCGGCTATCAGCCTACCCTGGCTACCGAGATCGGCGACCTCGAGGAGAGGATAACCTCAACCAAGAAAGGGTCAATCACCTCCTTCCAGGCAATCTACGTTCCGGCTGACGACTATACCGACCCCGGTGTAGCCACTACCTTCGGCCATCTTGATGCTGTTGTCGCCCTCGAGCGCTCCATTGCCGACCAAGGCCTGTACCCGGCGGTCGACCCTCTGACCTCGACATCGCGCATACTTACACCTGCCATCGTCGGTGAGGAGCATTACATGGTAGCCCGCGGGGTGCAACGGGTGTTGCAGCGCTATAAGGACCTTCAGGATATCATCGCAATCCTGGGCATAGAAGAATTGAGCGAGGAAGATAAGCTCGCCGTGGCCCGCGCCCGCAGGATTCAGAGGTTCCTCTCGCAGCCCATGTTTGTTTCAGAGGTCTTCACCGGCAGGCCGGGACGTTACGTGAAGATTGAGGAGACGGTGCGCGGGTTTAAGGAGATTCTGGAAGGAAAACATGATTCCCTGCCGGAGCAGGCGTTCTACATGGTAGGCACAATTGAAGACGCAGTGGCGGAAGCAAAGAAACTGGAGGCGCAGGTTTAAGAGACAATGGCAACCCTGAAGCTTGACGTTGTTACCGCTGAGGGAACCGTCTTCTCAGACGAAGTGGAGCTTATCGTAGCTCCGGGCGCTGAGGGGCAACTGGGCATTTTGCCTCACCACACCCCGTTGATGACCATGCTTCAGCCGGGAGAGCTCAGGTTCAAAAAAGGTGGCGAGGATACGTACCTGGCTGTGTCCGGCGGGTTTCTGGAGGTCAGACCGGACAGGGTCATCGTGCTGGCCGATACTGCGGAGAGGGCCGAGGAAATCGATAGGGAACGGGCGGAGGAGGCCAAGAAACGCGCTGAAGAGCGCATGGCGCACCCGCTTCCGGGGATAGACATGGCCAGAGCGGAAGCGGCGCTTCACCGCTCGATTGCCCGGCTCAAGGTGGCGGAAAAGAGGAGGAGACGCACTACTCAACCGTAGCTTTATGCTGGTAACGGAAAGTCCGTGTGTTTCACGGGTGTAATAAGAGGACATTTCAGGGAGAGGCTTCGACCCCTCCCTTTTTTATGCTTGAGGAAGCCTGACATTACCTACCTTAAAGGGTGAGGATTGCATCAAAGCAGGCTCTAAGACGGTTGAGAGGCTGCAGAAAATACCTGGTCGCTTTTAACCCTCGCTCACTATCGATAATCCCAGGGGGGACGAGATTTCCGCGGTGATGAATCGGTTTATTGCTTTTCAGTTTTCTGTCTTATGCTTTGAAAGACGGGTGTGGAGATGGCCTTGCTAGATAATCTCCAGACTGGCTCGCGAGCCCGCTTTGGCGGCTTTGACTCTTACCAGCGTGCGCATAGCCTGGGCTACCCGGCCCTGTTTGCCTATAACCCTGCCCTTGTCATCATCGGCAACTTTCAGTTTCAGTGTCAATCCCTGCTCATCAGTCTCTTCGGTAACAACAACGTCATCCGGTGCATTGACAATTGACTTGGCGATGTACTCTATTAGTTCTCTCATGTTGTCTCCTTGGTTGTCTTGTTTGGCTTGAACTTTTCCATGATACCGGCCTTCGACAATAGCCTGGCGGCGGTAGCTGTTGGCTGAGCCCCCTCTCTCAGCCATCTAAGCGCCTTTTCTTCATCGATGACTATTGTTTCAGGATTAGTCATGGGGTCGAAATGCCCGATAATACTGATGAACGAGCCGTCCTGCGCCGTACGCGAGTCAGCCACTACCAAACGGTAGCTCGGTTGTTTCTTTGCTCCAACCCTGCTAAGTCTTATCTTTACCATCTTCACCTGACCTTTCCAACAAGTTATTATGCCGTATAAGCACTGTAGCTGTCAATGGCGATTTGAGAGATTGCTCGCTATTGCTCAAACCCCGGTTGTCAGAAAGCTGAATTCTGGATATAATCGAATGATGAAAGTCTATAACCTGCACGGCTGGGACGTCAGCATCGCCGCGGCCCGCGAGTTACAGCTAAAGCTCGCCGTGCAGGTATCCAGGCAGAATGAGGTCTCCGCGCCGCGCTTGCTTGCCGGTGTTGACATCTCGGTCAGAAAAACTTCGGGAACGGCCACGGCCGCCGTTGTTGTCCTGGACTATCCTTCACTGGACCTGGTGGAAACGAGGGTAGTCAGCGGAGAGGTCAGCTTTCCTTATGTGCCGGGGCTGCTTTCCTTCCGTGAGCTGCCTTTGACCCTGGCCGCTCTCGAGGGCCTCAGCAATACCCCGGACCTCATCATGGTTGACGGACAGGGGTATGCTCATCCGCGGCGCATGGGATACGCTTGCCACCTCGGACTTTTCGTTGATACGCCAACTATTGGCTGCGCCAAATCCCTGCTCTGTGGGACTCATGATGAGCCCGGCCTGGAACCGGGAGACTATTCCGAGATAAAAGATGAGGGCGAGGTGATTGGCGCCGCCCTGAGGACCAAAGCGGGCATCAGACCCGTTTACGTGTCCATCGGCCACAAAATAGATTTGCCGCACGCTATCTACTGGGTGCGCCAATGTTGCCGGAGCTACCGATTACCTGAAACAACCCGTATGGCTCACCTGGCAGCTGGGGGAAATCTGAAAGAGTCCTCTGCTGTTGCGGCGGGCTATCAAAAAGGAGAACGTGAAGTAAATGCAGGAACAAGGTGACAAACTGAAGGGGCTGTGGAACAGAATATCGATGTTGAAGGAGCATCTTTGACATCCCTTCCCGAGAACAGAAGATTGCCGTTCTGGAAAAAGAGTCGCTCAAGCCTGACCTCTGGTCGGACACGCAGAAAGCGCAGAGAATCATGCGGGAGCTTGCCGAGCACAGGAAGGCCGTGCAGCGATGGCGTGAGCTTGAAAAGAGCATAGCGGACATAATGGAACTGGCTGCATTGGCCGGGGAAGACTCTCCGCTCATGTCTGAAATTGAAACCGAGATTGTCAAAGCCTCCTCGACAATCGATGAGCTTGAGATGGAGACCGCCCTCGGTGGTAGATACGATACCAGGAATGCACTCCTGGCAATCCATGCCGGCGCGGGAGGCACGGAGTCCCAGGACTGGGCCGATATGCTCATGAGGATGTACCTGCGCTGGGCCGAACGCCGTAAGTTCAAGGCCGAGGTGCTGGAGATTTCCCCCGGCGAGGAAGCGGGCGTTAAGAGTGTCACTATCGGAATAAACGGGAGCTATGCCTACGGTTACCTGAAATCGGAGCACGGGGTGCATCGCCTGGTGCGTCTTTCTCCCTTTGATGCTGACCATGCCCGTCATACCTCTTTTGCCCTTGTCGAGGTTATGCCTGAGGCAGAGCCGGAAATCGACCTGCACATCAGCCCGGATGATTTGAAAGTTGAGACGTTCCGCTCCAGCGGACCGGGGGGACAGCACATGCAGAAGACGAGCAGCGCCGTCCGTATTACTCACCTTCCGACAGGGATGGCCGTCAGCGCCCAGAGCGAGCGCTCGCAGTACCAGAACAAGGATATTGCCATGAAGATACTCCAGGCGCGGTTGCTGGAGTTGCAGATGGCCAAACATGCCGAGGAGCGGGCAAAACTAAAAGGGGAGCGCATCGTTGCCGGATGGAGTAATCAGATTCGGAGCTACGTCCTTCATCCGTACCGCATGGTGAAAGACCACAGGACGAGTTATCAAACCAGTAACACCGATGCTGTTCTGGACGGAGAGCTGGATGGTTTCATCAATGCCTACCTGCGGTCTCCATTAAGCCGGGAACAGGATTAGTGTCCTGAGTTTAAGTAAAAGTAGGGTGGGTGCAGCGCAGCGAAACCCACCGCAACACTTAAGTGTCACAGAGCCTGCCCCGTTCACGGTGAACCGTTCAGAGCTTGCCCCGTACTTGATACGGGGCGTCCCTGCCTGTGAGTCTCAAGGCACTGTCTGCGGTGAAGTCTTGCCGTAGTTCTGGTACAGCAGTCCGAAGTCTGATATCCTCACCCAACCGTTCCGGTCGAAGTCGGCAGTAGCGTTCCAGTTGGCCATGCCCGGGCCGGTCTCATAAGCGTTACCAAACCTGACAAAGTCCTGGATGTCTATGATAACGCTGCCCTCGGTGATGTCCTGGGCATCGCCTTCCAGCAGGGTGCCCATATCGATGACTGTCCCCTGTGCAGCTATTGCCACCGAGTTTTTCAGGTTGACCAGATTATGCGGAGAGTGCAGAGTCACCCAGTACGTCCCCGCCGGCGGCAGCGCTCCTACGGTAAAAGTAATGGTAGAGGAGTTCACGCCCGTTATTATTACATTCCCGTCAGCGGTGCTTAAAGTACCGTTGGCCACCGGAGACAGGGTCTTGATGTTCAGGTTGGTAACCGCCTCGTTATACAGCTTCACTTTAAGGGGCACATTGTAACCCTTGTAGTCTTGACCTTCGGGAGGCAATCGAGTACCTTGAAGCGTGGCAGTCATCGTCATGCTTGGCCCGATGACCGCTGTTGCCGTGCCCTCCTTTGTTACGCTGTCGGCGGTGGCCTCGGCCTTCACGGTATTTACAAAGGTGCCGGTCGCTCCCCCTGCGGTAAATAGTCCACCTACGTCAATGCTTCCGCCACCGTTAACCACACTCCAAGTGTAGGTCAGCCCAGGCCCAGATACTGCATTGCCATACTGGTCATAGGCCGACGCATTGAATTGCTGGCTGGTGGTTGGTCGCAGGAATGCCGTGTCCGGGCTGAGCGTGACATGGTCTAAGGCTGCCCGGTTAACCGTGAGGTCCAGGTCCCAGGCCGGGTCGACGGTGGAGTTTACGGCTCCATCGGAGACATCCACCGTAGTCGACTCCGCCTTGTAGGTTATCAGGGTAGCCGCACCAGCAGTAGATACACCGCCGGTAAAGTTTACGCTTACAGTGCCTGTGCCTTCTATATTTACCCCCTCGACTGTCGGCTGATTGCCTGAAGGTGAGGCCACCGGCCCGCTGAAATCGAGGTTCTTAGCGCCGGTATAGGCATTAGCGCCGCTGCTGCACAGGTTTCCGTACTGGTCGAAGGCTTTAATAGTCAACGCCAGGCTGCTTCCAGCATTTATGGTAGTGTTATTCGTGCCTCCGGCGCTCTCGGTCACAGTGAGATGATGGGCTGCTGCGGGCTGCACCGTAATGGTTCTTGTGACAGCAGTAGTGCCAGCTTCGTTGGTGGCGGTAAGCCTGACGACATAGGTGCTGGCTATGTTACCCCAGCCCTGTGCCGCCGGAGTCATGCCCGTAGCGCTAACATCCGTATCACCCTGTTGGTAATCGAAGTCCCACTTCCAGTCTGCGTCGGCTACGGGACTACCGCCGTCCAACTGGGCAACAAAGGTTAACGTCTGGCCCGCGGTTATTGTTGTGTCCGTGGCTGGCGTGAAGCTTATCTGGGGCGCAACGGTAAGAGCGGGAAGATAGAGCCTGCCGCTGCCGAAGACATTATCTTTCCCTTCAGCGCCCAGGCCGACAGCATTGCTCTCCAGGTAGCTCTGAATTTGTGTGGGAGTATATGAAGGGAAGCGCTGCTTCACCAGCAGCGCCGCTCCCGCGACATGGGGAGCAGCGGCTGAAGTGCCGTAGAAATTGCCACCATAAGCTTCACTGCTCACTCCATCGGGCGCAACGATGTCCGGCTTGATTGCGCCGGTGGTTGTCGGCCCCTGGGAGCTGAATACTTCGATGGTGGAAGGGTTATTCCAGAACACTGCGCCCACGGTGAGGGCATTCTGGGAGTCAGCCGGCTGGAGAAGACTGCCCGCCGCTACCTGGTACTCGAAATTCTGGCCGAAACCCGTAAGATGGAAAGTGGCAAGGTCATTGGCTGACCATTTTCCAATGGCCAGGTAATAGTTGCCGCCTGCCCCGGCCGGGACAGTGTAATCGAT
Source organism: Chloroflexota bacterium (assembly GCA_016190925.1). Lineage (GTDB taxonomy): Bacteria > Chloroflexota > Dehalococcoidia > Dehalococcoidales > JACPPQ01 > JACPPQ01. The sequence continues at coordinate 1,707 of JACPPQ010000134.1, read as the reverse complement.
TGCCTCAATCGGTTCATCATTGCTACCGATGCCATTCTGCCGGTCCTGGGAGGCGTCAACCAGTGTGCCGCTGGGATTGAAGAGCAGCAGGTCATAATCATTGGAAGATGTTCCCCAGGGGTCATTCCAGGTCAGGAAAACCACTATTGTTTCACCTGCCTGAACGTTGTTTATTGTCTGTCCTTCGTCGCTAGAGGTAAAGTTGTGATAACCGTTGCCGTTAGTATCACTCCATGAGCCGGACCAGTGTCTTCTGGCGGAGTTGCCCGCCGCCTGCGCCCACAGGATTCCGGCATTTTTGGCGCTGGTGACCAAATCGGCAATAGGACCGGTGCCGTCACCGGGTCCGGTGCCGAGCCACCCGATAGAGGAGGAAATGACATCGACGCCCTGGGATATCATCCAGCTTACGGCATTAGCATAGTCTACATAAGTATCGAAGTTGGCCAGGAAAAACTGCGCATTGGGGGCGATATCGTAGATGATTTCAGCAATAGCCGTGCCATGCTCACTGTTTCCCGGACCGCCGATAAACCATGTTGTTACGCTGGCTGGCAGCTCGTTGCCGAGGAGACTGGTGTAGCCGTAGAAGCCCTCATCAATGATGCCTATTTTCATACCCGTGCCGTTAAACCCGGCGTTCTGCCAGACATCGGCGTTAATCACGCCTACCCCTTGACCGATTGAAAGAGGAACAGCCTTGCGGGGAAGCCGGATGAACTTGACATTGTCATCGTCGGCCAGGGTTTTGAGCCGCGGCAGCGGCATCAGCACCTGGAGCAGGTTCTGGTAGCTGGTCTCCTGCGTTCCGCCCAGGGACTGCGCCTTGTTGAGGACTGCCGCTTCATTTCCGGGTTTAGCCTCGATGACTACCCTTACCCGGCCACCTTGGGCTTCCAGGCCGTGTTGCTGCGCAAAGGAAGCTGCTTTCCCCTGCTCATCAGCCTTGACCATCTGGTCGAGCCGCGATTGGAGCTTTTCGTGTCCTTTCGGCGGCAGTTGTACGTTTATCGTTTCGTTGGATTCCCCCTCGGCGGATAAGCTTTTACCTCCGGGGGTCCAAATTATTGCCAGCGCCATTACAATGGCCAGCCAGGCAACAGTCCTGCTTTTCCTCATTTATCCTCCCACAAGAAGAGCCGCCATGAGCGGCTCCGCTCCTCCCCCCTGCGATATATCCGGCAAAAACAAGGTCCTGGCTTTTCCCCCACAGCCCCGCACCTTCTTCGTTTGCAGGAGTAGGCTTTCACCTCTGCCCCTTGAATTTTCAAAAAGGGGGCATATAAGTATTATAATGGCCTGTGGGCAAATGTCAATGAGCGGGTATTCTGGGTTATACCCAATCTTAGTCCTTCAGACGCGTAGGGTGGGTGGAGCGAAGCGCAACCCACCACCCCGCTCAGTGTCATTCCTTCGAAAATAGGATTGTTGCGAAAACAAGATTCCTGCCTCGCATTGTGTCATTCCCAGCGTAAGGCGGGGAATCCAGGTAGTGTATCATTTTGAACTTTAATCTGATAAAATAATCAACAAAACAATGTTTGGATGTGGAGAATAGTCAGACGCGTAGGGTGGGTGGAGCGAAGCGTAACCCACCACCCCGCGTAGACTCAGGCGTACAAAATCACAATGTAACACTTCATATTTGGAATCGTCTTATTAATTTTTGAGTTGTAGTTTTGAGTTATACTTTACATAACTTACATC
>JACPPQ010000136.1 GCA_016190925.1 Chloroflexota bacterium | reverse complement strand
TCTAATAACGCATAAAGTAGATTCCCCGCTCCCGTATCGGAGTACGGGACAAGCTTCGCGGGGAATGACATAATAGACATTGAAATTAAGCCATTAGCGCGTTTCGCGGGTCGTCAAGGACAATCGGATTGTCAAATGATAGTCGGGCGATGCATAATAGAATATTCTTGAAACTACACCAGGGAGGCTGTAATGGCAGGCGGGTATAATGGCAAGTTACTGTGGGTGAATCTGTCCGACGGCAGCTTATCGACAGAGGAACTCAGTGAGCTTTTCTGCAGGCGGTATCTCGGAGGAGCGGGATTCGTCTCATATTATCTGCTGAAGGAAGTAAAGCGTGGCATCGACCCTCTTGGACCGGATAACAAACTTATATTTGCCCTTGGCCCTGTCACCGGCGCGGCATTGCCCGGAAGCGGCCGGAACTGCATAGGCGCCAAATCCCCGTTGACCGGCGGGTTTGCCAAAGCGGAGGTCGGTGGCTTCTGGGGAGCCGAGCTTAAGCGCGCCGGCTATGACGCCATCATCGTCGAGGGGAAGGCGGAACGGCCGGTCTATCTCCGGATTCATGACGGAGAAGCCAGTCTTCATGACGCCGGTCACCTCTGGGGGAAAAGCCCCAAGGAAGCGCAGAACTCTCTCAGGGCAGAGCTTGGCGATGAGCGGATTCGCGTAGCCGCTATCGGTATCGGCGGAGAGAACCAGGTGCGGTACGCCTGTATAGCTAACGACCTGAGGAACTTTGCCGGCAGGGGCGGGCTGGGGGCGGTGATGGGCTCCAAAAACCTGAAGGCTATCGCCGTGAGGGGACATAAGATGCCGGCCGTGGCCCAACCGGAAAAGCTGAAGGAATATCGCACGTGGCTTCTGGAAAATATCACCCTCATGGAGGGATTCCGTAAATACGGCACAGGCGGGGCTATGGAGCGCTTTGAGGCCAACGGCAATCTCCCGATTCATAATTTTCGCGATGGCGTATTCCCGGACGCAAAACTCATAAGCGCCAGGACAATAAAGGATACCATCAGGACCGGCATGGAAGGCTGCTTTGCCTGTCCGGTGCGTTGCAAGAAGGTGATAGAGTTTACCGAACCCTATCCGGTCGACCCCGATTATGGCGGCCCCGAGTATGAGACGCTGGCAGCGCTTGGCTCTAACTGCGGTGTCGGCGACCTCAAGGCTCTGGCCAAGGCCAATGAACTGTGCTCCGCATACACGCTGGACACCATTTCTGTGGGTGGCACTATTGCCTTTGCTATGGAGTGCTTCGAGAAGGGGTTGCTTACGACCGGAGACACCGATGGTATAGAGTTGAAGTTCGGAAATGTAGATGCCATGCTTGAAATGATTGACCGGATTGCCCGGCGAAAAGGCATCGGCGAGCTTCTGGCGCAGGGAACAGCCCGGATGGCGCAGGAAATCGGCGGCGGTTCGCAGGCCTTTGCCATGGGGGTCAAGGGTTTGGAGGCGGGAATGCATGAGCCGAGGCTGAAAGCGGGACTGGGGTTGGGTTTTGCATTGCATCCCAGCGGCGCCGACCACTGCGGCGCGATGCATGATGAACTCTTTTCCGCTGAAGGAAGGGATCTGGAGCGGATGAAGTCGTTGGGAATACTCGAACCTGTTCCTGCCGACGACCTCGGCCCGCGCAAGGTGTCGCTATTGCGCTACATCCAGCAGGGCAGGTCTATCGGCGATTCCCTGGTGCTGTGCTCTTTCTTTCCCTATGACTACCAGCAGGTGGCCGGCATTATCTCGGCGGTGACCGGCTGGAACACGGGCGTAGTCGAGATGATGACCACCGGCCGTAGAATATTGACCCTCGCCAGGCTGTTCAATACCAGGGAAGGGTTCACCGCGTCCGATGACCGGCTTCCCGCCCGCTTCTTCAGTCCCAAGACCGGCGGCGCTCTTTCTAAAAGTGCCATCGACCCCGAGAAGCTGGAAAAAGCGAAGCATTACTACTACCTGTTGATGGGCTGGGACAGGGAGACCGGCGTACCTTTGCCTGAGACCCTGGAGGAGCTGGATATCCCCTGGGCGGTGGAGGAGGCGAGGGCTTAGCAAAAGTGCGGGCAAATAATTAGTATCTGTCAGCGTTCAGCACTCAGCTTTTGGGGGTTGTGGGGAGGCTAACAGCCAACAGCTCGTTTATTCCAATCCAAGCTCCCCGGCCATGCGCTCGGCATACTGGTCGGTCATGCCGGCAACGTAGTCCACCACCCTGCGCTCTCTATCATCGCTGTAGACGCGGTATTCCAGCGGCAGCTTGTCCTCATGTTCGTTGAAGTAGCGGTAGAGATGTCGCACCACCATCCTCGCCCGCTCGGTATCTTTTTCTGCGGCATTGACATTGTACACCCGCTTACAGAGGAATTCCCACAGAGTTTTGGTGGCTTCCAGCACAGGGGCGCTCATACCGATGGTTGGTTCGACTTTTTTATCGCAGCCGGTGGCCGCCCACGAGTTGATGATGATATCGGAGACCATGGTGTTGATTCGCTGCGAGTGCGATGCTCCCAGCGTCCTGACAACCGAGAGGGTCAAGTCCTTCTCGGTAATGACACCCGCTCTGAGGGCATCGTCAACATCGTGGTTGACATAAGCAATGATGTCGGCAATTTTAACTATCTGCCCTTCAAGTGTGCTTACGAGGCCCCAGTCCGGCCCCAGGATTTCAACACCGGACTTGGAATGGTTCACGATGCCGTCCCTCACCTCCCAGGTGAGGTTGAGTCCTCTGCCATCCTTTTCCAGAAGCTCGACTATACGCAGGCTCTGCTCGTTGTGCTTGAAGCCGCGGTGGTAAAGCTCATCCAGTACGTCTTCGCCTACATGTCCGAACGGAGTATGGCCTAAATCATGTCCCAGGGCGATTGCTTCGGTGAGGTCCTCGTTGAGGTTCAATGCGCGGGCGATGGTGCGGGCTATCTGCGCCACTTCCAGGGTGTGAGTCAGCCTTGTGACATAATGGTCGCCGAGGGGAGCTATGAAGACCTGGGTCTTGTGCTTGAGGCGCCGGAAGGCCTTCGAATAGAGGATTCGGTCGCGGTCCCGCTGAAAGGCGGTACGTATCGGGCAGGGCTCTTCATATCCGGCCCTCCCTCGCGACTCTGTACTTTTCGCGGCATAGGGAGAGAGGCTCTCTTCTTTTTCTTCAGCTCGCTGGCGGATATTGAGCTGGATAATCATTTGATTTTGAGTCGTTGCTCTGCCTTGGCGATTATCTCCCTGGTAACGTCAATCATATCGGGGCTCACCGATACCGAGTTGATGCCCCATTCAACAAGCTTCTCGGTAAGCTCAGGGTATACCGATGGCGCCTGTCCGCAGATGGAGGATGTGACACCCATTTTCCCGGATACCTTGATAGCCCTCTCCAGGGCGATAAGCACGGCTTCATTCCTCTCATCGAAAGTGCTTGCCAGTTTGGCGCTGTCCCTGTCGATTCCCAGGATAAGCTGGGTCAGGTCGTTGGAGCCGATGGATATGCCATCGATGCCCACAGCCAGGAATTTCTCCAGCAGGAATATGTTGGACGGTACTTCAACCATCATCCAGAGCTTGAAGTCCGCGGAGCGCTTCAGTCCCTCGGACTCCATAAGCTGCTTTGTCCGTGCCATTTCGTCAACGGTGCGCACAAAGGGAATCATAACCCACAGGTTGTTGTATTTTTCCCGCACCTTCTTTATTGCGGCCAGCTCGAGCTTGAAAGTTTCGATGTCGGTAATGTAGCGTGAAGCTCCCCTGTAGCCGAGCATGGGGTTCTCTTCCACCTCTTCGTACTTTTCACCGCCCTTGAGCGCCTTATACTCGTTGCTCTTGAAATCGTTGGTGCGGTACACCACCTGGCGCGGGTGAAAGGCCCTGGCAAAAGATATCAGTCCTTCAGCCAGCTTGTCCACGAACTCCTGTCCGCGGCCCTGGCTCAGCATATAGCTGGGATGCTCACCAATCTGGGCTACCATGAACTCAGCCCTGAGCAGACCAATCCCATCTACGTCCAGGGCAGCAACGCGGTCGACCAACTCCGGCTGTGCCAGGTTCACCAGGAGCTTGGTCTTGGTCTTTATTCTGGCTCCTGATTTTTGTTTGGCCTTTACGTTGATTTTTACCTTGCCATCATATACTTTGCCCTGCGTGCCATCCACGGTGAGCACGCGGCCGTCTTTCAGGATTGTGGTAGCCTTTTCCGTGCCGACGACACAAGGTATGCCCAGCTCGCGGCTGACGATGGCGGCATGGGCCGTTCTGCCGCCCCGGTCTGTAACAATGGCGCACGCCCGCTTCATTGCCGGTACAAAATCAGGTGTGGTCATTTCTGCCACCAGGATATCGCCGTCCAATACCTTGTGTATCTGAGAATGATGGGCTACTATTTTCACCGGCCCTGAAGCTATGCCCGGGCTGGCCGCAGCCCCGGACAGGAGTACCGCGGCATGGATTTCGTGCACAATGACAGCCTGTTCCTTGTTAAGCGTGGTCACCGGGCGTGTCTGCACAATGAAGATTTTCCCATTCTCTTTGGCCCATTCCACATCCTGGGGAAATTGATAATGCTCCTCCAGTCGCCTTCCTATCCTGGCAACTTCGAGGATATCCTTGTCGCTTATCTTTTGCTGCGCCTTCTCTTCGGGAGTGAGGATGACTTTGACGTTTGTGTCGCCATTCTTGCTATTTTCAGCTCTGATGAGCTTCCATTCCTGGCTCTTGATTTCCTTGTGAACAATCTTCATATCGCCTTTGTTGACGATGTAATGGTCGGGGGTGACATCCCCGGAAACAATCATCTCGCCAAGCCCGTGAATAGCCTCGATGGTAATCTTGTTCCTGTCGCTGGTGGTCGGTTCCACGGTGAACATCACGCCGGAAGCATCGGACTGCACCATCCTTTGCACCGGTACGGCAATGCCCACTTTGAAATGCTCGTAGCCTTGCTGTTCCCGGTAGAAAATGGCGCGCGCTTCGAAGAGGGAAGCCCAGCACTTCTGGACGGCGGCTACCACCTGGTCTTCGCCCTGTATATTGAGATAGGTGCTCTGTTGCCCGGCGAAGGACGCATCGGGAAGGTCTTCAGCTGTGGCCGAGGAGCGCACCGCTACCAGTCCCTTGCCCATTTCCCTGTATGCTTGCTTAATTCCATCCGCTATTTCACGCGGCATCGGGGTGCCCAAAATCAGTTTTTGAACTTTAGCCGCAGTTTCCTGGAGACGTTCGCTGTCTTTCACGTCCAGCGATTGAAGAAGAGACCGGATTTTGTCCGTCAGGTTTGAAGCTTCCAGGAAATCGAAATAGGCCTTGGCCGTCACGATAAAGCCCGGGGGAACCGGTATGCCGGTATTTGTCATTTCTCCGAGGTTCGCTCCCTTACCCCCTACGAGACCTATATCCCCTTTTCTCACCTCGTTGAACCAAACAATTGCCTTCGGGTTTGCCGCCACAGTGGTATTCCTCCTTGTGCCTGTCCTCAGATACTTAAAATAAGCTGCTTAAACAGAGTTCCTAGCCACATTATAACATTTGGGCATGCTTCAAAGAAACCCGTATTAATACCTGATAATCGCTCAACCAACAGGTCGGAAAATTCGAGCCGGTTTAAACGCTATCTTAATCCCTGTTCGGACGCCTTTCGGCGGGTCCGGAGGATAATACCACCAAACGCTCGACAGTATACCTTGTATCGGGTCGTTTCGTCAACTTTTTTCAGCCGTAACGGTTGTTATTCCCTGCAACTTCCGGCGTCCTGGCTTTATATTTATTGACATTGATGTTTTTATCAGAGTAAAATTGGAACTGCTGATAGCCGAACAGGGGGGAGAGGTTTCACATGATAGAGATGGTCATTGACAGCATACGGGTTAGCCTGATGAATTATCAGCGCGTGGTCATCCTGAAGGAGAAAGAGGCGGAGCGCTATTTGCCGATATGGATTGGCCCTAACGAGGCGGATGCCATAGCGGTGAAGCTTCAGAACGTCCAGGTGCCCAGGCCACTGACACATGACCTGCTCCAATCTGTAATTGACATAATGGGAGCAAGCATAGACTCCATCATCATCTGTGACCTTAAGAGCGATACTTTTTATGCCAAGATTATTCTCGGTGTCAATGGCGGGCAGCAAACTATGGAAGTGGACTCCCGTCCGAGTGATGCGCTGGCCCTTGCGGTAAGAGCACAGGTACCGATATACGCTGACGAGGCGGTACTGGATAAGGCGAGCATCCTGTTAGACAAGGAGACCGGCAAGCCGCTCTCTCCGGGAGAGGAACTTGCCGGCGGCAAAGAGAGAAAGCTCACCGATGAGGATAAAAAAAGGATGTCAGCCTTCTATGACTTCATAAATACCCTTGACATGGATGATTTCGACAAGCGCAAGTCCTGATGTTAAACAGGAATTACCCCGAAAATAGGGTTCTCTCTCCCCAGTGTGGGAGAGGAGATTTTCATCCTTCGTGGTGCTGGCTGCAAGCCAGAATGGAGGATTACCTAGAAAATAAATGTTCAGATCATTCAAAGCAAGGAGAATCCAGAACCGCCCATCCCCGCCACTGGATTCCAGCCTTCGCTGGAATGACGGAATGGGAGTATATTTTCAATCGTTCGCAAGTCCTGACCTCAGAGTCTCGATGTTTGACAGAACTCCAAAACAGGTATTGACCTGACAGTCAGTTTTTGGTATGCTTCTCAAGGCGCTAAAAGTGAGGTCCACATGAGCGGGTGGATGGCTGCCATGCGGCTGGTGGGGGTGGGGTTCTTCATCGGCATCTCCATTGTGCTGGGGGTTGTCATCGGCCAGTGGCTTGACACCAAATTTGATACCGGGCCTGCTCTGATGATAACAGGGCTACTTCTTGGATTACTGGTTGCTTTTTATGGCGTATATCGCATGCTTTTGCCACTTATGAATAACAAACGGAACAGAGGGAGCAAATAGTGCGTAAGGGCGGCTGTCTCGGCTGTGCCTTTCCTGTTGTTATTGGTCTCGGACTTGTCTCACTGGCACTCATCATCATAGGATTCTTGAGCGGTCCTATAGGCGGGAAAATATTCAATGTCAGTCCTCCGGCATGGATGAGTGTTCACAGTCCGGAGGTTGAACTTCCCGCTGAGGAGATTTTCACTTTTGGCCCCTTCGTCATTGCCAATAGCGTGATTGCCGCATGGATAACCATGCTAGTTCTCATTGCGCTATCCTGGGCGGCTACCCGCAAGATGAAGGTCATTCCAACCCGCCTCCAGAGCTTCTTTGAATTCGCTCTCGGCTGGGTGTACGACCTGTGCAAAGAGGTGGCGGGCGAGGAGAACGGGCGGCGTTTCTTTCCGTTTGTGGTAACTATCTTTCTTTTTGTAATAATGAACGCCTGGCTGGCGCTGCTTCCCGGATACGGCTCAATCTCCGTTGTCAATACACATGGGGAGGAAGTACATCTTCTCCGTCCGGCCAATACAGATATCAATATGCCTTTGGCTATAGCTATTTCCTCCTTTGTTCTCGTAGGGTACTTCGGCCTCAAGAGCCGGGGAATTCATTTTGCAGGCGAATATATCAGGGTAGGCGGCCTGGTAAGCGGCTTAAAACTCCTCTTCAGAGGGAAAATAGGTGCCGGATTCGGAAAGATTTTCATGGGAGCAATCGATGCGGCCATCGGATTGCTCGAGTTTCTTAGCGTAATAGTACGCATGGTCAGTTTCACCTTCCGTCTCTTCGGCAATATGACTGCCGGTGAGATTTTGCTGCTGGTGGTCATGTCCCTTGCGCCTTATCTGGTTGCTTTACCATTCTATGGCCTGGAGTTGCTCGTTGGTTTTGTCCAGGCTCTTATTTTTGGCGGCTTGACGCTGGTGTTCCTCACTCTTGCCGTTGCCTTTCATGAAGAAGAGGCAGCTTGACATAAATCTCAATTAATTAAGGGGGTTAAAGAATGACGGCTGAAGTAATGAAGATGCTGGCAGTGGGGCTTACGGCTGGCCTGGGTATGCTTGGGCCGGCGCTGGCAATCGGGCTGATTGGTTATTCAGCTCTCCAGGGGCTGGCGCGCAATCCCGAGGCCAAAGGCCCGATTATGACCAACATGATTCTGGTCACCGCTTTTGCCGAAGCCATCGGCATCTACGTCCTGATTGTGGCAATTATTCTTGCCATGGTTGCGTAGAGTCAATATTAATTAAGGAGCTAAGCTATGGAACAACAAGGGATTCCCCTATCCATAAGTATTATCATAGCCGCGACGCTGTTCAGCGCAGCCCTTTTTGCCGGTCTGCTGGTGCTGGCAGTATTCCTGGCTTTGTAGTCTTACCGCTGTTTAGCCTGTTACGGAACATCATCCCGTCATTGGTTGTTCTCCGTCTGGTTGCGGTTATCCGGTTAGGGAGTATTAGATGGAAAAGATTTTTACAAGCCTCGGCGTAAATCCCGGGGTGCTGCTGGCTCAAGTTGTAAATTTTGTGCTGGTGCTTGGCATTCTTTACCTCGTGGCTTATAAACCCCTGATGAAGATGTTCGATGAGCGTTCCAAGAAAATCAAGGAAAGCATGGAGCAAGCTGAGTTAATCCGGGACAAAGCAGCGCAAGCCGAGAAAGAGTTCGAGGAACGGATTCAAGCTGCCGCTAAAGAAGGGCAGGAAATAGTAGGACGCGCGGTCAGGACCGGCGAAGAAGTCAGGCAGAAAGCACAGCAAGAAGCAAGTAAAGAAGCAGAAGTCCTCATTGGCAAGGCGCGCAGAGAGATTCAGCGTGAGCGGGATGGCGCGATAGACGAGCTGCGTAAGGAGTTTGCCGACCTGACGGTGCTGGCGGCAGAGAAGGTGATTGACCGTTCGCTGGACAAGAAAGCCCATAAAGAAATAATTGAAAAGGTGCTACAGGATAGCACCGTCATAAGAAAAGGTTAATCAGTCCTGTTCAGGAGTTTTTGTGGCTAAAAAATTCAATGCAAGGCGTTGGGCGCAGGCAGCATTTGAGATTGCCCTGGAAAGGAATGAGCTGGACAGGTGGCTGTCTGACCTCAGCACAGTTAGCTGTCTGAGCACGGACGTTAGCACAGACATTAGAATCGTGGCCTTACTTGAGAATCCCAAAATCTCCTCTGAGATTAAGGACAAACTCTTTGCTGAGCAGTTCGGGGATGTGAGTCCTCTGGTGCTGAATCTGGTTCAGCTACTGGTAACCAGACGCAGTTTGAGAATGGTCAGCGCAATTGCCGACGAGTACGAGCGCTTGTTGTTTCAGCATCGCGGTATAGAGCGGGCGGTGGTCACCACTGCTGTCTCCCTCACGGAAGAAGAAAAGCAAGAATTGGCCCAGCGGCTCAACACTATGACCGGCAAAAAGGTAATCCTTCAGTCCGAAGTAAACCCCCGCCTGATAGGGGGAATTGTTATCAAGATTGGTTGGAAGCTACTCGATGGGAGTATGCATAGCAAGTTGCAGGCTCTGAGAAAGCAGATGGCCGGTCAAACGGCGTAGGGATAAACTTACTAAGTGTCTCATAATAATAAAGACTGAGAAATGTGTCTCTACGAGGAAGCAGCATAGCAATCTCAACCTTTGCCTAAAGCCAGTCTTTGAGATTGCTCCGTCCTCTCGCCTGCCAAAGTCTTGTACGGCGAGCAGGTCTGCTGAAGGACTCGCAAAGACAAGTCCGAATTATTTTAAGACTATATTAATATAAACGCATTAATTATTGTTTAATGGCTCACAGGCAGGGA
>JACPPQ010000140.1 GCA_016190925.1 Chloroflexota bacterium | reverse complement strand
TTATTAGACCCTCCGCCTTCGCGGAGGGTGACAGTTTCGCGGGAGGCTCCCGAGCACGGGATTTGAAGAAGGGCGTAAACCCCTTGAACCCTATTGACTTTCACTTCTTGTCAAATTACACTATATTTACGATTGTGACGCGGCGGATATATCCCAGAAAAGCGGAGCAGCATACCGGTTCAGGTTGAGGTGGTGACGTGCGGATAAAAACCAGGATTTTAAGTGTTTTCCTAACTTCAGTGTTGTTGTCCTTTCTGTGCTTGTGGTTGTCCGGGAACTCTACTTATGCCCAAACCCCGGTGCAGGTCACCCTGGAGCTCCCCGCTGAGGCGTCCCCGAATAGCGACTTCACGGTGAAGGTTAATATCAGCCAGGTGACCGGCTTCGATGCCGCAAGCTATAACATCTCCTTCGACTCTGCATTGCTCAGGCTGGATAACGTTACATCCGGCCAGCTAGGTTCAGCTGTTGTTCCGGTAGACATCTGGAATGCGAAGAGCGCGGGCGTTTTCGTGATAGTCCAGAACATCCCCGGTGTGAGCGGAGTCAGCGGCTCCGGCTATCTGGCGGTTCTTCATTTTCATAACATCAGCTCCCAGAACAGGACTGTTTCCATCAGCCTTTCCAATGGTACGCTGGGCAATAACATGGCCCAGGCGATACCCGCCGCATGGAACGGGGCCACGTTGAATGTGGTCGGAAGCTCGCCACCCGCTTCTGCGGTACCCCAGGCGCCAGCCTCCGTTACAATCACCGGGACCGGCGTAGGGCAGGTAGGTCTCACCTGGGTTGATAACACCAACAACGAAAGCGGCTTTATCATTCAGCGCGCTGCAGATGCTGCCTTTGCTCTGAATATGGTTGCCTTTACGGTAGCGGCCAATACTACCACCTACACCGACGCTACCGTAGCATCGGCAACCACCTATTACTACCGTGTATTTGCGTACAACGCCTCAGGCAATTCGGCGGCATCCAACATGGTGATGGCCGCTATCCCCTCTCCACCTCCCCCCGCTTATTCGCCACCATCACCTGCTACTTCCACACCGTCCCCTGCGCCTGCTGTCTCTACAGCGAACGTTTCCGCGATGATAGATACCGGCGGCAAGTTCAAGCAGGACATGGTGATTGAACCTGCGCAGGGAAAAGCCCGCCTTGTCATCAATAAAGAAACCGTTGCTTTGACCAGGGAAAGGGCGCCGGTTTCTCAAATAACAGTGGCTGAGGTGGCAAAGCCACCCACCCCGACGGCCAATTCCCGCATTGTCGGCAAGGCATACGACTTCGGCCCGAACGGCGCTATCTTCACCCCCCCTATCAAGCTCACCCTTGCTTACACCCTCGCTGACATACCGCAAGGGTTCAACGAAAAAGAGCTTGTCATCGCACACTGGAATGCGGATACCGGCGCTTATAGCGCTCTTCCGGATGGTGTTGTTGACCCCGTAAGCTACACCATTTCCGCACCGGTAAACCATTTCTCCGCCTTTGCCATAGTTGCGCCAGCGCCCCCGTCTTTCAGTGTCAAAGACCTGGCTGTCTCACCAACTGAAGTCGTGGCAGGTGAGGCGGTAACAATCAAGGTCGTGGTTTCCAACACCGGTGGTCGTGAAGGCAGCTATGAAGCGATTCTGAAGCTCGGCAGCACGGTTGAAGCAACGAATACAGTGAAGCTGGCATCCGGCGGGAATAAGCAGCTTACCTTCAGTGTATCGAAGACTCCGGGAAGCTACACCGTGAACATCGGTGGGCTGTCCGGGGCTTTTGACGTCAAACCCGCGCCGGCGGTGCCATCTCCCAGCCCTGTGTCCGGCGCCTCCCCCCCGCCGGAACCTCCCATCCCCACGCTCAGTCCTTCCATATCGGCACAAGTGCCTGCTTCTCCCCCCGAGGCAACATCGGAAGCAGAGCCGCAAACAGTGAACTGGCCGGTGCTGTGGAGTGCCATCGGCGTGGTGGCAATAGTCCTCCTTCTGGTTATCCTTATCAGGGCCAGAAGCCGGTAGAATGCTGCCCTCGATGAGTGCTATCCTCCAGGGGTAGTCCTTTCCTTTCGGTTCATATTTATTCTCCTCACAGGTTTAATTATTCGTTTGCTAATGAAACAGCCTATGTACTTGTAGAAAACTATAGGAGAATGATACAATAAATACCCCATCTTGTACTTGACACGATGCCCTGTGACGTACTATATTTAGATGATATGGCAGAAACTTGGTTCAGTGTTGCTCTGTACCCGGATGCCGCCCTCCAGAACTACCTCGTTATTCCCTCATTTTCTCAGCCAGGGGTTTTCAGGCCAGGAGACTGCACTGAAAACAAGGTAATGCAAAAACATGAGGAGGTGCAGTTGTGTCCATGACAGACAAAATGCTGGTATGCCGTGACTGCGGCAGTGAGTTTGCCTTCACTACCGGCGAGCAAGAGTTCTACTCATCCCGCGGCCTTCTGAATGAGCCGAAGCGCTGCCCCGAATGCCGCGCTACCCGTCGCCGGGAACAACAACAGAAGGGTGGGGGCTTCGGCAGCAGGCAGTCATTTTCCGCAACATGCGCCGAATGTGGCGTGGAGACTACCGTACCCTTCGAGCCGACCGAAGGTCGCCCGGTCTATTGCCGGGAGTGCTATAACAAAGTAAGGCAGTCCGAAGCCAGGTCTTGATACCAGATTTCGGAGCGCTAACGTGCGACCGGGATTAAAGGGGATGGGCTGGCTTGCCCCTTTCTATCTCATTGCCGGGCGCCTGAGGTTGATTTACGCGGGCTGTTTTGTCCTTTTTTCCAGCCCATCGCCTTCTTGATAAGTTCACTGGCATTGCGGGCGGTGATTTCTGTGTACTGGGCGCCGCCAAGCATAGCAGCGAGCTCATTAATCCGGGGACGGTCCCGGAGTACCTCCAGTTTGCTCAACGTGCGTGTGCCGGCAACCTCCTTGCGGATGCTGTAGTGCGCATCTGCGAATGCGGCTATCTGGGGAAGATGCGTGACGCAGACCACCTGTCTGTTGCGTGCCAGCAACCAGAGCTTTTTCCCGATTATCTCTCCGTTTCTTCCTCCCACACCGGTATCTATTTCATCGAAAACAAGGACCGGTATATTATCGGCCTGGGAAAGCGCCCCCTTCAGAGCGAGCATGAAGCGTGATAGCTCTCCACTGGAGGCAATACGTGCCACGGGCTTGAGTGGCTCCCCCGGGTTGGTTGAAACAATGAACTCGATGATATCCGCACCGTCGTTGCTGAAGGCGCAGGTCTGTCTGCCCGGCAATTGGATTCCCCCGGCATCCGGGAGTTGCTTTATTTCCACCTCGAACTCGACCTGTGGCATGTTCAAGTCCCGCAGCTCTCTCTTTACCTCGGAGGCCAGCTTTCTGGCTGCATCGGAGCGGGCTTTTGAAAGCTCACCGGCAAGCTGGCCCATTTCCTGCCGCAAGCGCGCGCACTTCCCCTTGAGTTCCGCCTGTCTCTCGCTGGAATGGGCGAATCCCTCCAGTTCAACCCCTGCCTTCTTCTGGTAGTCGAGGACTTCGGCTATGGTCTTTCCGTATTTCTTTCTCAGTTCTCTGATGAGGGCCAGCCGCGATTCTATCTCTTCTAACCGTTTCGGGTCGTATTCCAGACGGTCGCTGTACGAGCGGATATCACGCGCCACCTCTTCGAGCCCAGCCAGGGACTCCCGGAGTGAGTCCAGTTGCTGCCTGGTGGCAGGGTCGGTATCTGCGAGCTTCTTCATCATCTCTACTGCTTCACCAAGCTGGTCCAATGCCGCCGGCGCACGCGAGCCGTCCTCCCCCTGTAGCGCCTGGTAGACCCCGTAGGAGAGGGCTTTCAGTTTCTCGCTGGATGAGATGATTTTCTGCTCCCTCTCGAGCTCTTCGTCTTCGCCTTCTTTTAGCCCGGCGCGAGTTATTTCATCCATCTGAAATCGCAGGAACTCCTCGCGGCGGACAGATTCACTTTCCTCCCGCGCGAGCTCCAGGAGTTCGTGTTCCGTTTTGCGGAGTTCGTCGGCCATGGCGCTGAAAGTCTGTCTCAGGCTAATGGTATGGGCATAGGCATCCAGGAAATCCATCTGGTACTTGCGGTCGAGTAGGGAGAGGTGTTCGCTCTGGCCGTGGACATCGACCAGGAAGCGCCCGATTTCTTGCAGAAGGCTGCGGGGCACTGCGTGCCCGTTTATCCGGAAAACGCTGCGTCCCTGTCTCCGCAGCTCGCAGTGTATCACCAGCGTGTCCTCGTCATTTCCGAGTCCCTTCTCAGCCAGCAACTCCTTGAGCCGTGCATTACCTGCGCCATGTGGAAGGGCAAAAACACCTTCAATGCAGGCTTCATTTGCCCCATGGCGGATGGCTTCCTCGTCCAGCTTTCCGGCCAGGAGCGCCTCCACGGCGTCGATAACCAGGGACTTCCCGGCGCCGGTCTCTCCGGTGATGACGTTAAAGCCGCAATCGAGGTTCCAGCTTATATCCTCGATGATTCCGAGGTCTTTGACTCTCAGTTCGAGTAACAGATTGCCCCCTTGAAGTCGGAGCGGTTCGCCATAAGCTTTCAGCCTTCGGCAGTTTTTCCAACTTTGCAACGATTATACCATTGCGTCATGGTAAGGAAAAGCGGTATTTCCGGGGGTTGTTTGGCAATCAATAAGGCGAAACTTCTCGGTGTCATTGCCTCGAAGATTGGGACCGCGTATCATCTCGATGAACTCGATAAACTCACGCTGTGAAGTCGTAAGAGAAGGCTTGAGTTTTTTCGTCGGAGAAGAGGGTAAGATTGGCGGTAGCGCCATTCTGCATGATACTAAACCCGTCAGAAAGGCTGACGTTGAATGTTACTTCCTTATTTACGCTCGCGCCCGCCGCCAGCGTTCCTATTTCCACTCTGAGGTAGTCCTGGCCGCTTAATTGAATCTTTGTCCCTTTTGAGGCGACTTCCATTTTGGCCCAGACGTTGTGCGCAACGGCATTTCCGTTGTTTGTCACCCGAGCGGTCACCGTGCGCGATAGGCCGCTGCCGCTGACGCCGGTAATAACGAGGTCGAATGCTACATTGCTGCCGGTCGGAGGAGGCTGAGTGGGTACAGGCGCAGGCGTTGGCCCGGGTGTGGGTGCCGGAGTTGGAGCAGGCTTGGGCGCAGGCAACGGTACTGTGGTTGGTGTGACAGCAGGCAGAGGCGAGGCCGGTGGCGGGGTCCTGGTCACTCCGCCATTCTGAGATGGTTGACCTGGCGATAACCGTACGGTGAATGAAACGGCTATTGCAAGGACCGCAATGATAATAACGGCGCCGATTATTTTCCTCAACATCTCAATTTCCTCCTTGTTCATCCATGCCACCAACCCGGCAAGCTATGAACTCAATAAACCCGACAACTCAACAATTTGCCATTCGCCTGAGGCGCACTCACGAATGATGAAAATCGCAGGTGCGTCTTTGCGAGCGGCCGAAGGCCAGCGAAGCAATCCCTATTATAGTCGTGTGAAGACCGTTCGGTCTTCTTAAGTCAAACACCGAGATTGCTTCATCCCGCCAGAGGCGGGCGGATTCGCAATGACATTTAAGCGTGCGGTTTTGCCCCCTATTTTCCAGGTAACTAAACAAACTCATTCTAGCTGAGGCACTTGCAATAAGCAAGAGCCTCCCGCAAAACTGTCATGCTGAAGCGTAGCGAAGCATATCAGGGTGGGGCAGATTACTAATGGTTTTAAAATAATTTACTTGTCTTTGCGAGACCCGCCCGCCTTTGGCGGGGCGAAGCAATCTCAATGAATGGCTTTAGGCAATGGTTGAGATTGCCACGCTTGCGCGCCGTAACGCTTCAGCGTGCAGGCACGTCGCTTAGTTTACACTGACCCTTCAGCAGAAGGGGAATGTGCTCCTCGCAGCGACGCATTTCGTAGTCTTTACTATTATGAGACGATTGGTAAGTCATAGGCGCGTTTCGCGGGACGCTATGCCTGCTCACTTGCTCCTTTTGCAGATACTTGAGAATCCAGGGACTTCTCCGGCTCTTCAATATTACCAAGCGTCCTCAGTATCAATTCGGGAAGGGCGGGGTGAATGTGGAGTCCACGCTCTATGCTGTCAACATCTCCTCCGGAAGCCATTACATTTATCACTTCCTGGATAAGTGTGGCAGCTTCGGGGCCTATAATGTGGAAACCAAGTATCTTTCCGCTATCCTTCTCCAGGACTGCCTTGGCAAAGCCGTATTCTTCCATCATGGCCTCGCCCCTGGCGGTATCGAAGTACTTTGCCCTGCCCACCAGGATAGAGTGCTCCTTCCTGGCGTTCTCCTCGGTCAGTCCCACCGAGGCAATCTGGGGATAGGAGTAAACGGCGTGAGGCAGGACGCTCCATTCCATTTTCACTTTATCATCGTGGAAGGCGTTGTGAGCTGCCAGTGCCGCCTGCCGGTTTGCTGCGTGGGTGAACATCTGGAGGCCGTTGACATCCCCGACAGCATAAATATTCTTCCTGTTGGTTTCCAGGTAGTCGTTTACCTTTACAAAGCCCCTTTTGTCTGTTTCAACACCTGTGTTCTCCACCCTCAGCAGGTCGGCGTTGGACCTCCTGCCCACGGCAACGAGAAGTTTCTCTGCCGAAAGCTCCCTTTGCTGTCCTGTAAGTCTATCCTTCACCACAACAGCGACACTACCGCCTTTGCCTTTTTTGACTTCCTCCGCCTGAGTATTTAGATGAATTTCCATCCGCTTGCTCAACTCCTGCTTCAGGAGGTCGGATATCTCAGGTTCTTCCGGCATGACCAGCCGGTCGAACATCTCCACGATGGTAACCCTGGTGCCCATCGCCGCAAAGAAATGGCCGTATTCCATGCCGATATACCCCCCTCCGAGAATAAGCATGCTTTCCGGCCTTTGTTTGAGCCGCAGGACGCCTTCACTGGTCAGGTAATCAACGGTGTCCAGCCCTTTAAGCGGAGGAACAGTGGGACGGGAACCGGAAGCAATAAAAATCTTGCCCCCCTTGAGCATCTCTCCATTCACTTCAATAGTATAGTCCTCGACAAAATGCCCTTCTCCCTCATAAAAGCCCATTTCTTTAGAATGCGTAAGCTCATGCCTGATATGGCGCTCAGAGTCGCCGACGCTCTTTCGCATCCGTTCCATTATGGCATTGAAGTCAACCTTTTCTATCTTTGCCACTATTCCCAGTTTTTTTGCATCCCGGAGTTCTATCACTCTGTCTGCCGGGAGTATCAACATCTTGGAGGGGATGCAGCCCAGATTGAGGCACGTTCCACCCAGCAAAGGCCCTTTGTCTATCAGCGCCGCAGTAAAGCCATGGCCAATGGCTTCTTCCACAATGCTGGTCCCACAGCCGGTGCCGATGACAACTACATCGTACTTCTTCATGTTTTACCTCCTTGCGATTGAGTGTCGTGCCTGAATAAGATGGTTTCAGCCAGTTAGCATATTTGCTTGTATGCTAAATCCGAAGCACGAAATCCAAAATCCTAAACAATTGGTCATCCGCCTCAGGCGCACCCACGAACGATGAAAACGTTATAGGGGCGGGTCTCGGACCCGCCCGCCTTGCTTTTCTTCGTACCAATTTTTCATTCTGGCTTGCAGCCAGCACCACGAAGTATGAAAATACAAGCGTCTCCCTTTCGCAAAGAGCCTGCCCCGTGCCCTGTCCCGTACTTGATACGGGATTGATACGGGGGAGATTGAGAGGGATTTCAAATCCCCCTAGGTCGAACTAAACCTTTATTTTCGTAACAAATTCAAAACACGAATGTCCAACATTCAAAACTGGTTTGGGTCATTTGTCCGCCTGAGGCAGATGAATTTGTTTCGTGTTTCGATACTCGAATTTTACCAATAGTCTTAAAATAATTTGGACTTGTCTTTGCGAGACCCTTCCGCAGAAGGTCGAAGCAATCTCAAAGACTAGCTTTAGGC
>JACPPQ010000135.1 GCA_016190925.1 Chloroflexota bacterium | reverse complement strand
GATAGCCACGCCCTCCTCCCAGGTAGGACAGATGATAGGTTCGAGCCACCAGCCTCATGTGTGGCCGCTGTTGAGGAACAAAGGGGTTGTTTTCAGCGTTTTCACCTCGCTGAAAAAGATTTCCGGTAATGTGGTAACATTAGCCGACGTTCACACCCAGGAAGAGCGGACGGTGGAAGTGGATACCGTGGTGATGTCCACAGGCTACCGAGCAAATGACAGCCTGTGGCGCACCCTTACGGGTCAAGTGCCGGAGCTTTATGCCGCGGGCGACTGCTATTCTCCCAGACGGGCGCTGGATGCTATCCACGAGGGATACAATACGGCATTCAAGATATAGGCCGAGGCATTTACGGATTGAGGATGTCCGAAGATTTATTCTGAGGCAGGTGGTGACGAGGAATTTATCCCCGCCCCACTGGATTCCAGCCTTCGCTGGAATGACAATCCTAATGATTTTCTTGTTTTTGGACAGCCTCGGTGATGTTTATGACAGCCGATACCAGGTCACCTTATCTTTTTTGTTCAGGCATGTCAAATTCGGTTTAATGGAGGGAAAGCATGTCTTATCTGGTTACCGGGGGAACGGGGCTAATCGGTTCACGCATCGTGCGCAACCTGGTGAAAGAAGGCGGGCAGGTTGTGGTATATGACCTGTTCCCGGAAGGCAGCTTCCTGCAACAGATGCTGACCGATGAGGAGAAAAAACGAGTCAAAATTTTCCGGGGTGACGTGCTCGACCTGCCAAACCTGCTGCATACCATCAAGAATAATAATGTTGAAAAGATAATCCACCTGGCCGCCCTTCTGACCGAGGCCGCGGAGGCTAATCCCCAGCTGGCATTGAAGGTCATCTGCGAAGGGACAAACAATATCTTCGAGGCAGCCAGAATACTGGGTCTGAAAAAGGTGGTGTGGGCCAGCAGCGCCAGCATTTACGGGGCGCAGGAGAAGTATGGAGCGGCTATCCCTAATGATGCCCCTCACTACCCGACGGGGATATACGGCGCGTGCAAGTCGTTCGATGAGAACATGGCGCTCCACTATTCCGAGCGGTACGGCATGGATATTTGCGGATTGAGATATTGCGTGGTGTATGGGCCGGAACGGTACGGGGGCGCTTCCTTTGGTCTCACCCGTGAGCTAATCGAGAATCCGGCGCTGGGAAAGCCCGGCAAAGTGCCATTAGGAGATGCCGAAGTGAACTGGCTCTATGCAGAGGATGCGGCGAGTGCCACAGTCCTTGCCGCCAAAGCCCCGCGAACAAAGACGAAGAACTTCAATACCAGTGGCGATGTCCGCACGGTAAAAGAAGTGGCTGATTATGTCAGGAAACTGCTGCCCGGCGCCGATATTACCCTGCTTCCAGGCCGTCGGTTAAACTGGAGATACGATACCTCACGAATCGAAGAGGAGCTTGGTTTCCGGAGCCAGTGGACGGTGGAGCGGAGCGTGAAAGATATGATAAGCACCATCCGGAAGCAGCACGGTTTGCCGCCGGTGTAGGAATGAGTTCCTCCGAACCTCAAAAGCGCTTGCATCGCCCTCTTATTCCCCATTTCCAAAGGGGAGATTGAGAGAGATATTTCGTAGAGCCTCGTAGAAGTTCAAGCAGCACGAGCAGAAAGGAATAGAGATGGAACTGAGAACTACCGCAACAATCAATATGGATGTTTTAGTGATTGGCGGTGGTGGAGCGGGATTAAGGGCCGCTATCGAATCCAGGAAGCACGGATTAGATGTGCTGTTGCTCTCCGAGTCCCCGGTCGGTTTCAAAAACAATACCGCTCTTTCTGCGGCCGGATTTGCCGCATCGGGCGTGAAAGGGTCCGGCGATTCACCCGAGGCACATTTCAAAGACACTATCGCCGCCGGACGTTTCATCAATGACCGCAGGCTGGCCGAAACAATGACGCGCGGTTCACTGCAGCAGGTCGACGATTTAACGAAATTCGGGGTCAATCTCTGGAAGGAGAAGGGGGAACTATTCCTGAGGCAACAACCCGGACATTCACATCCCAGGCATGTAATGGCAACCAAAGGCGGAACCGGTATTACCAGGCCGATGCGGCAGTATGCGGCGGATGCGGGCGTCCGGTTTATGGAAGGCGTGCTGGTGACCCGGCTATTACGCGCTGACGGAAGAGTGGTGGGAGCACTGGGGATAGATAGCAAAGGCCAGGTGACAGTGTTCAGCGCCAGGACCACCATCCTGGCCACGGGCGGCGCCGGGCAAATTTATCTCAGGACAAATAATGCTCCGGGAATAACGGGAGACGGTTATGTCCTGGCTTATGAGGCCGGGGCCACTTTAAGAGATATGGAGTTTATCCAGTTTTACCCCACGACGTGGGGCAAACGCGGAAGCAAGCATTGTATGTACGAGAGAGTCTTGAAGGGCGGCGCTACCCTGAGGAACTCATTGGGCGAGGATATTTTGAAGAGGAACGGGATGGATTTTCTCTCGGCAACGAGGGATGTATTAGCCCGGACAATGATGCAGGAGGTAGCTGCCGGAAGGGGCATCGAAGGGCAGATTCTATTCGACCTGACCACTATTCCTGAAGAAAGGCTCATAGAGTGGGACCGGACCGGATTTGTGCGCAGAGGCCAGTACCCTGAAAAGCTCCTGGTTGCCCCCGGCTTCCATTTCTTCGTGGGTGGAGTAAAAATAAACGAGAAAGGCCAGCCCGGCATCGAGGGTTTATATGCCGCCGGCGAGGTCTGCGGCGGCATGCACGGGGCCAACAGGCTGGCCGGAAATGCCATTTCCGAAGCACTTGTCTTCGGCGCAATTACCGGCGAACTTGCCGCTGATGAAGCACTAAGGATGGAGCAAATACCCCCTTCGCCAAGCGATATAGCAGCTGAAAGAGAAAGGCTAAAGGAACTGGCATCACAGAGAGGCGGCGAAAACCTCGAAGAACTCCAGCAGTCTCTGCAACAGACGATGTGGGATAAAGCCGGGGTGATAAGGAACAAAAACGGGCTTGAGGCTGCCTGTAAAGAAATAGCTACACTAACAGAGCAAATGGGAATGGTTACGCTCGCTGATTCGAGCCAACTGCCTCTACTCATCAAGCTGAGCAATATGCTCACTGTGGCTGAGATGGTCTGCCAGGCTGGTCTGACAAGGACGGAGAGCCGAGGGTCTCATTATCGTGACGATTACCCTGAAGAAGATGAACAATGGCTGAAGGTGATAGAAATTTACGCCAAAAACGGGGAGATGCAGTTAAGTGTTGCGCCGGTATAGTCCAGCGTGGACAACAAAATCATCCGGGATTTTCATTCCGGTTTTTCTTGCTGATTCAGGGACTCCAGACCTCTGACCACGTCATTAAGGTCATTAAAAGGCATGCAGCGCACATTCAGCTCCCGGCAACGTTCGGTAAGGTGGCCCGTGGCAAAGATTCGATGCGCCATTCTTGCCGGTGCGGCATCGGAGCTGCCGTCCCCGATGTAAATAACGCGGTAGCCCTGTTCCCGAAACAGCCTGGAATAGGTATCCTTGAAACCTTCAAGAATTTCGTTGCCATCAGGCCCGAGGTATTTCACCTTGAGGCCCGACGGGGCAAACTGTGTCCGCGCGGCAAATATTTCAGCGTTGT
Organism: Chloroflexota bacterium; assembly: GCA_016190925.1. GTDB lineage: Bacteria > Chloroflexota > Dehalococcoidia > Dehalococcoidales > JACPPQ01 > JACPPQ01. The sequence goes on along the minus strand of JACPPQ010000135.1, from coordinate 9,479 downwards.
TCAATCCCATATCTTTCAGAATGGTCTCTATGTAGAAATCCAGGCCGTTGCTTACAATGACAAACCGAAAGTCGTTCTTCTTGCTGTAATCCAGCAGATCCTTAAAGCCGGGACGAACCTCTGCTCTGCGTCTCGCCATGTCTACCAGCGACTGTTTATCAGCTTTGACCATGGCAAACGCCCTGGCATTGAATTCGCCGACAGATATTCTGCCAATCCGATACTCTTCCAGCACCGCGCGCCAGTTTCCATCGGCAAATTCGTCCAGCAGGATGAAGGAAATGTCATCCACCGTGACGGTTCCATCAAAATCGCATTGAATCAACGTTTTCATTGCCTTTATCGGGTCTATGCCGGGTAACTCTTGAAACAACTTTCTCTCCTGCCATTTTTTGCGGTAAATTTCCATAAGTACGAAGCGGTATCCATCTCTTTGAATCTCGTTATACGGGATAAAGCCGCATTTTTGAAAGCATTTTTTGGCGCGCTCGTTGGACGTCAGCGTTTTCAGGTACACCCTGTTGAACTGTGTCCTGGTGAAGATATGGCTGAGCAGGGTATTTACGGCATCTTTACCGTACCCGTTGCTCCAGTAATCACGGTTCCCAATCATAATGCCGAGTTCGGTTTCGCTTCTTCTTTCACTGCTATTATAGTACACACAGTTGCCGATGTGTTTGCCATCCATCGTCTCGATGGCAAAAAGTCGCCGGTCGAAAGGAGGGTTACGCAGCTCGCTGGCATAGGCTGAGATGTATTCAGTGAAAGTAACGGTCAACAGCGAGGCAGCATCGAATGCCGCAAGCTCCGGGTCCGTTTGCCATGCGTAGTCATTCCTGGCATCATCTAGACTTTTGTTACGAAGCTTGACTTTGCTTCCAGTAGAAATCATGATGTTAGTGAAGTGAACCTCAAACCGACCAGCCCCAAGCCGAATGGCCTGTGAGGTTCACTTCAATTCTCGCTCCCTTAGTCCTTCTCAATTCGCCCAAGAAGATAGTCATATAATCCGCTTTGGTGCCTAGTGCTTAGAAGCTCTGCCAGGTGGAGTGCCTGTTCCATGCCAGCTTCCTGATTTGAAAGCAACTCCAAAACTTGACTCATTTGTTAACTTCTAGCCCAGACAGGCTGGTCTAGAAACGGAAGAGGTCTTCTTCCGCTTCCATCTCCTCCAGAGACTTCCTGGCGGCCTGGCTGAGCGTTTCCTCTGAACTATCCACAATTTCTTCCAGGCATTCTTTGGCCTTCTCGCCCCCGATTTTGCTTATTGCCTCAATTGCCGCCAGTGCCATATCTTCATCAATCCCGCTGATAAACTTAGCCAGATGGGGGATGGCTTCCTCTTCTCCTATCTCACCGCAGGCCCGGATTGCCTCATAGCGCATCTCACCGTTGGTGCTGGCCAGCTCTTTAAGGAGCATCGGCATCCAGCAGGTATCGCTGTTCTGTCCCATAGCATAAACAGCGCTTACTTTTAACGTGGAATCTGCACTTTGATATGCCTCTCTGATGGTCTTCTTTACTCGCGGGAGATTCAATGGCGCAACCGCCTCAAGCGCCAGATGTCTGACCTCCAGGCCCAACATCTTATTACGGAACACGCCAAGCAGCGCTTCTTCTATCCTGAATATGTATTCAGGGCGCACTTTGGCAAGCTCGGCGAGCGTTGCGAACTTTCCCAGGGCTATGGCCGCCGCCGACTGCACCTTCTCCGAGCCATCTTTCCCCAGCAGGTCAATCAAAGGGTTTATCAGCGTCGCCTCTTCGTTTTCCCACAGCCCCTCGATTGCCAGGGCACGCACATCACCATCGGTATCTTTCAAACAACAAATAAAGATGCTATCGTAGTTGAGCTCTATGTTCTCATCGGCCAGCTCTACCAGACGTGATATTATCTGCCGTCTCATTCCGGGTTCGACTTTTGCCCATACCTGCCCGAAGTGCTGTAATCCATCCGGTTTCAGGTTAGACAATTCCACCAGCCTGGAATTGACCAGCGCCTCATCGTTCCAGTTCAGTTTCAAGAGTTCTTCAACGGGTGTCGACATATTAGTAATCCCTATTCCTCCTCATCCCCCTCACCCTCCTCGCCCTGTTCCCAGATAGGCTCGGTAAAATAGTCTATGTATTCACCCATGGCCTCGGCAGCCATCTGCTTGACCCGCTCTTTCATCTCCGCAGCTATTTCTTTCAGCTCAGACATATCTATCTGAATGCCCAGGATTCTAGTGAGGGCTGTAAGTATCGCCACGGCTGCCATCGGGTTCTGTATGCGGGTAGCGTAAGTGGGCACCTCACCGAGCATGCAAACGCCTTCTATATTCCTCTCTTTGGCTACGCCCAGCAGCAAGCCATTCAACCCGGCAATTTGCAAATTGCCGCTCTGGGCCAGCTCGTATCTTTTCAAGTCTTCATATGCTTCCTGGCTGGTGGCTACCCCCCAGGCTTTAGGCTCCTCGGTATGATGGATTCTGCTCAGAGCGGCGGCACAGGTATATATCCGGCTCACCTGGAACTTGCCGGCAACATCCAGCACACAATGCGCCAGCTCGTATCCTTTGGCGCCGGGCTGCGCATCTCCCATAAATAGTATTAAGTCATTCACGCCGGTCTTATTTTTCCAGTAATAGAACCGGCTCTGTGGAAACTGCGGCTCTTCCACCAGCCCGTCTCTGGCTATCACCCCGATAGGGTCGAAGAAATGGGTCGGTTCGATTTCCCCGAGTTCCTTAAAGGGCAAACTCCGCTGCAAATAGCTGGCCACGATGACCGATACATCGCCGATTCCAGGCCAGGCAGCCAGCATAACCGGCGAGTTCAACTTCGGCCGAGCGTATAGCTTAACAAGATTCTTCACTATTCTTGTTCCTTGCAGTGGCTAATCCTTCCTTCAAGGCTTCCCTTTATATTGTAACCCTTTTAGCCTTTCGCCGCTACGGACAAGCCTGAGCAATATATCGGCGGGGTTTGAACGGAGCTTCCTACCCATCTCGACTCGCTGCCGATAGCCCTGATTTCCTTCAGAAGCTGGTAGACATTCCCGGAGACCATGGTATCCTTGACCCTGCCGGTTATCTTGCCGTTTTCCACTTTATAGCCCAGCAGCACGTTGCCACTGAAATCACCGCCGAGGATATTGCCCTGCTCCGCGCCCATCAGATGCTCGATAATCAGTCCCTCTTTCATGTCGTGTACCATATCGTCAAAGGTCGTGTCCCCTGCGCCGATAACAAAGGCGCTGGGAGATGGAGATGGCAGCCCGCCACGCCCCCTGCTGCCGTTTCCGGTACTGCTGGCTTTTGCCAGTCCCGCTGTCTGAAGGTCATAGAGAAAGTTGGCTACAGCGCCCCCCTCGATGAGCGCCGTCCGCTGGCTGGGCACGCCTTCGTCATCGCAGGGCCGGCTCTGAGGGCGGAATGGTATGGTGGGGTCATCCCACAGCCATAGCTTGCGGTCGAACACCAGCTCGCCGCGCTTTTTCCCAATTGGTGAAGCCCCTTCGAGCGTCATTTTGCCGTTGAAGGCCGCCATGAGGGGTGAGGCCAGCGATACGGCTACCCCCCTCGGTGTGAAGATTACCGGTAATTGGCCGCTTGATATTGGCGCCCGGTTCTTCGCCATTTCCAGTTGCCAGAGCACTACCCCGGTTACCGCATCAGGCTCCAGAATAGGATGGCAGGAGTCCTGCCACTCCCCGACAAACAGCATATCGGTCTCACGAATCAGGCTGCCCTCGACACCGAGTCCGGAGACGCTCGCCTCATATTGCGCCTGCCCGCCGCGGGAGTTAAGAAGCTTGACCGAGATTCTGTCCCAGCCAATCCCTGCTTCACACAGGATATCCGCAGTGTGTCCGGTTACCGTGGATATCAGCTTTTCTCCCACACCAATCATCTGCTCCATAGATACCGCCTGCACCGCGGCATCGAATGTTTCCACTTGAGGATATGCAGAATCGGAGGGAAAACTGAACTTTGCCGGCATGCCGAAAGCAGCCGTTTCCACCGCCATGTTAACCAGCTTCAAAGGCTCTTCGAGGTCGGTAGTCTGCGCAAAGCCAATCTTGCCGTCTTTGATAACGCGCAGGGCTATGCTGGTCTTCTGCTTGCTCCGAACATGCTTCAGGCGATTGGCTTCGAAGGAAACTGACGTTGTCTCCGCCGAGACCATGAACACCTCAGACTCCTCGGTGAGTCTCCTAGCTAAGGCCAGGATGCGTTCCATTTACCTGCCTCCAACCAGACAGTGTTGAATCCTGATATGAGGGCTGCCATCGGAAACCGGCAGAGGCATCTGCCCCGCCTTGCCACAGCCACCACCCTGGTTCATATCCAGGTCGTTTCCAATTGCGTCGATATTGTGAAGCGTGGTAAAAACGTTGCCGGTAAGAGTTACCGGACGCACCATCTCCGCCAGCTTTCCGTTGCGTATCATGTAAGCCTCACCGGCTGAAAAGGTGAACATCTCCATGCTGGTGGTGCCGCCGTACCAGTTCTTAGCGTATATGCCTTCCTTGATGTCAGCTATAATGTCCTGGAATGAGGCCGATTTTGGCTCGATATAGGTATTGGTCATGCGCACGATTGGCGGATGGCGGTAATCAATGGCACGGGCGTTGCCGGTAGGCCTTTCGTTCATTTTCGCGGCGGTTTCTCTGGAGTGAAGCCTGCCGACAAGCTCGCCCTCCCTGATGAGGTAGGCCTTTCCTGCGAGTACGCCTTCATCATCATACTTGTAGCTTCCGCGCAGGCCGGGCAGGGTTGCCGTATCGATGATGTTGAGGTCTTTGCTGCCGAATTTCTTGCCGAGCACCATTATTTCTCTCAAGCGCTCGTTTTCATAGACATGGTCGGCCTCCGATAGATGTCCGAAGGCCTCGTGGACAAATACCCCGGCCAGGATGGGGTCGAGCACCACGGTATACTCTCCGCCTTTGGCGCGCGGGGCAGCAAGCAGCTCCACGGCACGTTTCGACATATCCTGGACCTGACGGTGCAGGCCGCCTATCTCGCCTAAATCACCGCTGCTGCCGGTGCTCAGCCCTACCTGCTGCACGTCACCGTTTCTGGCAGCTAAGGCAGTCAGGCGCAGGGTGATGCCCGTCTTCTGCTGCTCGATGTAGCTTCCCGAAGAACTGGCGAAGATTACTTTTTTGCTGCTATCTCCATAGCCAATGACCGAGGTCTGCATTCCGGGCGTTTGCCAGATAACCTCATTATATTCGTCCAGCAAGCGTTTCTTTTCCGCCAGCGGGATGGTTACCGGATTTTTCTTAACTTGAGCCGCAACATTATCAACGAATGGCCGCACGGGAGCCAGCTTCGAGCCCCCGTTGCTGGCGAACCTGGCCTGGCTCACTGCGAGTCCGACCCTGTTCGGAAGGTCGTCTAGGTTATTGAAGCTGACAAAGCCCCACCCACCCTTTACCAGCGCCCTTACGTTCCCGCCAACCGAGGCCGACCTGCCGATAGATTCCAGTTGCCTGCCCCGGTAGGTGATATAGCTGGACTGGCTCTCCTCGAGGCGAGCTTCGATGTAGTCTGCTTCGTAGCCCTTCAGAGTATCAGAAAGTTCACGACCGATTTCTTCAATGCGGGGCATATTTCTCTCCTGGTAATAGCGAAAGGGAAGCATATAGCCTATTAAATTAAGTTTACCTATCAGCCAGCTTTATTGTCAATCACAAACACAAAGGGCGCTGGAATCGCTTATTCACGATTCCAGCGCACTTTTTGATATTTATTTGTAGTTTAGTTATCAAGCAGGCTTAACGCGCAACAGTTTTGCTATCTTGGTATCCTTGTGGTAAACAGCATGAGCGGTTTGCTCGGCCTGTACGCTCAGCGCACCCTTTATGACAACGTTGGTATCCGGGTCAACGGTTACGGTGACGGTAGCGTTATCCTTCCCGGTTATAGTTACATCATTACCGTTGATTACACTGATGGTGCCGGTTATCTGCGCGTAGGGTGACGGGGTCACTTTCACAATCAACACCTGTTGGGCTAAAGGCGGGTCTGTGCCGGCAACCACACGCACCATCATCCTGTCGCCCACGGCGATGTCCTCAAAAGTGGCCGGTTCACCGGGGAGACGAGGGGCGCTGGCCGGATTTGCCTGTCGTCCTTGACTCTGGTCCTGTCCCGGGGTATTGGCTGGCTTGCCCTTATTGATTAGTCTCTGTTTGAGACCCGGTGCAACCTTCTGGATTTGGGGCTTGGCCTTTTGAATTCGCTCCTTGATAGCGGCTGCGGCTTTCTGTGGAACAGAGGCCTTGAAATACTGGGTGTTGCCATCAACGGCAATCTTGATGTCCTTCTGGCCGGACTTAACCACAAAGAAGGTCTTCCCGCCATCGATTTCAGTCACCTGGCCATTGATTGCCCTGGGACCCTTCTTTGGTTGATTTTCCTGACCGTCCTGGGCGGCGAAAGCGGGAAACGCCACACCTGCCAACATGCCGATGATTAGAGTTACCGATGTTGCGACTATTAACAGCTTTTTCTTCATTTTTCTCCTCCCTTCAAATTTGCTGTTTACCGTATAGAATAGGCTACCTGGACATTAAGGGTGACTTCCATCTCTCCGGGGCTAATCGGCGTTGTGGGTTCCGCCGCTGGAGCCGCTCCCATCTTTAGCTCCTGGCGGTAGATAGGCACCGGCGGCGCAAAGGAGCTTTCAGAGATATAAGTGGGCTTTCCGAGACTGATTCCTGCCAGAGTGGCTATCTGGTCCGCTTTTGCTTTGGCATCGGCCATCGCTTTATCGCGGGCTTCTTTATAGTAAACCGTAGGGTCACTGATTGTGAAACTAATGCTGTTTATGCGGGTGTAGTCGCCGCCGGTGGCAGCCACAGCATCGATGATTGTCCCGGCATTATCTATATTCCTTATTCTGGCATTTACAGTATTGCTTACCCGGTAGCCTATCACTATCTCCTCTTGCTTGGTGTTATCCCACCTTGTTACCTGGCTGATGTTAAAATATTGCGTTTGAATGTCCTTCTTCTCCACGCCCTTGCTCGTAAGCACTGACATCACCTGGTCCATAGCTTGAGCAGCCAATTTCTGGGCTTCTGCTACAGATGCCTTCTGGACGGAGATGCCCAGGCTAAGGTTAGCCACATCCGGGACCACCTTCACCTTGCCCTCGCCGTTAACCCAGATTCCCTGTTGATTACCCAGGTTGACCTGTAAGCCGGTTAACGAGTCTCCCAGGGAGAGTTTTCCGGGAGAAGCCGGACCAGCCACACAACCCGAGAGGACAACAACCCCCATAATGGCCACCACGGCCACAGCTAACGTCAATTTCTTGTTCACTCATCTCTCCTTCGGTATCTATAACGTCAAATTTGGCAATTGGTTAGCGCCCGCCTGTCACTTATACCCTGGTGTTTCCCCGCGATTGCTCCTGATAGCTCTTACATCGATGTATACCGGCTCACGTTGTCTTTCCCGGACATGAAGAGCACGGAAAGCTTCCTGGAATCCAAGCTTTATCAGCATGATGGCGCGAACCGCAAGAATATCAATAGGTCCGGGTGAAATTTCCGGAGAGAGCGCTTCATCTGACTCAGATAGAAAATTCCATTTCATTTCTTTACCCTCAAGCCTGATTTCACTTATATAAAACGGATTAAACGTCAATTGGTTAGCACCGTGCTTGGAGATATTTCCAGTTTGATTGCGGAAAAAAGTAGTAAAGCAATTCCGCACCGCAGGGCATTGACCCTGCGTGCGGCCAAGGGACTCTGTCCCTTTGGAAACCCTGTATATTTTAACCCTGCGCCAAGAGCGCAGGGCGTTTACTTACGTAAAACTTGCTCTTAATATTAGTGGAAATTAGTGACATCCGTCCCTGGCGGACATGTGCGGAAAGCGACACATTATATGCTACGTGCTACTGGTAGCTGCCGTTAATCTTCATCGTCTTCGATGCTACCGAGGGTGCTTTGATAAGCTTGCTCCGATAGGGCTATGGCCCGTTTCAACGCCGGCTTGACGGACTCCGGAGCAGTCTTGAGAAGCTCACGGAGACGTTCAGGGTTGTTTATAGCCTGGCGCTTTATGGTTTCTTTTAATATTGAGTATTTCTTGGCTTTGACACTATCGACTGTCTTCTTGCGGTTCTCATTCGCCTGCGCGGCCTGTGCCCCGGAAATAACTTCATTTTGCCTCGGAGCTACTTTCGTGATTCCTTGTTCCGGTGTTGCAGTCTGCCCGGAGGGTACCGGGGTCGACCGGGGTGTTGGTGGTTTGGACAAAGGAGTCCTTGGTGCGGGTGCTGGAACAGATAGAGCCGCGGGTCCCCCCTCCATCACTGGCTTGGGTGTTTTGACAACTCCGGTTGCCAGCACCACTACTTTGCCCAGGTGTGAATTCAACCGCCGGGCAACAATTTCAACATGCTCCGATTTTCCCTTACTTGCAACGTATGCCATTTCGCTTATTCTGCGCTCCGCCATCTCCGCATACAGTTCAGCTTTGCGCTCATCAGACCTGGTTAATACCAGCCTGGCCTCTTCAGTGGCAAGCTTTACCGGATACAACGGTCCATCGGGCATGCTTTTTTCGGCGGCTGCCACCGTGCTGCCTCCAAACAGAAACACGAGGATGAGCGCAACCAGCGCGGTGGACCAGTGTGGTCGCAGGGAAAAGCGCCTCTTTTCCTTTATCTCCAGGTTGCTCAGCGCCGAATGAAATTCATATCGTGCCCTGGCCTTGAACTCAGGCCGGGGTGAAATAGCGGATACCTTGCCAATGGTTTCAGCCGTTCGCAACATCGGCTCCAGTTCCACTGCGTGTTCGAGGTGGCTCTGAAGGCATTGCTCAATAGTCTCACCGTTCAACAGCCGCTCTATGCATTCATTAAATATGTCATCAAAATCATTGCTTCTCATTGCTCTGCCACCAACATTTTTTTACGCAATGCCAGTATGGCGCTATGCTGCAAGGCCTTCACTGCCCCCTCGCTTTTTCTCATCGCCTTCGCCACCTCAGCGATGGACAGACCTGCTGCGAAACGAAGGGAAATGACCTGCCTCTGGGCTTCCGTCAACTGTTTAGTAGCTTCAGCCAACTGCTGAACTTCAATGTTCAACTCCGCGGTTTGCTCCGGGTTGTCACTTGAAGCGATAGGCAAATCATGGATGGACACCGTAGGCCGCTTCGACTTCTTTCTCAAATAATCAACCACCTGGTTATGAGCGATGCGGAACAACCACGCGGAGAACGGTACGCCTCTCCATTTGAAGGAAGAGATTGACTTCAGCGCTTTCAAAAAGACCTGCTGAGTCATATCCTCAGCCTCCGCGCTATCCCCTATTCTTATAACCACATAGCGGTATATTTTATCGAAGTACGCCTCGTAAAGCTTGGCGAAGGCTTCCTCATCGCGTTCCTGCGCCCGCCGGACGAGGCCGGCTTCATCCTGCACCTGATAACTCCTTAGCATTGTTACCCTGTGCATATACTATAACG
>JACPPQ010000133.1 GCA_016190925.1 Chloroflexota bacterium | reverse complement strand
CGGTAGCACAGAGCCTGCCCTGAGCGAAGCCGAAGGGTACTTGATACGGGGGTGAACGCCCTGCGTTGCGGAATTGCTTTACTGTTAAACCATACCGACTAAATTTGTAAGGGTGTCCGAAAATGTCATTCTGAAGGAGTCCTTCAGCCGAAGGACGACTGAAGAATCCGTTTATCCATACGTAAAACACGGATTCTTCGCGGAGTTTATCCTGAGAATACGAAGGGCCCAGAATGACAATTCGCTGTTTTCGGACAGCCTCAGTCGGTATCCAGGGGGACTGAAAGCTAATCGCTGATAGCTGGAAGCTACGTCTCCAGCGTCACGTACCCGTGTTTGATGGCATACTTTATCAGTTCGGTGCGGCTTCGCAGACCCAGCTTCGACATGATGTGGGCGCGGTGAGTTTGAACTGTGGCCCCGCTGAGGACCAGAGAATCGGCAATGTCCTGGGTGGTGCGTCCCTCGGCAATGAGCTTGAGAATCTGCCTTTCCCGGCCGGTGAGGCCATCGTAGGTTTCCTTATCGGCCCCCGCCCTGACCCGCTGCAGGTAGTCGCTGAGGAGCTTTTTGGCCATGGTGGGATATAAGTACACATCTCCCTGGGAGATGGTCTTCAAAGCTGCCAGCAGCTCGTTGGAAGAGCCTCCCTTGACGAAGTAGCCGGAAACCCCGGCATCCAGCATCTTGAAGAAATATTCGTCGCTCTCATGCATGGTGAGGACCAGTATTTTGACATTCGGGTTGTCTTTTCTAATCTGCCGGGTAGCTTCAAGCCCGCTCATTCCCGGCATGGTGATATCCATTAGTACCACGTCAGGTTGAAGCTCCTCTGTTTTCCTCACCGCCTCCTCGCCGTCCGCAGCTTCCCCCACTACCTCGATGTCAGGCTGGGCCTGAAGAAGAGAACGCAGACCCTCCCTGACTATCACATGGTCGTCGGCTATCAGGACGCGCATTTTTTCCATTTAGCTCACCTTCTTTCGCGTATTGTCTCGCCCTATTTGCCCGCCCGCGATGTTCTGGCTGGTCAGCACCAGCCCGGCATCCTCGATGGACTCGGTGATAGGAATCTCTACGGTGATTCTGGTCCCCCGCCCGATGGCAGATTCGATGTTGACCGTGCCGCCCAGGAGTGTGGCCCTCTCCTGAATGCCGAGCAGACCCAGCGGCCTTGTCTTGCTGCCGGACTTTAGAGCAGTTGCCACGTCAAAGCCCTTGCCGTCATCTTCGACAAGAGCGATAATTTTATCATCCCTGACCTCCAGATGTATTCTAACACAATGTGCCTCAGCATACTTGGTGGTATTATGAATGGCCTCCTGGACTATTCTGAACAGGGCGGTTTCGACCGCGGGAGCCAGACGCCTGCGGTTCAGACCATAGTTCTCGAATTTCACCTGTATCCCCAGAGGGTCCAGGCGATTGTGGGCGTATGCGCGGATTGCGGCTACCAGTCCCAGGTCATCGAGGACTGAGGGACGCAGGTCGGCGGTCAATCTGCGCATTTCTTCCAGCGCGCGAGCAATGAGGGATTTAGCATTTTCCAGTTTTTCATTAACGTCAGTCTGCTGGGGCGGCACCATATTTTCGATTGAGTCTATATTCATTCTCAGCCCGGCGAGGGTCTGCCCGTACTCGTCGTGCAGCTCTCTGGCAATCCTCTTGCGTTCCTCTTCCTGGGCATTGATTACACTGTTCAGCACTTCTCCCCTCAGCTTTTCTTTCAGCTTGGCATCTTCAAAGAGGACGGAGTTTTCAATCGCCAGGCCTACATGGTAGCCTATTGACTCCAGAATCTTGAAATCGTCCTCGGTGAAGGCGCGCTCTCCGGAGCAGGCGATATTCATAATGCCCAGATTCCGGTTCTTGGTTTTGAGAGGTATGCTGACAAAACAGCCGATGTCCTCCTCGATAACCGCGTCCTCATTAAGCGCGGGGCATTGGGAAACGTGGTTTACCATCAGCGTTTGCCCGTGGCGCACCACTGTGTGGCAGGCGCAGTTTGCTATTGCCATGCCGGATTGCCGGCATTTGAAGATATCCGACGGGCCGACACTGCTAACCATCTCAAGCGAGTTGCCAGTGGAGTCCCTCAGAAAGACGCAGCCGGCGGTGGTCCTGGTTACTTCGAGAACCTTCCGCAGGGCATGCTCGACCACCTCCTTGAGGTTAAGAGACTGGCTGACCGTGGTGGCTATGGAGTTGAGGGCTGATAGCTCCTCGTTGCGGGAGACCAATTCCTCCCTGTTCTTGTCTAATTCGGTGGTCATCGCATGGAAAGCGGCGCTCAGCTGGCCGATTTCATCCTTGCGCTTGACCGGAATGGCAGTTTTGAAATCCCCCGCGGCCACTTTCTTGGCGGCTGCGGTGAGCATTTTTAGCGGCCGCACAACGCTCTGCATCATAGACCACGCCATTATCAGACTGGTTACAAGGACTATAGCGCCCAGGAGAATCAACCTCCTCTCCAACTGGCGCGTTCCTGCCAGGGCCTCCTCCTCCGATTGACGAATGGCGACACCCCAGGAAGCGGTCGAAAGGGGAGCAAAGGCGAGAACGTCCTGGCGTCTCTCTATGCCCTCATTAACTTCATGACATCGGTGGCATGTCCCCACGGTGGCTTCCTGTTTACTTATCAGGTCGGCAAAGCGGCCGGGATGGTCGCTTCTTTCAAACCCCCTCGGCGGTAATCCGGGGCTGGTCCTGGAAAGGACGATGCCGCTGCCATCGACAATCTCGACATATCCCGTCTTTTCTATCGTAATAGTCGGGCTGAAAGAATTGTTGGTTGATTGGGCGATATCGATTGAGCTGATAACAGCCCCGGCGATTTTCCCGTCCCAGTCCTTGATGGGAGCAGTGGCGAACACCACCGGCGTCTCTATCAGAGGTTCGGAGACCAGGTCGGAGATGGTAGGAATACCCGTCTCGATGGCTTCGCGGATTTTGCTGTATATAGAGAGATTTGTTCCCAAAATCGCCGAATTTTTCGGCTCAACCCGGATGACTCTCCCCGATGCATCGACAAGAATTATGCTTCTGACAAAAATTCTAGCTCTGGTGTATGTGTTGACCAGGGGTTCTGCGGAGAGGGCAAAGTTGTCCTCGATGGAAGCCCCGTTGTTCCAATTGACGTCTTGCAGGTGCCCTAAAATGTCTGTCAGGGTTTCATCCAGTTCAGTTGCCATGTGGCGCGCCAGTACCAGGCGCTCCTCGAGGACTTTCTGCGTGCTCTCATTCAGCGATTGTATTCCCAGCAGGCTGAACAGTCCCAGCCCCACCACCAGCCCGGCAAGGACCAGCAGCCCAATCCTTCTTTGCAGGGTCAGGCTGAATGACTCCGTAATTCTGCGACTGTTTTTCACCCCAGACCTGCTTGCCCTCCGTAGCTTTAGTGAAGGAGGGTTCTTTTCTCTGGTACCCAAAGCAGTAAAACCACCAATATCGGGAGCATGCGGATTAAAATCAACACTATGACCCGAAAAAATCCCCTTAAGTTTCCCCATCTGCCCTTCCACCCGCTATGTCGTACCAGATTGAGTCTAACATCAAGTGTGAGATTTTTCAAGTCTGGGATGTGAAGTAGGGGGCAGGCTCTGAGCTTGTCGAAGGGCGCGCCGGTGGTTCGACAGGCCTGTCCTGAGTTTGTCGAAGGGCTCACCACGAACGGCGCGCAAAAGACCAGTCAATTATGAAAGTAGGTACTATTTCAATTTTGGCCTGTCCTGAGCCTTGCTTAAGCCATAACGCGGTGTTTCGCCGGTAACGCGTTCCCTCACGCCGGATACCCATTCGGTGATTCTATCCCAGAAGAGGGTCAGCGGGAACACCGCCGCGCACAGAATAGCGCCGGCAGCCACTAAAATCAAATCTCGCATTTCCATTGCTTCAGTCCATTTTCCTGGGCAGCCAGCCTCGCCTGCGTACCCACCAGTAGACCGATGCCGTGGCCGCCACCGTGGAACCGACCATCAATGCCAGATACCAGCCGATATCGTGCGGCCCGATGTCGAACACCGCATTGCCCAGAATGGTGGCCAGCGTATTGGGGACGAGCACGGCTGTGCCTATGATGGTCAAATAGGTCATGAGCAAAGCCAGCCTGTTATTGAGGTTCTGGAGCTGATTGTTATAGATGCTCTGCAAGACCTCCAGCCCTGAAGCCAGGACTTCCGACATATGCTCTGCCAGCCCTATCTGCCGGTTGACGTCATCAGCCAGGATGGTAATCTTGTTCAGCAGATGCGGGTCGTCGCTAATAAGCTCGGCATCCCCGTATCGCAGGGTATGAAGCACATGCACGGTATCCCAGAGCGCGTTCAGATAAACGATAAGCGCATGCTTCATGCGGTAAATCTCGGTCGCCAGCTTCTCGCGGGGAACGTTGAGGTCGGTCATTGTCTCATTGAGCTCATCGCCACGTTCATCTATTTCCCGCAGATGCTCGAAGTTCCGGTCGTTATTCTCGTCCACCAGGCGTATCAGGAGAAGCGTCAGTCTGTCCCCTGCGCTTGCCTCAACCGGTATTTTCTTCAAAACGGTCTCGGAGTACCTCCGCAGTTTGGTGAACCTTCTATCGACGCTGCGGGGGTGGATGGTAAGGATGAAATTCTGGCTCAAGAGCAGCAGAAGCGGATATGCTTCGACTTCAAGCCCCCTGACCTGGACGCTGGGGAGTTTGATGCCCAGCTCGGTATCGAAGTCCTGATAGGTCGTATGCAAATCGGCAAAAGAACCGGTGAGCTGGCTGCTGAAGCCGAGCTGTGCGGCAACACCGGGGGCTTCCTTATCGAAGTCCTGGCAAACGTAGTCAATCCAGGAAATCGTAGCGTTACGCAGAGTATCGAGGAAGGCGGCCGGCGATTCGGCGGCCCCTTTGAAGATGGTGCCTGAAGGAGACACCGCAGCGCAGAACCAGCGTTTTTCCACGATTTCGGTGGCGCTGACAGCTCTCTCCGTGGCTGGCGTATCGGTTATTTTAATCTCCGCCATATCAATATTCCCCTATGATATTATCCTCGTTTTACATAACAGCGTCAATAGAAGGGAATGAGCCTCCCGCAAAACGTTCAAAATCCCCCTCAAATTTCCTCTTTTGGAAAGGTGGAAGCTCCCTCTAGATAAAGAGTGACCAGGAGCCTGCCTGGGCCTGCCCTGAGCGAAGCCGAAGGGTACTTGATACGGGGAAGATTTTGGCTTGTTGAGTTTCGTGAGAATTTTTCATTCTGGCTTGCAGCCAGCACCACGAAGTATGAAAATACAAGCGTCTCCCTTTCGCAAAGAGCCTGCCCCGTACTTGATACGGGGGAGATTGAGAGGGATTTCAAATCCCCCTAGGTCGAACTAAACCTCTATTTTCGTGAGAACGGAAAACAAATACGTAAAAGAATTGCGCCGGAATATATTAGCAATTAGTGCTGTTTTAGCCAGCAACTTTTATCGTGAAACATGGTTCTCGCTACCTGGTTTTGCCAGCGGAAGGTAAAGATGGGGAATATTTTTGCGCAGGTCTTTGTGGTATTATATTCCAAACAGACCGACAGGAAAACAAAAGTGACAATATCCCCGGAAAGATTGAAAGAAATTGCGTCAGAACTAGCTTCCAGACCCCACCACGAAAAAGTACGCTCTCTGGTTTATGAACTCCTTGTAAATGGGCTGGGTGCAAGGAGCACAGAGCTTGATTTTGAGCGTCAGGTTCCGGAGGTCCACGGGCGCATAGACGCCTTGCTGGGAAGAACTTTGTTTGAGTTTAAGTCCGACCTTCGTCGCGAGCAGCGAGACGCCGAAAATAAACTGCCTGATTACCTCAACCAGCGCGAAAAGGAAACGGGTACTCACTTTATCGGAGTGGTTACAGACTGGGCCACTTTCATCCCTTACGAACTGCGCGGTGGAAAACTTTGCCAGTTTGAGGTTTTCAATATACCCCCGGACAACCCTCGAGAACTTTTATTGTGGCTCAGTTCAGTAGTGGCTGTTAACGCCGACTTAGAGCCTACATCAGAAATAGTCCGTCGTGAGCTAGGGCGCTCCAGTCTCGCCTGGAACGTGGCCAGGCACGAGCTTGGCGCAATCTGGAATGAAGTCTGCAAGTATCCTGAAATCCAGTTAAAACATGACCTCTGGGCACAACTTATTCGCCGTGTTTATGGGGCTACTCTTGATGAGGATTCTTTGTTCTTGCAGCACACTTACCTTACCGTCATTGCCAAGACAATGGCTGCCAGGGTTCTTGGCGTGAGTGCCGCAGAGCCGGGTGAACTATTGTCTGGCCGCCGTTTTACCGAAGTTGGCATAGGTGGTGTAGTTGAATCGGATTTTTTTGATTGGATGCTTGAGTCCGGCAAAGGAGTCGACCTTGTTCGCCGTATTGCTTTACAGGCTGGCCGTTTTCGACTTGAAGATGTGCAGACCGATGTTCTCAAGGGTCTTTACGAGTCTTTAATTGATCCGGACCAGCGCCATTTTCTAGGAGAATATTACACTCCGGATTGGTTAGCTGAGCGGATGTGTGTTGAAGCTATCAATAACCCCCTCGAGCAACGTGTCCTGGACCCGGCTTGCGGTTCCGGCACCTTTATTTTTCACGCTGTGCGTCTATTGTTAAAAACTGCCGATGAATCTGGAATCCCTGTACCGGACGCTATCGAGCGGGCATGCAGGCAAATTTTCGGTGTTGATGTTCATCCGGTATCGGTGCAAATTGCCCGTGTTACCTTCCTGCTGGCGGTCGGGCAAGACCGCTTGAAACAACGACCATTAAATTTAAACATTCCTGTCTATATGGGCGATTCATTGCAATGGAATACGCGTGGTTTCCTTGCCGAGCGGGATGTTTTGATTGAGGTGCCTGAAACCAATAAGCTGTTAGAGTTTCCATTTGAGGTTACCCATGGCCCGGTGCTGTTCGATGCCGTTATTGAACGCATGCTTGAGTTGAGCCAGCAGGGCGCCTCCTCTGATAGCTTAACTGACTGGCTGGAACGGAACTATCATTTGTGCGAAGAAACGCTTAAAACCCTGGCGCAAACCTATGACACTCTTCATGAATTGCACCGGAATAAGCGTGACCATATCTGGGGTTTTGTTGCTCGTAACCTGGTGCGTCCCATCTGGTTATCACAGAACAGCCAGAAGGCGGATGTAGTGATAGGCAATCCTCCCTGGCTGTCATACCGCTTCATGGATGCTGACTTGCAGTCGCGTTTCCGCATGGAGTGCCAGTCGTTCGGTATCTGGCATGGACAGGTAGCGCAACAGCAGGACTTATCTGCCTATTTCTTCGTGCGTTCTGTTGAGCTTTATCTTAGGGATGGTGGCACCATTGCTTTCATCATGCCCTATGCCGCGATGACACGCCGTCAGTTTGCCCGTTTCAGGACAGGATTATATGGTTCTCCACAAAAAGGCAGTTCCAGGTTGGTTTTTGCCACTGTACACTTTACAGATGCCTGGGTTTTCTCAGATAAGGTGCAACCTCTCTTTCCTGTACCCTCCTGCGTGTTGTTTGCCGTATCCGGAGATGGGGGAGGTCCTCGGTTACCGGAGAGAGTGCACGTAGCTCAAGGTGAACTTCCACGAAGGGACGCATCGGCAACAGAAGCCAGCAAATATCTTTCATGGCATATCCAATCCTGGCCTACTGAACGCACCAGTAGAGTTACAGAAGGGTACGCTGACCGTTTCAGGTCAGGTGCCATAATCATTCCACGAATATTTTTCACAGTGCAAGAAATCGAAGTTGGAAAGTTAGGTAAAAACCCAGCAGCACCCCTCGTTGTGAGCCGCCGTTCGAATCTCGAAAAGCCACCCTGGAAAAATTTACCTTCACTCAGACACAACATTGAAGCCAGTTTTTTGCGTCCGCTATATTTAGGAGAGTCTATCGCGCCATTCAGAGTCCTGTCACCAATTCTATCGATAATCCCCTGGGATAACGAGCAAAACAAATTGCTGAGCAGTACCGAAGCCCTGTTGCAAGGCTATGTGCATCTAGCAAGATGGTCAGCAGAAGCCGCGCGTATCTGGTCCCAATATAGCAGCGGCAGAAGAACCCTTATAGAGCAGTTGGACTATTACGGCCAGCTTTCAGCCCAGTTCCCAGTTGCACCACTAAGGGTAGTCTACAGCGCATCGGGCACACTGCCAGCGGCTGCTCTGCTTTCCGACGAGACCGCTATTATCGAGCATGGACTTTACTGGATGAAAGTGGGTAGCAAAGGAGAAGGCCATTACTTGCTGTCCATCCTGAACAGCGAAACCGCTCGTAAGCTGACCGAACGGCTTCAGGCGCGCGGACAGTGGGGAGCACGCCACTTTGACAAAGTTGTGCTTTCCCTGCCAATTCCGCCGTTTGACCATTCTGATAAGCTACACAAAGCACTGGCAAATGCATCCACTCGTGCAGAACGGGTTGCCGCCGCCGTTCCGCTAGATGAGGGAATGCACTTTGTCAAGGCCAGGCAAAAAATCCGCGCCACACTCCGTGAGGATGGCATAGCCCAGAAAATAGATGAACTTGTGTCAGAACTCCTGGAAATAAAACGGTAATTCATTCCCCCTCCCCACCCCCCAAAAAAACACGACAAAAGTTCCTTGACCCCCTCCTCGCTTCGTGCTATCCTGTCAATAGAAAAATCAACAAAACCGCCCGGAATCTGCTAGGCCTCCCAACTTTTTGATTTTTGAGTTACCGCCCCCGACTTTACATAACTTATTTGCAAAACGAATCAAAACGAATGTTTTCACCGGCCAATTTTAGCCTCCACTTGACATAACTCTAAAAACGAATAATCGAGGCTAATCAAACGTGATTCGTTTCCTCCAAAATCGCATTTTCCTCTTTTGGTGCTCAGATGGTCCAATCGTGCTATAATGGATAACTAGCGTTTAGCGCGTATTTGTTCAAGAAAGGAGCCTGTTGACCGTAAAGGACTATGACGTCAAAGACCTCTCACTGGCGGAGGCGGGCCGGCATCGCATCGAATGGGCCTCCCGCGAGATGCCTGTAGTGAGGCTAATCAAAGAGAGATTTGCCCGGGAAAAGCCACTAGCCGGAATACGGATTTCAGCCTGCCTCCACATCACCAGTGAGACTGCGAACCTGGGCCTGGCTTTACAAGCCGGAGGCGCTCACCTTGTCCTCTGTGCCTCCAATCCACTGAGCACCCAGGACGATGCCGCCGCCGCCCTGGTCGAGTACGGCATCCCCACTAATGCCATCAAGGGCGAAGACGAAAAGACCTATTACCGGCACATCGATGCTGCTCTGGACAACAAGCCCCAGCTTACTGTCGATGACGGCGCCGACCTGGTTACCATACTTCATACCAAGCGCGCCGACTTATTGAGCAATGTCATCGGCGGGACGGAGGAGACCACCACCGGCGTCATCCGCCTGCGCAGCATGCAGAAGGCAGGGAAGCTGACATACCCCTTGATTGCGGTCAATGACGCCCAGACCAAGTACATGTTCGATAACCGCTACGGCACCGGCCAGAGCACCATCGACGGCATCACCCGCGCCACCAACATCCTGTGGGCCGGCAAGAAGGTGGTGATTTGCGGCTACGGCTGGTGCGGGCGCGGCGTAGCCCTCAGGGCAAGCGGTCTCGGCGCTCACGTCATCGTCGTCGAGGTAGAGCCTCTCCGTGCCCTCGAAGCAGTCATGGACGGTTACTGGGTTATGCCTCTGCTGGAAGCCGCAAAGGTGGGTGACATCTTCATTACGCTTGCCGGAGACAAACACGTCATCGATAAAAACCATCTCGAGGCTATGAAGGACGGGGCTATCATGGCCAACAGCGGTCACTTCAACGTCGAAATCAACATCCCGGCACTGGAAAGCCTCTCGAAAAGCAAGCGGCGTATACGTCCCTATGTGGACGAATATGCCCTGAAAAATGGACGGCGACTGTACCTGTTGGGAGAAGGAAGGCTTATCAACCTGGCCGCCGCCGAAGGCCATCCGGCCAGCGTCATGGATATGAGCTTTGCCAACCAGGCGCTGTGCCTGGAGTACCTGGTAAAGAACAGGGGCAAACTCGAGAAAAAGGTCTACTCCGTGCCCCAGGAGCTGGACAAACAGGTTGCTCTGCTCAAGCTTCAGTCTATGGGCATTGCTATTGACACGCTGACCAAAGAGCAGCAAAATTATCTGAATAGCTGGGAAGAGGGCACTTAAACTAAGGAGGACTAGAGTTGGCCAATACCTTTTGCAGTTCACCGCACTACATGCTTACCTCGGAATCGGTTACGGAGGGGCACCCGGACAAGATTTGCGACCAGGTATCGGACGCTGTTCTTGATGCTATCATGGAAAAAGACCCTAACGGCAGGGTAGCCTGCGAGACCGCCGTGACCAACGGACTGGTGTTTGTCATGGGGGAAATCACCACCGCTTCCTATGTGGAAATCCCCAGGATTGTGCGAGGGGTAGTCCGTGACATAGGCTACACCAGACCGGAATACGGCTTCGACTACCGGTCCTGCGGCATCATGGTCGCCATCAACGAGCAGTCTCAGGACATTGCGCTGGGGGTAAATAAATCTGCGGAGGCAAAATCCGGCACATCCGGCGATGACCTTGACAAGGTGGGGGCGGGAGACCAGGGGATGATGGTGGGCTTCGCCTGCAAGGAGACTCCCGAGCTTATGCCTTTACCTATCTCCCTGGCGCACAAATTGTGCCAGCGCCTGGCAAGAGTGCGCAAAGAGAAGGTTCTGCCATACTTGCGCCCTGACGGCAAATCGCAGGTGACGGTGGAGTACGATAACGGCGCTCCCAAAAGGATAGTTGCTGCGGTCATCGGCGCTCAACATGACCCTGACGCCACCCAGGAGCAAATTCGGAAAGACGTCATCGAGCACGTAATCAAGCCGATTATCCCGGCATCCCTCCTCGACGACCGTACACTGTATTATGTTAACGCCACCGGGCGGTTCGTAATAGGCGGCCCGGTATCGGATAGCGGTTTTACCGGCCGCAAGATTCTGGTTGATACATACGGCGGAATCGCCAGGCACGGCGGCGGCGCCTTCTCCGGCAAAGACCCGACCAAGGTCGACCGTTCTGCTGCCTACGCCGCCCGCTATATTGCCAAGAATGTTGTGGCAGCCGGTCTGGCGGAGCGGTTGGAGCTACAGGTCTCTTACGCCATCGGCGTGGCTCATCCGCTCTCCGTCTCCGCCGAGACCTTCAGTACCGAAACAGTAGACCATGAGCTTATACTGGAGCTTATCAAGAAGCACTTCGACCTCAGGCCGGCAGCCATCATACGGGACTTTAACCTGCGGAGGCCGATTTTCAAACAGACCGCCGCCTACGGGCATTTTGGCCGTGACGACCTCGACCTTCCCTGGGAGAAAACGGACAAGGCCGCACTACTGAGGAAAGAGGCGGGGCTGGGTAAGTAATAAAGTGGAGACGACTCAAATCAACATGCTAGCTTTTTGGGGCTCTATTCTGGGGGGAGCAGTTGCAGCTCTGCTAGGTTTTGCTGCTACGTTAATGGTCGAGAAAGAACGCCACAAACGACAGAAAACTAGCATTACTAAAGCCCTACAGCGGGAGATTGAGTATAATAATTCCATAATCCAAAAAATGATCAAGGAAGAGTTGAAAGATGACAGCGGTTTTGGGACACGTCTTACTCTTTTACAAACTACCTCCTATCTTAAAGCGCTGAGCTCTGGGGTAATGGCTGAATTTTCAGCGTCTCTTTACGAGGAAGTATCAACTGTTTACCAAACAATTCTTGAAATTAGAAGGCTCATCAATAGTGGATTCAAGACTCATGGGCGAGTTAGTCCACAAGACCCGGACAATAAAGTGTTCTGGGCCCAATGGATCGATAGTAAAGGCAGTGGTCAGTATATAATCGGGATAGAACAATTACCCGAAAGACTGTCCAAATTAACAGCGCATTTCCAATAGTCTTCTTGCTTTACGAACATGGAGTAGCAGGGCGCATAAGTCATTCTGAGCGTAGCGAAGAATCCGTGCCACGAACGAATTACGGATTCTTCAGTCGCTTCGCTCCTTCAAGAATGACATTCTCGGACAGCCTCGGGGATATAGGGGGTGAGGTAGACAAATGAGCCCTATCAAATTCGGCACCGACGGCTGGCGCGGCATCATCGCTGAGGACTTCACCTTTGATAATGTGCGCGTCTGCGCCCAGGCTGTGGCCGATTACCTCAAACAGTCCGGCCTCTCCGGGCGCGGGCTGCTCATCGGCTATGACACCCGCTTCGCCTCCGAGGATTTTGCCGCAGCCTCGGCGGAGGTGGTGGCTGCCAACGACATCAAAGTCCTTCTCTCCGCTGAAGCTGTCCCCACGCCTGTTACCAGCTACAACGTCCTGGCATACAAGACCGGCGGGGCTATCATGATTACCGCCAGCCACAACCCGGCTCGCTGGAACGGTTTCAAAATTAAAACCGCGCAAGGAACCAGCGCCCCCACCGAGGTCATCGCTGCTGTAGAGAAGAACATCGCCCGCACGCTCAACACAGGGGGGGTGAAGCGGATGCCCCTGGCGGAGGGGCTGAACCGGGGACTGGTGGAATACATCGACCCCGGCCCACGCTATATCGAGCAAGTGAAGAGGCTTATCGACCTGGATGGACTACGCCGCGCCCGGGTAAAAGTCGTGATTGACTCCATGCACGGGTCCGGGGCCGGCTATTTGAAGGGCCTGCTCCAGGGTGGAAACATCAATCTGGTGGAGATAAACGGAAAGCGCGATGCCCTGTTCGGCGGAGTACAGCCGGAGCCAATTGCCCGCAACCTCAAAAAACTATCGGTGAGGGTAAGAGAGGAAAAGGCTGACGTTGGGCTGGCTACCGATGGTGACGCCGACCGTTTGGGTGTGACGGATGAAAAAGGGCTGTTCCTCACCCAGCTCCAGGTGTTTGCCTTGCTGGCTCTGTACCTGCTGGAGGTGAGGGGCGAGCGTGGGGCTATCGTCAAGACCCTGACCACCACCAGCATGCTCTATCGGCTGGGGGAACTCTTCAAAGTGCCCGTGCATGAGACCAGGGTAGGCTTCAAATACGTTGCCCCCATCATGATGGCCGAGAATGCGCTCGTCGGGGGGGAGGAGAGCGGCGGCTATGCCTTCAGAGGGCACGTGATTGAGCGCGATGGCATCCTCGCCGGACTCTACTTCCTCGACCTGGTGGTCAAGACTGGCAAGACCCCTTCCGAATTGATAGCCTACCTTTACAGCAAGGTAGGTCCCCACTACTATGAGCGCGAGGACGTGGAGTTTCCCGAGCCGCAGCGCCAGGCAATAATCTCACGCATTGCCGATAGTCCCCCAAAGACCATCGATGGGATTAATGTAGCTAAACTGGATAAATCCGATGGCTTCCGTTTTATCCTGGCTGATGCCTCCTGGCTGCTCATCAGGTTCTCCGGCACAGAGCCGGTGCTGCGCATTTACTCCGAAACCGACAGCATAGCCAGAGCCAAAAAGCTGGTTGAACTGGGGAAAAAGATGGCGGGGGTCTAAGCACTCGCCTGCATAAAAAGCGTAAATTTCAAGTTCCCTCTCACTTCGAGGGGAGAGGGTTAGGGTGATACCTGATTTATTTACCCCTCACCCATTCGGCTTCGCTCAGGGCAGGCTTTACATCTCTCCCACAAGGGGAGAGATGTAAAGCTAATTATTACGGTTATTTATCACTAAGTACTAGCGCCAGATTCCTGACAGCCATAGAGCCGGGGCATAGAAAAGGGTAGCAATGCACATTCTGGACAATCCCTCCTTACTAAAACAACTCGACTCGGAGGACATGCTCTCGCACCTCCACAGGATGCCGGAGCTGTGCCAGCGGGCTTGGCAAATGGCGATGGAGCTTGAGCTTTCCCCCGGCTACTCCGGGATAAACGAGGTTGTCATTCTGGGCATGGGCGGCTCAGCCATCGGCGGCGACCTTGTGAGCAGACTGGTAGAGACCGAGGCAAAGCTGCCGGTTATTGTCCACCGCAGCTATGACCTGCCGGCTTTCGTTGATGGCCGTACGCTGGTGATAGCCTCCAGCTACTCAGGCATGACCGAAGAAACGCTATCCGCCTTCGAACAGTCCCTGAAGACAAAATCGAAGAAGCTCGCCATCACCACCGGCGGCAAACTGAAAGCGCTGGCAGACGAGAAGGGAATCCCTGTCTTCAACTTCGATTACAGATGTCCCCCGCGCGCTTCTCTGCCATTCAGCTTATTGCCCATCCTCTGCTTTATGCAGAAGCTCGGCTTTGTGAGTGATAAATCACCGGATGTGGCTGAGATGGTTGAGATACTAAACAAGATTTCAGGTAAGATAAACGAGAAGGTACCGCTTTCCCAGAATCCCGCCAAGCAACTGGCGCAGAAGCTGCACGGACACCTGGCGGTGATATATGGAGCGGGGATAACGTCCGAGGTGGCGCATCGCTGGAAAACCCAGCTGAATGAGAACAGCAAGGCATGGGCCTTTCATGAGGTCTTCTCCGAGCTCAACCACAACGCGGTGGTAGGCTACCAGTTCCCTGTTGAACTGCTCAAGCAGGTAATGGTGGTGCTGCTCCGTTCGCCCCTTCTCTCCCAGCGTCTCAGGCTGCGGTATGAAGTCACCTGCCAGCTCCTCGACCGTGCTGGAGTTGTTTATCAAGTTGTGGATGGAGAGGGAGACAGTCCGCTAGCTCAAATGATGAGTTTGGTGCTCACCGGCGACTACGCCAGCTATTACCTGGCATTGCTGAACAATATTGACCCTTCTCCGGTAAAGAACATAGACTTTCTGAAGGAACGATTGGCAGATGCTCAGGGAAGCTAAAATGTTTTTTGAGTTATAGAGTTTGTTGAGTTAATCGAATTAATACGAAGTAGAAGTCGATTCGCCTGACAATATAATGGAGGAGGCTAAAGATGACTGAGAATTTCGGGTTGCCAGGTATCTGGGAAAGCTTGAACGCATATCTAAAGGTTGATGTTAGTGTAAGCGAAAATGAACTACCAAACCGTGATAACCCTGTGCTCATCCGGTTCGTAGTCACAAACTCCGCGCAAAATTCGGAAGACCAACCAGAAATATTGTTTGAGGAAGTACGATTACGGGTAGGTATATCTCCTGATTGGCATGTGGAAAAGTTGACAAACCTTGCAGGAGGGCAATCATTTTCTTACGAACATCGATGCACTTATAGTGAGCTCTCTAAAATACAATGGAATATTGAAGGAAGGGTTTCTCCTGCAACTCTGCTGCAGTTTCGTCGCAGACCTGACGTCGTTCCAAGAAACCACCAATTGTCGGTTGGAGCTTACGTGGGTTTCTTGGGCGAAATGAACATTCACCAATGGTTGAAAGGAACGCTCAAATCTTTGGCCGCTCCAGGCCCTGATACAACGCTGGCAGAGATGAAGGCCAAGGAAGATTCCCTTTCAAAGTCAATTGGCGAAATTAGCGCCGCAGTTCAGCGCTTGCAGGATATCTCGTTATTTATAAGGGCGAACAATAGGGAAGAGTTTGTTAGGCATATGCATCTTGCGCAGGAGTATTTACAGAGAACTATTCAGGGATATGGCGAATTATCACGGTCACTTGAGACTCGGAGAGCCGAACATTTTAGTAGAATACGTGAAGATATTGTCTCCAAACTTACCACTCAAGCAGAGCAATTGGACAAAGCCACTGCTGCATTAGCCAATAAATTTGGGGGTAAAACGGCCAACCAGTAACTGCGAATCCCCTTTCGCTTGCTGCCCTTCTTTCCAAGGACAAAAAATAGGACGGAAGTTTCGTAAGTAATGTTACATCACCTACAAAGGAACTTCCGCCCTGCTTTAACTGATTCTTTCAGAATCTTAACGCTTGGTATATTGAGGCGCTTTGCGGGCACGCTTTAGACCGGGCTTCTTCCGCTCCTTGGTTCTGGAGTCGCGGGTGAGCAGCCCGTTCTGCCGCAGCAACGGCTTGAACTTCTCGTCTGCGGCCAGCAGCGCCCGCGCGATGCCGTGGGAAATGGCATCACACTGGCCGGACATTCCACCCCCTACCACCTTGGCCATTACGCTGAACTTGTTCAGATTTTCGGTCACCAGAAGAGGCTGGCGTATTGCCTCGCGGTATTCGGGGCGGCTGAAACGCTCCTCGTAAGGGGTGCCGTTCACAATAATCGCGCCGTCGCCGGGTAGTAATTTCACACGGGCTACAGCCGTCTTGCGTCTTCCTGTTCCGTAAAAATAAGCTTGTTTTTCCATTTATTTTTCCCCTCAAGGAACGTATTTTTGTTTTTCTAGCTTTCCTTAGCTTCTTTGCCAGCCACTACCTTCACCTGGCCCAGAAAAGGATGAGTCTCGCCGGCATAGACTTTGAGCTTTTTGAGCATGGCATCTCCCAGCCGGTTACGGGGCAACATACCCTTGACCGCATGTTCAATGACGCGGGTAGGATGAGTTTCAAGCATCAGTTCCAGGCTGACACTCTTGAATCCCCCGGGATAGTTGCTGTGCCGGTAGTACATCTTCTGTTTGCCCTTGTTGCCGGTGAAGCGGACCTTCTCAGCGTTAATGACCACCACATAGTCGCCGGTGTCCAGATTGCGTGTGAATATGGGCTTATGTTTTCCCAGGAGCAGCCTGGCTGCCTGCGTAGCAATCTGTCCCAGAACCTGGTCCCTGGCATCGATAACGTGCCATTCCCGTTTTATTTCCGAAGCTTTAACAGAATAGGTTTTCATTACATCACTCCCCAGATGGACGAGAATAATTTACTTTCATAAGGCGCAGCCCGCAGGCAGGCGCCATAGGCCAGGCCAGGCCGGGCTGTTTGGCTTCCAGTATCTTATGGAACTCTCCGGCGCTTATTTTATCCAGGCCAACCCGGATTAGAGCGCCGACCGTGTTGCGTACCTGGTGAATCAAAAAAGAGCTTGCCTCGATATTGAAAATGACCAATTCGCCCTCTCTTTTCACCTCTGCGCGGTAGACTCTCCGTACAGCGCTCCCCTTAACAGGCACACAGGTAACGAACGAAGCGAAATCATGCGTACCGACGAGCTCCCGGCAGGCCATATTCATCGCTTCGATGTCAAGCCGTCCCGGCACATGATAGGCATAACCGCGGCTCAACGGAGAGCGAGCGGGGCTATTCAAAATATGATAGCTGTACTCACGGCTGGTAGCCGCGCGTCTCACGTCAAGGGAAATATCTGTCTTGTGTGCTTCCCTGACCGCGATGTCAGCAGGCAGGTGGTAATTCAGCGCCTTCACAAATATTTCCGAAGACAGAGGT
The DNA here is from genome assembly GCA_016190925.1 of Chloroflexota bacterium. GTDB lineage: Bacteria > Chloroflexota > Dehalococcoidia > Dehalococcoidales > JACPPQ01 > JACPPQ01. The sequence goes on along the minus strand of JACPPQ010000133.1, from coordinate 19,193 downwards.
GAAGCTGTCTTGAAGCTGACCACCTGTCCCCTGGCATGAACCCCGGCATCCGTGCGGCTGGCAGCTGCTACCCGGATATGTTCTCCCGTAAGTGTATGTAACGCCTTTTCCAGTTCCCCCTGAATGGTCGGGGCATTAGCCTGTAGCTGAAAGCCGTTGTAGCAGGTGCCGTCGTACTCCAGAATCAGGACAATCATGGTGAGGCTATCCGCTGACTTGGCTTTCTCTGTTTCCGGCCGGACCGAAGTCAATACCATTATTTCACCAGCTCGATTTGGACCATGTGCGCGCCGTCACCCAGCCTCGGCCCCAGTTTGACGATTCTGGTATACCCGCCGTGGCGCTCAGCATACCGCGGCCCCAGCTCTCCGAAGAGCTTGTCCGCCACGCCTTTTTTAGTGACGAAGGCCAGGGCACGACGGCGAGAAGGAAGCCCCCCGTCTTTGCCCAGGGTAATCATTCTCTCGGCAAAGCTGCGGATTTCCTTTGCCTTGACTTCGGTAGTGGTTATTTTTTCATAGCCCAGCAGGTCAGTGACCAGGTTGCGATACATCGACATGCGATGACTGGTAGTCCTGCCCAGCTTGTGGCCGCCCGTTCTATGTCTCATCTGACTCTTCCTCGTCCTGCTCAGTATCTGAGGGCTCTTCTTCTGTCTCGCCCTCTATGACCTTCTTCTCGTCGCCTTCACCCTCGACAAGGGATAATCCCAGAGACGCGAGTTTCTGGTCTATCTCATTCTTGGACTTCTGCCCGAAGTTCCGCAGTGAGAGCAACTCTTTCTCGGTCTTGCTCACCAGCTCTCCAACAGTAGTGATACCGCCGCGCCGTAAGCAGTTCATGGTGCGCACGGAGAGGTCAAGCTGCTCCACCGGCATATTGTACTTCTCATCGGGGATTGCCGGGCGGGCAAGCTCCTTCTCCAGAGCCTCTTTGGGCATCTCGGTGTAGTTGATAAACGGAGAGAGTTGCTCTATCAACATCTCGGCTGCACGGCTCACCGCATCACCGGGCGCTATGGTGCCATCCGTCCATACCTCCAGGTTTAGCTGCTCGTGGCTGGTCTCCCGCCCGATGTGAGCGGGCTCGGTAGTAAAGTTTACCTTGCGGACGGGGCTGAAGATAGAATCCACCGGAATAGCCCCGATGGGCAGATTATCACTGGTTTCGGCTGTCCTGTAACCTTCGCCAAGTTCCACGTTGAATTCGACATGAAGCCTGGCTGAAGGTGCATTCACAGAAGCCAGATGAAGCTCCGGGTTAACAACCTCGAAGTCATTCGAAGGCTGGATGTCCCCGGCACACACCGTACCTTCTTTTTCTACATCTAATTTCAACCTTGCCGGTTGCCCGGAAAGGGATTTCAGCCGGATGGACTTCACATTGAGTGTAAAATCCATGGTATCTTCTTTCACACTGGGGATGACGGAGAACTCGTGTTGAATTCCATCAATCTTTACCCAGGTTACAGCCGCACCGGGCAGATAGCTCAGTAGAACTCTTCGAAGGGCGTTGCCCAGCGTTACACCGAAGCCTCTTTCCAGTGGCTTGGCCACGAACCGCCCGAAGTTCTCTCTTGTTTCAACACATTCAATTACTGGTACCACCAGACGAGACAATGTCCTGCCTCCTAACGCGTTATCGCGAGTAGTATTCAACTATGGACTTTGCGTCAAACTTGGACTCGGCATCTTCCGGAGTAGGGACGGATACGACCTTGCCGATGAGTATTTGACGGTCCAGACTCAACCAGTTAGGGACGACCTTGGAAGCTATGGTCTGAGCCAGGTCTTTATAGTAAACGGATTTGGCACTGGTCTCAACCCAGGTTATGGTATCGCCTTCACGCACCAAAAAAGATGGAATGTTGGTCGCATGTTCATTTACCTTTATGTGACCGTGTTGCACCAACTGGCGGGCCTGGGAACGCGAGTCCGCAAAGCCCAGACGGTAGACCACGTTATCCAGGCGCCTTTCGAGGAGCACCATCAAGTTATCTCCCGAAACGCCCGGTTGCCGCTCAGCCTCGCGAAACATCCGTTTGAATTGCGTTTCCATTATTCCGTAGCTATACCGCGCCTTCTGTTTCTCCCGCAACTGGGTACCGCGGTCGGAAATCCTTCGCCGCTGGGTTGAAGCCTGTCCCGGTGGCTTGGGACGCTTATCCACTCCGCACTTGGGAGAATAGCACCTGCCACCCTTAAGCATTAATTTATCGCCAGAACGGCGACATAATCTGCAAGATGGTCCAATGTATGTTGCCATTTCTCTATCCTTACACCCTTCTTCTCTTGGATGGACGGCAGCCATTATGAGGAATGGGTGTCACGTCCTTGATACCGGTAATATAAAGCCCCGAGCTTTGAAGGGAACGGATGGCGGCTTCGCGTCCGCTGCCGGGTCCCTTTACGTAGACCTCTATCTGCCGCAGTCCCTGCTCCATTGCCTTCCGCGCAGCATCGCGGGCGGCCAATTGGGCGGCATAGGGGGTCCCCTTGCGGGAGCCCTTGAATCCGGCTGTCCCTGAGCTTCCCCAGGAAATAACATTTCCCTGAGGGTCGGTGAGAGTCACTACAGTGTTATTAAAAGTAGACTGTATATAGGCTCTCCCCGATGGGATAGACTTCCGTTCTTTCCTTCGCTTTTTCTGTGCCATGCTACTCCTTCAAATCCTGTTAGGGGACTTTACTTCTTGGCCGTGCCGCGCTTCTGGCCTCTTCCGGCCACTGTCTTACGTTGTCCGCGCTTGGTGCGAGCGTTTGTCCTGGAACGCTGCCCTCTGACCGGAAGGCTGCGGCGATGCCTCTGGCCGCGCCGGCTGCCAATCTCGATGAGTCGCTTGATATTGAGATTGATTTCTTTTCTCAGCTCACCTTCGACCTCATATTTGGCTACGGCTTCCCTCAGGGTGTTGACCTGCGCATCCGTAAGGTCGCTCACCTTGATTTCGGGTTCGATGCTGGTCTCAGCCAGCACCTTCTTGGCCAAAGTGGGACCGATACCATAAATATATTGCAGTGAGACCCACACCTGCTTATTTCTTGGTATGTCTACCCCGGCTATACGCGCCATTGCACTCCTCCCTGTTTGTAGAACACCTAACCCTGTCTCTGCTTGTGCTTCGGGTTAGAACAAATGACCCTGACTACGCCCTTGCGCTTGACTATCTTGCACTTTTCGCACCTTGTTTTGACCGAAGCTCTGACTTTCATTATAGTAAACCCTTCTTATTTGAGTCTATAGGTTATTCTACCACGACTGAGGTCATAAGGCGAAAGTTGTACCAGCACCTTGTCACCGGGCAATATCTTGATATAGTGTATCCGCATCTTGCCGGAAATGTGCGCCAGCACCGGATGCCCGTTTGCCAGTTCCACCCGAAACATGGCATTGGGCAAAGATTCCGTTACCGTCCCTTCAACCTCGATAACCTCTTTCTTAGCCATGGCCCTGCGCTCTGTTGGTGAGCACCTCTGCTTCACCGCCGGTGACGGCAATAGTATGTTCGAAGTGCGCCGAGTTGCTCCCATCGAGAGTATACACTGTCCACTTATCATTGCCAACCCTGGTGCGCCAGCCACCGGCGTTCACCATTGGTTCAAGAGCCAGCGTCATGCCCTTCCGCAGCGCCGGCCCGGTGCCGGGTTCGCCAACGTTTGGAATCAGGGGGTCTTCATGCATCTCCCTGCCGATGCCATGCCCGGTATACTCACGCACAACTGAAAATCTCCTTGACTCGGCATATTGCTGGATGGCGGCAGAGATATCCCCCAGCCTATTTTTGGCGCGGGCGGCGGCAATACCGGCGTACAGGGCACCCTCCGCAGTCTCTATCAGGCGCTTTGCCTCCGGGCTGATTTTGCCCACGCCTACTGTTACCGCGGAATCACCCTGAAACCCGTTCACAATTGCTCCAAAATCGAGTGATACTATATCACCCTCCTTCAAAACCCGCTCCCCCGGAATCCCATGTACTATCTGGTCATTAACTGATACACACAAACTAGCGGGATATCCACGGTATCCCTTGAACGAAGACTTTCCCCCTAGCTTTTCAAGCTCCCGGGCTGCAATTTCATCCAGCTCTTTTGTCTTCACGCCCGGTTTTACGTGTTTTTCCAGTATCTCAAGAACGGTCGCCACTACCCTTCCAGCCTGCCGCATAGCTTCGAGCTCCCGTTCAGATTTAATCACTATGCCCATCTGCTGGTTACCGGCCCTTCTCGCCACCGATAGCTGAAACTATCCTCCCACTAATCTTATCCACGGCTCCCTCACCATCTACTTCTATCAATTTCCCCGCCCGGCTATAGTAGTCGATGAGAGGGACTGTCTGGCTGAAATACACCTTCAAGCGCTGCTTGACTGTATCGATTGTATCATCAGAGCGCTGGTACAGCTCGCCGCCGCACTTGTCACACTTTCCCTTGACCCTGGGAGGTGAACTCACCTCGTGATAGGGAGTCTGGCAATTGCGGCAAATCCAGCGCCCGCTGAGCCTCTTCACCAGCTCCTCTTCAGAAACTTTGATATATATTACCTTGTCGACCGCCTTGCCCTGGGCAGCCAGCGCCTTGTCCAGCGCCTTTGCCTGTTCCAGGTTCCGCGGAAAGCCGTCGAAAATCGCTCCGGAGCGGCAATCCGTCGCCGATAGCCTTTCCACAACCATCTTTATTGTAATTTCATCAGGGACAAGCTGTCCCTTTTCCATGTATGACCTGGCTTTAAGCCCCAGCTCGGTCTTCTGCTCCTGTGCCTGCCGGAAAAGGTCGCCGGTAGCAATATGGGTCAGTCCCCTCTTTTTTGCCACGTTTGCGGCTTGCGTGCCTTTTCCTGCTCCGGGAGCACCCAGGAAGATAATATACACCTCTCTCCTACTTTATAAAGCCCTCGTACCGGCGCATCACCAGCTGTGCCTCGAGTTGCTTCATGGTGTCCAGCACCACGCCAACCACGATAATCAAACCCAGGCTGGATAGCTGGATGACCTGGATGCCGGTAGCTTCTCTGGCTATGAAAGGCATAATACCCACCAGTCCCAGGAAAATAGCCCCCGCCCAGGTGATGCGCCTGATAACGCCATCGAGGAAGTCTTTGGTAGCTTTACCCGGCCGGATTCCAGGGATGAACCCTCCCTGTTTTTGCAGAGCGCCAGGAAGGTCCTGCTGCTGGAATACTACCATGGTGTAAAAGAAGGCAAAGGCAACCGTCAGGAGGAAAAACAATCCCCAGTAGAACAGGCCCAGGGGTATCCGCGCATTGGGGTCAAACAGTGTCATAATCTGGTTGGCAAAATTCGGGTCGGCGCCCTGAGGCGCTGCAAAGTAGCTGGCGACTATGCTGGGAAAGAGCACCAGCGACATGGAAAAGATAAGGGGTATCATGCCTGCGGTATTCACCCGCAACGGAATGTGGGTGGCCCCCTGTTGCTTGTACATGCGGTTGCCGCGGATAACGCTGCGGGAATATTGCACCGGGATTCTCCGGTGGGCTTCGGTGAAGACCACAATCAACACCACCGTAGCCACCGCAATGAAAATATAAAAGAAAAGACCGAGGGGATTTGCCCTGGCAAGAAACCCTTCCCCTATCAGCTCAGGTAAACCCGCCACAATGCCGCCGAAGATTATTATCGATATGCCGTTCCCGATGCCATACTCGGAAATACGCTCACCCAGCCAGATGGTGAACATGGTACCCGCTATCATTGACAGCACCATGGTTGCCATTAGCAGAGGGGTAGGGGCGGTGAAAATGCCCTGATTCTGGAAAAATACCAGTTGGCCGTAGGCCTGCAAGCCGCCGAGGGGCACCGTTGCCCAGTGAGTAATACGGTTCATCTTGTCCCGTCCGGCCTCTCCCTCAAGGGCAAGCGCCTGCAACCTGGGTATGACCGGCACCATTAGTTGCATGATGATAGAGGCGGTGATATAGGGATAAACCCCCATAGCCGCAACGCTGAGTCGCCTCATGGCGCCGCCGCTGAACATATCGAGCATGCCCAGCATGGCGTTCCGCTCGAAAAGTTGCTGCAAAGCATCGAGGTCCACTCCGGGAAGCGGCACATGCGCTATGAAACGGAAAATCGCCAGGATAGCGATGGTGATAAGGATACGTTGCCTCAGGTCAGGCAGACTGAAGGCATCGAACATCGCCTGAAGTAGTCGCGGCCTAGACTGCCTTTGCCGCATACTCAACCTCCTCCACTTTGCCACCGGCTGCCTCAATCTTGGCTTTAGCAGCAGAAGAGAATTTGTTTGCTAGTATGGTAAGAGGATGCTTCAGTTCACCATCAGCCAGTATTTTGACCGGCAGGCGCAGCGACTTTACAAGCCCGGCTTTCGCCAGGGCTTCCAGTGTTACCTCGGCGCCGGATTCGAAGACGTTCAGCTGGCCCAGATTAATAACGTTATACTCCTGTCTGAATTTATTAGTGAAGCCATGCGTGTGCGGAAGGCGCTTTATTAATGGCAACTGCCCGCCCTCAAAACCCGGGCGCATATGGCCTCGTCCGGCGCGTTGCTTCTCGCCTTTACAACCGTACCCTGAATAGTTGCCATGTCCGCTGCCGTTTCCTCGTCCGACCCGCTTCCGGTTCTTGTTAGAGCCGGGAGGCGGGGAAATTGTGTCCTCTCTCACGAGCTTTCCTCCACTTTTACCAGATGTCTCACTTTGCTGACCATGCCTCGCAGTGAAGGTGAATCCTCATGGACTACACTCTGGTTCATTCGCCGTAGTCCCAGAGCCTTCAGTGTCCTCTTCTGGTCTTCAGCATACCCAATACCGCTCTTAACAAGGATAACACGTAACTTAGCCACCGGTCGCTGACTCCTCGGTCTTTTCAGTTTTAACAATACCTTTGCGCTTGGCGATTACTTCTTTGGGCATTCTTAGCTGGCTCAGGGCAAGAATCGTGGCTCTAGCCACGTTAGTCCGGTTTTCGCTGCCCTTGGACTTGCTCAGGATGTCCCTTATGCCAGCCGCTTCAAGAACAGCTCGGGCGCTACTGCCGGCAATGACTCCCGTGCCAGGCGCCGCCGGCTTCAGAAACACTTCGGCAGCCCGGTATTTAACGGTAATCTCATGGGGAATGGTAGCATTAACCATGGGCACCTTGACAAGGTTCTTTTTCGCATCCGCTCCGGCCTTACTGATAGCTCCGGGCACCTCGTTGGACTTGCCCAGGCCAACGCCCACATGTCCGGCACCATCACCGGTCACTACCAGGGCGCTGAAGCTGAGGCGCTTGCCGCCCTTAACCACCTTAGCGACACGGTTAATGTATACCAGCTTATCGTTCAGTGTTAGTTCTGTTGGGTCTATCTTACTAATCGGCGCCTTCACTTGCCTAAGCCAACCTCCTTAGAACTTCAATCCTGCCTCGCGGGCTGCATCCGCCACGGCTTGGACCCTGCCGTGATACTGGAACCCGCCGCGGTCGAATACTACCTGGCTTATGCCCTTGCTCAGCGCCCGCTTGGCAACCAGAGACCCAACGAGCTTGGCCTCGTCAGTCTTTGTTTTACCCGCCGTCTCGCCCTTTATTTCCGGGTCGAGAGTCGATGCTGACGCAAGAGTTTGCCCCTGGATGTCATCAATAACCTGGGCGTAAACATGATTCAGACTGCGGAATACGGACAAACGCGGTCTTTCCGTCGTGCCCTTTAGATTGAGCCGGACCCTGGCATGTCTCCTGATGCGTGCTTCTCTTGTTTCAACTTTTGCCATTATTTCTTCTTACCTATAGCCTTCCCTGGTTTGATTCGGACTTTCTCACCGAGATACCTGATACCTTTACCTTTGTACGTATCAGGGGGTCGCATCTCACGCAGGTTTGCTGCTGTTTCTCCCACCGCCTCCTTGTCAATCCCGATAACTTTAATCTTGTTAACGCCTTCCACAGCAAAAGACACGCCTTTTGGCGGCGCAACTTCCAGCGTATGGGAAAGGCCGACACGGAGCACCAGCTTTTCCCCGGCTTTTTCCGCCCGGTAGCCTACTCCCACGATTTCCAGGTTCTTCTCGAAACCCTGGGACACGCCCTGCACCATGTTTGCCAGCAGGCTGCGCGTCAACCCGTGCAGGCAGCGGTGCTCCCTCGCATCGCTGGGACGTGACACTATCAAAGTATTCTCTTTTAAGGCAATGGACATGCTGGGGTCGAAACTACGATGTAGCTCTCCCTTGGGGCCTTTAACTGTCACCCCCCCCTGACCGATGTCCACCTTCACGCCTGTTGGTACTGTTATTGGCATCCGCCCTATTCTAGACATCCATAATCTCCTGAGTATTAGCTATCAGTCCCTCCACCCCCATGTCTGGAGGCTGACGGCTGGTAGCTTCTTTTTACGGGATTCACCATACGTAGCACAGGATTTCGCCGCCGATGCTCTGACGCCAGGCCTGATGGCCGGTCATCACTCCTTTGGAGGTGGAGAGTATGGCTATTCCCAGGCCGCCGTAAACACGCGGCACCTCGTTATGCCGGGAATATATCCTTAGCCCCGGTTTGCTGATACGCTCCAGCCCCGAGATGATTGGCTGATTTTGCTCATCGTATTTCAAACGAATCTTTAGCACTCGCCCCGGCTTCTCGTTGAGCACCTCATAATCTGAAATGAATCCCTCTGTCTTGAGGATTTTGGCGATGGACATCTTCGATTTCGAAGCCGGAATCAATACAGAATCATGCCTCACCATAATGGCATTGCGTATCCGTGTTAGCATATCCGCAATTGGATCTGAGACAGTCACCTTTACCCCCTCGTCTCATTCTGCACGCTGGCAGTCTACCAGCTAGACTTTCTTACACCAGGAAGTTGTCCTGCAAGCGCCAGCCGGCGAAAGCAAATTCGGCACAGGCCGAACCTGCGGATATAACCCCGAGGCCGGCCGCACTGACGACACCGATTATGCTGTTGCACCCTGAATTTCGGTGGGCGCTGCGACTTCACAATCATTGAAATTTTTGCCATTTTTACTTACCCTCAGCGGCTGCGAAAGGCATGCCTAACATCTCAAGCAGGCTTCTGCCTTCCTCATCCGTTTTTGCCGATGTAACTATGATAATTTCCAGTCCCCGTACCTTATCCACCTTGTCATACTCTATTTCAGGGAAAATTATCTGCTCCTTAACGCCCAGGGTATAGTTCCCTCTGCCATCGAAGGCGTCACGGGAAACACCTTGAAACTCGCGCACGCGGGGCAGGACGGCGTTAATCAGCTTATCGACAAAGGCATACATGCGCTTTCCCCGCAGCGTCACCTTTATCCCGATGGGCATTCCCGCCCTCAATTTGAAGGCCGCTATGGACCTCTTGGAGCGGGTAATTATGGGGTGCTGTCCGGTTATGGTGGTTAAATCACCCTCTGCTGCTTCCAGCGATTTGGCGTTCGCAATAGCCTCTCCCATTCCGATGTTGAGCACCACCTTTTCCAGGGTGGGGACCTGCATTACATTGCCATATCCATAGCGCTCCGTGAGAGCCGGGACAACCTCTTTCTGGTACTTTTCCTTTAAGCTAGACATCTAATCAATCACCTCTCCGCAGGCGCGGCAGACGCGCACCCTCCTCCCATCCTGCAGGATGCGGAAGCCGATGCGAGCAGGGTGGTTGCACTTGCTGCACAGGAGCATCACATTGGACACACTGAGCGGAGCCTCTCTCTCGACGATGCCGGCCTGCCTCACTTGCCCCACCGCCCTTATGTGCCTCTTGATGAAGTTGACGCCCTCGACAATAACACGCTGCTTATCGGGGTATGAGAATCGCACCTTGCCCTTCTTACCCCTATCCTTGCCAGCTATAACCAGTACGTTATCATTCTTTCTGATTTTCATAACCACTCACAATACTTCGGGTGCAAGGGATACTATTTTGGTAAATTCCTTCTCTCTCAGCTCCCTTGCCACCGGTCCAAATATTCGGGTGCCCTTAGGGTTGTTCTTTTCGGACAGAATCACTGCCGCATTATCATCGAATTTGATATAGGAACCGTCAGGCCGCCGCTGCTGGAAAGTGGTGCGGACCACTACCGCTCTGACCACTTCCCCCTTCTTCACCATCCCTCCGGGAATGGCTTTTTTGACCGTAGCCGTAATAACATCGCCGCAATAGGCGTACCTTCTCCTGCCCGTCAGGACGCCGATGCACATTATCTGACGGGCTCCCGTGTTATCCGCTGCCTTAAGTCTGGTAAAAGACTGAATCATGATATTCTACCCCAAAGTTTGATTTAGGCTACTTCCTCCGGTTTAACCTCTACCACCTGGCCCTTCTTCACTATCTCGGCTACCCGCCAGCGTTTTTCTTTTGAGAGGGGCCGGGACTCGATAATCTTTACCATGTCCCCGATGCTGCACTGGTTTTTTTCATCATGGACTTTATACCTGGTTGTTTTCTTGAGGGTCTTTTTATACAGGGGATGGCGGTGTGGTTTCACCACAGTGACCACCACGGTTTTTTGCATGTTGTTGCTGACCACCTTGCCAATCATGATTTTGCGATTCTTCTCCATTAAGTGACGCCTACCTTACACCAAGTTCTTTCTCGCGTATTATGGTCTTCAGCCTGGCAATTTCCTTCTTGACCCGCGGGAGCTCGCGGTGGTTGACCAGTTGCCTGGTGGACAACTTGAAACGGAGGTCGAATTGCTCACGATGGGCGGCCTCAAGCTGCTTCGATAGTTCCGCGATATCGAGATTCCTTATCTCCTCAATTTTCAACTTTCATCAACTCCCTGCTACAGATTCACTGCCGGCAATGATTGAAGTTTCCCGGGCGACGAACCTGGTCTCTATCGGAAGCTTGTGAGCCGCAAGCCGCATGGCCTCTTTGGCCACCTTTTCATCAATACCAGCCATCTCGAATATTATTCTCCCCGGCTTGACCACCGCCACCCAATGGTCCGGAGTACCTTTGCCTCCACCCATGCGGGTCTCCGCCGGTTTTTTGGTCACCGGTTTGTCTGGAAAAATCCGTATCCATACTTTTCCACCGCGGCGGATATAGCGGGTCATGGCGCGCCGTGCCGCTTCAATCTGGCGATTGGTCAGCCAGGCACACTCCTGCGCCTGGAGACCGAAATCTCCGAAGGCAACGGCTGTCCCCGAATGGGCTGAGCCCTCGCGGCGTCCCTTATGCACCTTGCGGAACTTTACCCGCTTAGGTTGCAGCATTGTCGCCCTCCTCTGGCGCCGGCTCCATGGAAGCTTCCGGTTCCACTTCCTTTTTCACTTTCCTGCTTCTCGGCGCTCTTGCAGGCTTCGCTTCTGCTTCTGCGGATGGCGCTGGTTCAGCAGCTTTCGCTTCTGGCTCCTCGGAAGGTGCAGTTACCGCCGTTGTTTCCGGTTTCGCTTTCCTGGTCCTCGGCGCTCTTGCTGGTTTCGGTTTTGTTTCTGCGGCAGGCGACGCTTCGCCAGCCTCCGCCGGTTCCCCAGCCGGCTTCGCTTCTGCCGGAGAGGCAAGCTCTGCGGCTGGTGGCGCTTCCGCCACGGGTGTTGCGGCCGGCATGGCTTCAACCGGAGCCGCAGCTTCTGTGGCCGCAGCCTCAATAGGAGCCCCTTCCGCAGCTGCCGCCGGTGCGGTAACTTCCTCAACCGCTGCCACCTCAGGCAGAATGTCTCCTTTATAAACCCAGACTTTCACCCCGATGCGGCCCATGGTAGTGCGCGCTTCCGTAAAGCCATAGTCAATATCGGCGCGTATCGTGTGCAGGGGAACTCTTCCTTCATGCATGGTCTGGCGGCGTGCTATCTCTGCGCCACCCAGCCTGCCGGCGCAATTGACTCTTACCCCCTTCGCTCCGGCCTGGATGGTGCGGAACATCGCCTGCTTCATCGCCCTGCGGTAGGCAACACGTCGCTCCATCTGGTCGGCTACGGACCGGGCCACCAGGAAAGCATCGAGCTCCGGATGATGAATCTCCTGGATATTCAACTGAATTTTCTTGCCAATCAGGCCCTCAAGGTATCCCCGCATTTCATCGACCCTCTGTCCTCCCCGCCCAATCACAATGCCAGGGCGGGCGGTGTGGATGGTAACTGACACCCTGTTCGCCTGGCGGTCAATCTCCACCCGGGAGATGCCGGCATCGGTATACTTGCCCTGAATGGCCTTCCTGAGTTTCAGGTCTTCCTGCAAAAAGTCCGCATAATGCTTATCTGCGTACCATCTTGCCTGCCAGTCACGTATCACACCGATTCTAAAACCTGTAGGATGAACCTTGCGCCCCAATTATGCCTCCTGTTGCTCAGCAACGACTACTGTAACATGACTCGAACGTTTGAGGATGGGCTTCGCTCTCCCGCGAGGCCCGGCCCGGAACCTTCGCAGGGTCCGCGCCTCGTCAGCAAAGATTTTCACAATCCTCAAGTTCTGCGGGTACATCTGGTAGTTGTTCTCCGCATTAGCTGCCGCTGACTTTATCACCTTGGCCAGAATCTTGGCCGTAGGCGTTGGCGTGAAAGCCAATATCGCCAATGCATCGCTGACTTTCTTGCCCCGCACAGTATCGACCAAAAGCCGCATTTTGAGAGATGGTATACCGGTATTTCTTGCTATTGCCATTACTTCCATTTATTCTTATATCCGTTGCTTAAACTTTCTATACTAGGCAGCTGGAGCTTTCTCTGCTTTGCCTCCGTGACCTCTGAAGGTCCGCGTTATGGCAAACTCTCCCAGCCTGTGACCCACCATGTTCTCCGTGATGTAGATAGGCACGTGCCTCCGCCCGTCATGCACTCCGATAGTCATCCCCACCATCTCGGGCATGATTGTAGACCAGCGCGCCCAGGTCTTTATTACCGTTTTCTGGCCGGAGCGGATGACCGCATCCACTTTCTTCATCAGCTTGGGGTCTACGGCAGGCCCCTTCTTGGTTGACCTCGACATGTTGCCTACTTTCCTCTACGTTTAACGATTAGCTTGTCCGAAGGTTTGTTCTTGCGAGTTTTATAGCCCAACGCCGGCTTTCCCCATTTGGTCTTGGGGCCGGGTAGCCCTCTCGGGGTTTTACCTTCCCCGCCGCCATGCGGATGGTCACGCGGAGACATTACCGTGCCCCTCACCGTCGGTCGTATGCCCAGCCACCGGCTGCGACCTGCCTTACCCAGCTTGATGCTGCGGTGCTCCGCATTTCCAAGCTGTCCGACAGTGGCATAACATTCGCTGCGTATTCGCCTCATCTCGCCGGAGGGCAGACGAATGAGCACATATTCGCCCTCCTTGGTCATCAGCTGGGCTGAAACACCGGCGCTCCGCACCATCTGCCCGCCCTTGCCCCGCTGCATTTCTATATTATGAATCACCGTGCCGCTGGGCATCAGCCCCATAGGCAAAGCGTTTCCCGCCTTTATTTCGGCGCCCTCTCCTGCCTTGATGGTGTCTCCCACATGCAGTTCGGACGGCGCAAGAATATAGCGCTTCTCGCCATCGGCATAGAATATCAGCGCGATGTTTGCCGAATGGTTCGGGTCATATTCGATGGCCGCTACCCTGCCCGGCACGCCGAGCTTATCTCGCTTAAAATCGATAATGCGTATCTTGCGCTTGGCTCCGCCACCCCGGTGGCGGACTGTTACCTTGCCTTGATTGTTGCGCCCGGCGTTCTTCTTGAGCGATACAAGCAGGGCTTTCTCTGGCTTGCTTTTGGTTATTTCTTCAAAGGTACCGCCGGTCATGCCCCGCCTGCCGGGAGAGGTCGGCTTATATGTTTTCAGTGCCACTCAGGCTCCTCCTTGGCTCTATGCGCCCTCAAAGAACTGTATGCTGTCACCCGGTTTCAGTGTGACCACTGCCTTCTTGGTGGGAGAGGTTTCTACCCACCCTTTGGCGACCCGGCGCTTTTTCCCCGGCAAGTTCAACACGTTGACCGAGAGTACCGTTACACTAAATGCGGTTTCCACGGCCTCTTTGATTTGATGCTTATTGGCTCCCCTGGCCACCTCAAAGCTGTACTTGCCCTGGGCCTGCAGGTCGGTGTTCTTTTCAGTTACGAGCGGACGGCGCAATACTTCATAAAGATGCATTGTTTTCCCTCTGGGACGGTTCCAGTCCCCATAGCTGTTCAACCTTGCGCACTGCTGCCTCGGTCATGAGCAGCTGTTTGTGGCCGAGGATATCGACCACGTTGAGCAGGCTGGCTGGCAACGTCCAGACACCGGGCAGGTTGCGGGCTGATATAATCACGTTTTCTTCCGGACTCTCAGTAACCACCAGGGCAGTAGAGCCTACGCCAAGTGTGCCCAGAATCTGCTCCATATCCCTGGTCCTGGGCTTCTCCAGTTGAAGGCGATCGAGCACCAGCAACTCACCATCACCGGCCTTGGCTGAAAGCGCGCATCTGAGCGCTAACCGGCGCATCTTCTTTGGCATCGATTGTCTGTAGCTGCGCGGATGAGGACCGAAGACGGTTCCCCCTCCCTTACGCAGTGGCGACTTCATACTGCCGGCGCGGGCTTCCCCGGTGCCCTTCTGTCGGAAGAGCTTTTTGGTACTGCCGGCAACCTCACCCCTGGTCTTGGTATCAGCAGTTCCATGGCGGGCATTTGCTCGCTGCCGCAGTACCGCCTGGTGTACTACCGATTCATTCGCAGGAACGCCGAAAACGGATTCGTCTATCTCGATATTCTTGACTACCTCACCGGCGAGGTTGTAAACAGGAACTTGCACTTCTACTTACCCCCGACCGATTTCTTAATCAACAGAAGACCTTTGGCAGCGCCCGGCACTGCTCCATTAACCAGAAGCAGGTTGCGCTCCGGGTATGCCTCCACAACTTGCAGTCGGCGCACAGTTACCCTGTCATCACCCAGGCGGCCGGCCATCCGCGTCCCTTTCCACACCCGGCCAGGGGACGTTGTGGAGCCGATGGCACCCGGGGCGCGGTGACGGTCAGACTGCCCGTGTGTCTTTAAACCGCCGGCAAAATGATGGCGCTTGACCACACCGGCAAACCCCTTGCCCTTGGAGGTGCCGGTAACGTCAATCAAATCTCCGGCTTTGAACATGCTGACATCCACCTTCTGTCCCGTTTCTACACCCTGAACATCATCCAGCCTGAATTCCCGGAGATACCTGAACTGCCCCAACTCTTTGAGATGCCCGCGCTCAGGCGAGTTGAGTTTCTTCGCCTGTCCGAAGCCGAGCTGGGCAGCGTTATACCCATCTTTATCCGCGGTCTTGAGCTGTACCACCGTGCACGGGCCAGCTTCGATGGCGGTTACTCCCACCACCTCGCCGCTTTTCTCTTTGAATACCTGGGTCATCCCCAGTTTCTTGCCGATAATTCCTTGAATCATGTTATTATCGTCCTGTCTTACAGCTTAATATCTATATCCACCCCGGAGGGTAGCTCCAGCTTGGTCAGGGCATCGATGGTCTTGGAGGTGGTCTCAACAATGTCGATAAGGCGCTTATGGGTGCGTATCTCAAATTGTTCCTGCGAGTCCTTATCTATGAAGGTGGAGCGGATAATGCTGAACTTCTCGATGTGCGTCGGCAGAGGCACCGGGCCGGCGATGACCGCCCCCGTGCGTTCCACTGCCTGCACAATCTGCTCGGCGGACAGGTCCAGAATCTTGTGGTCGAAGCTCTTCAGCTTGATGCGAATCTTCTGCTTAGCCATATGAAGTACCTTTATTTAACCTCCGTAGTTTTGCCCGTTATCTGGTTTGCCACGTCGGCGGGCACTTGCCGGTAGCTATGGGGTTCCATGGAGTGTGTTGCCCTGCCCTGAGTCAGCGACCTTACAGTGGTAGCATAACCGAAAGTCTCTGAAAGCGGTATCAAGCAACGGATGATGCACGTTCCAGCCTGTTGCGTCTCAATGGTCTCGATATGTCCACGCCTGGAATTGAGGTCGCCTATAATGTCGCCCATAAACTGACCGGGGGTCACCACCTCGAGTCGCATAATAGGTTCAAGGAGGACTGGCCCCGCCCTTCGGGCCGCTTCTTTCAGACCTATCGAACCAGCCATCTTGAAGGCCATCTGTGAGGAATCGACCTCATGGTAGCTGCCATCCACAGCGGTCACTTTGATGTCAACCACAGGATAATCGGCGAGCACTCCCACGTTCAACGCTTCCCTGATGCCAGCCTCGGCGGCTACAATAAACTCTCTGGGCACGTTACCGCCTTTGACCTCATCCACAAACTGGTAGCCGGCGCCACGCTCCAGAGGTTCCACCTCAAGCCAGATATCTCCGTACTGGCCGCGTCCGCCGCTCTGCCGTACAAATCTACCTTCCGCCTTCGCCTTCTTGGTTATGGTCTCTCTGTAAGCCACCTGCGGTGGACCGACTTTAGCCCCAACGCCAAACTCCCTGAGCAAGCGGTCTACCAGAATTTCCAGGTGCAACTCTCCCATACCGGATATAATCGTCTGTCCCGTTTCCTGGTTATGCGCTACCTTGAAAGTGGGGTCTTCATCGGTAAGCTTCTGTAAACCATCAAACATCTTGTCCTGGTCCATCCTGGTCTTAGGTTCTATGGCAACGCTAAGTACCGGTTCGGGGAAACGGATAGATTCCAGTAAAATCGGGTGCTCAGAACTACACAGCGTATCGCCGGTAAAAGTGTCTTTAAGTCCCAGGCAGGCTACGATGGCGCCAGTTTCTGTCCCGGTGATGTCCTCACGGTGGTTGGCATGCATTAATACCAGTCGACCAATGCGTTCACGCTTGCCCCGGGTGGAATTGAGCACCTGTGTTCCAGTCTTTACCTGACCGGAATATACCCTGATATATACCAGCCTGCCCATGAACGGGTCTGCCACCGCTTTGAAGGCGAGGGCGCAAAAGGGGGCATCATCGTTGGCTGGACGTGTAACCGGAGCACCGGACCGTGCGTCTATACCGGCTACAGGCGGGGTATCCTGGGGAGATGGAAGATAATCGATGACGGCATCAAGCAATGGCTGGACGCCCTTATTTCTCAGAGAAGTGCCGCAGAGAACGGGAACACCTTTGTTGGCCAGCGTCACCCTTCTCAAGGCTTCTTTTAGCTCGGAGATGGTGACTTCCTTGCCCTCAAGATAGGCTACCATAATATGGTCGTCGAGTTCCGCCAGCTTTTCAATCAGCTTCTCACGGAATTTGGCACACTCCGCCCGGTCAGACTCCGGCACAGGGACTTCCACCGGTTCCGAAGGGGACTGGGCATCTTGAATGAATGTCCAGGCTTTGTTCTCTATCAAATCAATCACGCCACGAAACGTTTCTTCTTTGCCCAGCGGCAGTTGTATCGGCAGGGGCGTTGCCTGGAGGCGTTTCTCTATCATCGCGATGGTATTGTAATAGTCTGCACCAACGCGGTCCATCTTGTTCACGAAACAAATCCGCGGCACATGATAGCGGTTAGCCTGCCGCCACACCGTCTCGGATTGGGCTTCAACACCGGCTACCGCATCGAGGACCACAACGCCGCCGTCCAGTACCCTGAGGCTGCGTTCGACCTCTGCCGTGAAATCCACGTGCCCGGGGGTATCGATGAGGTTTATACGGTGGTTGTGCCACTGGCAGGTGGTAGCCGCCGAGGTAATGGTGATACCACGCTCCCTCTCCTGCTCCATCCAGTCCAGCACCGCCGTTCCCTCATCCACCGCTCCAATTTTGTAGGTGCGGCCGGTATAAAAGAGAATCCTCTCGCTGGTGGTGGTCTTGCCAGCATCGATGTGGGCGATGATGCCGATATTCCGTATACGCTCTAAGGGGAAACGTTCGGACGTAGTCATAGGTTTATTCTTAAGTGTTGTCGGAGTTATTACCATAATGCTTCACTTGAGCTATGTTATTAGCCATTCCTTCCCATTTACCATCTATAGTGGGCAAAGGCTCTGTTGGCCTCTGCCATCTTGTGAGTATCTTCACGCTTCTTGATGCTCGCTCCCTGGCCTTTTGCGGCATCGGTGATTTCAGCGGCGAACTTCTCAGCCATGGACTTGCCTGTTCTGGCCTGGCTGGACTTCAACATCCAGCGTATGCCCAGGGAAAAGCCGCGGTCCTGGCGGACTTCCACGGGTACCTGGTACGTAGCGCCGCCGACACGGCGGGCTTTCACCTCGAGCAGGGGTACCACATTCTTTACCGCCTGCTCAAGGACGCTGACCGGGTCCTTTTTCTCTCTCTCCTCGATAATCCTCAAGGCATCATAGATGACACGTTCGGCGGTGCTCTTCTTACCGTTTTTCATTAACCTGTTGATTATCTTGCCTACCACTTCATTGCGGTAGACCGCATCAACCGGTTCTATTCTTTTATCGATGTGTGCCCGTCTTGGCATCTTGTTAGCTCCTTGCCTCAGGATTCTTCAACTGCGGCTTTAGGCTGTTTGGCTCCGTAGCGACTCCGCCCCTGGCGGCGGTTAGCCACCCCGCTGGTATCCAGCGCTCCGCGAATAATGTGGTAACGAACGCCCGGCAGGTCTTTCACCCTGCCACCGCGAATCAAGACCACAGAGTGCTCCTGTAGCTCATGGCCCTCGCCGGGAATATAGGCGGTTACCTCTATTCCGTTGGTCAAGCGCACCCTGGCTATCTTCCGCAGTGCCGAATTCGGTTTCTTGGGAGTCATCGTTCTGACCTGGGTGCAGACCCCCCGCTTTTGAGGCGAGCCGGCTCCCTTTATCACCTTATTCTTCAAAGCATTATAGCTGACACCCAGAGCTGGCGCCTTGGTCCTCTTGGTCAGCTTACCCCGGCCCTTGCGGACCAACTGATTAATCGTCGGCAATTTCTTTTCTCCCTGTCCCACAATTTGAGTGGATGAGCCGAAGCTCATCCACTCTAACGGTGACTATGAAGATTTAGCCAGAAACTCAGCTAAATCTTTATTCTCAGCTTCAAAGCAATAACTTTCAAGTCTAACATAATTTTGAATTGGCTGTCAACTGCGGGGATGAGCGGCAAAAAATCCCCTGCAATTTTCATCATACAACTGTCGGAGGAATTTGTCACTGTCCTGAAGGATACCCAAAACCAGCGATTGGTTTTTTGTAACTTTGTTGGGCCGGCTTTCTTGGCGTTTTCAAGATTTAGCGTGGTGTTTTGGCCTGTTCTAACGGCTTATGGACCACTTAATCTGGCGCTTGTTATCAGATTTCTCCCGGTTTTACATAAGTAAACGCCCTGCGCCTGCTTGCCCTTCGTAACTTTAGTGAAGAAGGGGCGCAGGGCCTGTCCTGAGCTTTGTCG
>JACPPQ010000142.1 GCA_016190925.1 Chloroflexota bacterium | reverse complement strand
TAGTACCCCCGGAAGAACGGTAACAAAGCAGGGCAAACATTTTTTTTTAAGTTAAAGAGGAAAATTTGAAGGGCGACCTGTTGAGAGGTCGCCCGTTTGAAGGCTTAAAGATGAACTGACTGGCTGGCCAGTTTTCCGCTGCCTTCGTGTTTCATTATGAAACAACCGGTAAGTATTTTCAAGATGGGATACAGCCTCCATCCGAAAGCCGCCAGCCAGCGTTGAAAGGGGGTGACTTCAGAGCAAAAACACACCGGAGAATTCTTATTGCTGTGGAAGAAAAAAGGAGGAGTAAAATGAAAAAGTTATTAATAGCAGCCTTAATCATTGTCAGTATGTTCGGCGTTATTGCCGTCCCTGCCACCTCCCAGACCCCCCTTTCTGAAGTCACTCTGTGGGCGGACAACCTCAACGTTAATGCCGGAAATGTCACTGTAGCTGTTGACGGAGATACGCTGGTGGTGACCTACAGCACAGTGGATGGATGGCAGATGACCGAGACCCACCTCTATGCCAGCGCAACGGCACCGACAAAGAGCGCACCCGGGAGGTTCCCCTTCAAGCATGAGGACCTGGGAGGCGTAACCGAAGACTCATACCAGATATCCCTCAGCCAGCTGGGAATAGCCGCGGGTGACACCATCTTCTTGGCTGCCCAGGCCGCCTTGCAGCAACCTGTCCTAGACGAAGCAGGTAACCCGGTACTGGATGAGGAAGGAAACCAGGTCTACGTGGAAGAGAGCGCCTGGGCCGAAGGCGACCCGATACCTCCGGCAAAGAACTGGGCGATGTTCTTCTCTGTCACCATAGCGGCTGAAGAGCCGGCTCCCGTTGAGCCCATAATCTAAAGATGTTCCCGGCGTCACACGCCTGCACAAAAATTTAAGAGGAGAAATTCATGAAATACAAACGAGCCGCACAAATGCTGGGGATGACACTGGCACTGCTGGCTACAAGCGTAACTCCTGCACTGGCGGGCAAACCGCAGCAGGTTATCCAGATAAGCAACGGTTACCCCAGCGGAGCACACTTCAACCTGAATGTCCATGGCAAGGACCCGGCCACGTTCACCGCCGACCCCACTGCCACGGGTGGAAACTCGGTGTTTGTCAGCCTGTACGGCGACTCGACACTGACCATACGCTCAGACAACCGGTCGGGGCTAACGGAGTTAAGCGCTCTTGACCCCTATGCTGAAGCCTTCGATAACGACCCTGCTCTGGTACAGCTACCCTACCAGGCCGAGGGCTACTACGTCTTTGCTCGAATCCACGGCAAGCCGAACAACGGGAAGAATGGGGAACCCAGCACCATAATACTGACTCCGAATCCGGTCCCCTCGGTCTACAACTACTACGAGGACCCGACCAACCCCGATGCTTTGCTTGCACTGGGACTGGTCACTACCGGCGGCGTATACGAGCTAACAAGCGCAGGGCTGGTGAGGTTCGACCCCAATGCAACCACGGGAAAGGGGAAGTCCAAGGCAGTGGACATTACCGGCCTTTTCTTGTGGACCGGCTGGGTCTGTGATGCCAGCCTGGATACCAGCGGGGCGGATGGAGTCCCGGACGGAATCATCAATGAATACGATGTGCCGATTTCCTACGACGACCCGCTGAACGGCGGCAACGGAAACGGCATCATCGACCCCGCGGAGCTGGAGAACTGGCTCACTGATATGGCGGCACTGGGACTGGCCACATTCTACAATAACGAATGGATTTTCAACATCGCCGATATCGTTGAGCAAAAGCAGACCATCACCAACGACGGCACAAAGCTATTGCAGATACGGTTCTACCCCGTGGCAACAACGGAGTTCATCAGGTAAGGATAGAATCGAAGAAACTGTAAAAAGGGGGAGGCAGAGAGGCCTCCCCCTCTGCTAAGGCTAAATACATTGAATAGGCGAACGGCGGATAGGTCCGCTACTCAAAATCAGAAAGGAGAAAAAAGGTGAAAAAGGTAATTGTAATAGCACTGACACTGATGCTGGTAGCCCTGAATGCGGCGCCGGTTTTTGCCGGCACAGGCAACGGTGCACCCAGCGGAGCACACTATAATCTCAACATTATCGGCGTTCCAAAGCAGAAGACGGCGGATATGACCGGCAATAACGGCCACCGCATCTTCGTCCCCTTGCAGGGCAAAGTCAGCATTTCACTGAAAGAAGGAGATTTCCAGGTCCTGGATGCCAATGGGACCGATGGCAAGGCCAGCTTCCAGCTACCCAATCCCGACCCGGATAACGACGGGACTACCCTGTACTCCGTTTATGCGCGGGCGCTCGGCAAACCGGGCGGGTCATCAACGACAACACCGTATGTCGTGGACGCAGACGGAACAACCTGGTATTCGACTGAAAACATGGTGCTGGTACGCGGTACCGGAAAATCGAGCTTTGTCAATGTAACCAAAGAGCTGCTGTACATCTGGGCGGACCTTGACGGGGATGGAGACCTGGACAGGCTTCCACTGTTCGGCGATGCAGCATACCAGTATTTCTGGGAGTACAATAACAACGGCCTGAAACTGGCGCAGCTGCGCTTTTATGAAGTGCCCACCACCGTTCCGGCAGACCCCGAACTGTAGCTTCTAAAACTCTCAAACTGAAGGATGCTCAAAGGGGGAGGTCGAAGAGGCCTCCCCCTTTTGTTTTCTAAGTAATCAGTCATGCGCCTACGGCGGACCCGCGAATGATGAAAATAATTAACACCAACAAACGCTTTAAATGATGGCACATAGTTGTAATTGTATAATGTTTAAAATCCCTCTCAATCTCCCTTTACGAAAGGGAGACGTCTCTCCTTTTGGGAAATGGGGGTTTTAATTTAAGGATATCTTAACAATTCGTCATCAGCCTGAGGCGGACCCGCAAATGATGAAAATATTGCCCTGTCTTGGGCGACCACAGGGGGTCTCCCCTACAAATTCTATTTTCGAAGGAATGGGGAAAAGGGTATTTTCCAGGTAAATCCGGGAAAGACTCCGCATCGGTCTTGATTCAGCCTTTATCACTCAAAGCCAGAATTAGGGTATAATGGAATTTAATGTGCCTTAGTAAAGCAATTCCGCCCGCCAGAGGCGGACAGGGCATTGACCCTCGTATCAGGTACGGGTTCACCCCCGTATCAAGTCCGGGTCAGGCTCTAACCTCTCCTTCAGGAAGAGTCCTTTAGGATGAATCCCATCAAGGGAGAGGAAATCGATTATTTTCGTGGCAATGGAAGAAGATGACGGCTGACACCCAACTTCATGAACTGGCACACCTCTACGGCGTCCTGACCGCCTATTATGATATCAGTGGCCGCGAGCAGCAGGCTTCCGAGGAGTCGCTGCTGGCGGTGCTGAAATCGATGGGGGCTCCTCTGTCGACCATCGCGGATGCGCCTTCGGCCATACAAGAAAAACGGTTGTCCTACTGGCGGCAGATGCTCGAACCGGTAATAGTTGTATGGGAGGCTGAAACAAGCCCGGTGCAGGTAAAGCTGCCCTCTTATCTATCTGATGCCTCTCTTGCCGGACACCTGGAGCTGGAAAACGGAGAGTGGCGGAGATGGAAGTGGTCTGCAAGCGAGTTACCTACCCTGCAAACCACCGATGTGGATGGCGAGAAATACGTATCAAAAGGCTTGCCTTCACCGGGGAAAATTCCGTCCGGCTATCACCGCTTCATCCTGGAAGCTCCGGGAAAGACATCGGAGGCGATGGTCATCGCGGCCCCGCAGAAAGCCTACCAAAATCCGGCAAGCTGTGGGTGGGGGGCCTTTCTTCCGCTTTATGCGCTTCACAGCCGGACAAGCTGGGGAAGCGGCGATTTTTCAGACCTGGAAAATCTGGCCACGTGGGTTTCCAGTCTGGGGGGCAACGTGGTAGCCACATTGCCTTTCCTCGCCGCCCTTTCAGACGAGCTTTCCAGTCCATATACCCCTGTGAGCCGCCTGATGTGGAACGAGTTTTACATCGATGTTACCAAAGCGCCGGAAATGGAGAAATGCCCCGCGGCACAGAGTATCATCGGAACGCCGTCTTTTCATGATGAGATTGAGAGCATACGCAAATTACCGCTGGTTGATTATCCCCGCCAGATGGCGCTCAAACGGCGCGTTCTGGAAGAACTCTCACGTTGTTTCTTTTCCGGTTTTTCCGACAACTTTCTCTCATTCCAACGCTTCACCACCGAACATCCCGAAGTAGAAGAATATGCCCGTTTCCGCGCCGCCGGTGAGAAACACGGAATATCATGGCGTTCCTGGCCTGAACTTCTCCGGCAAGGGACGGTGCGTGAGGGGGATTATAATGAAGAAGCCAGACGCTATCACCTCTATGCGCAGTGGCTTGCCTCCCGCCAGCTGGATGCGCTTTCCGAAAAAGCGCACGCCAATAGCATCGGCCTGTATTTCGACCTGCCGCTCGGTGTGCATCCCGACGGCTACGACGTGTGGCGGAACCAGGAACTGTTTGTCGAAGGAGCATCAGCCGGAGCGCCACCGGATTCTTTCTTCATACACGGGCAAAACTGGCAGTTCCCGCCGATGCACCCGCAAAGGCTGCGAGCGCAAAATTACCAGTATTTCATTGCGAGCCTGGCACATAATCTCAGATATGCCAGCATCCTGCGCCTCGACCATGTGATGAGCTTGCACCGCCTGTTCTGGGTGCCGAAGGGCATGGAGGCAAAAGACGGGGTTTATGTACGCTACCCCGCCGAGGAGCTATATGCCCTCCTCACCCTGGAATCGCAGCGCAATGAGGCCGTGATTGTGGGAGAAGACCTGGGCACGGTACCCCCGGAGGTCAGGCCGGCCATGTCCCGCCACGGCTTGCAGCGCATGTATATCGTTCAGTACGAAATCGACCCGAACGACCGGAGCGTACTTCGTCCCATCGAGCCCAACATGGTTGCCGGACTCAACACCCACGATATGCCGCCTTTCGCAGCCTTCTGGCAGGGACTCGACATCGAAGAGCGAGCCAGGTTGGGGCTGCTCTCTGAAACAGACGTGCGGCAAGAGCAGGAAAAGCGCAGGGCACTCCTGGAGGCACTGGCCAGATTCCTGCAAAACATGGGCTGGGAGATTGATTCTTCAAAATTGAGAACTGTACTGATGGCTATCACGGGATTTCTCGGCCGGGGCCAGGCCTACAATGTTCTGGTAAACCTGGAAGACCTCTGGTTGGAAACACAGCCGCAGAATACGCCGGGCACATGCCAGGAACGTCCCAACTGGCGGCGCAAGGCGAGATATTCGCTGGAAGAGTTCACGCAGCTACCGGATGTCAAATCTCTGCTGCACGAGACAGACCGGCAGCGGAAGCAAGGAAGTGTCGAAAATGGCTCAAAAAGACAATGAAAAGGCAACGAAAAGCTCTCCGGTGCGGCATGATATAAGCCTGCTCACCAAGGACGACCTTTACATCTTCAACGAGGGCTCACATTACCGCCTTTACCAGAAACTGGGGGCGCACCTGCTGGAGCGGGACGGGGTGAAGGGAACATACTTTGCGGTATGGGCGCCCAACGCCGCGCAGGTGTCTGTCATCAGCGAGTTTAACGGCTGGAACAAGTCCAGCCATCCCCTGGCTCTAAAGGGACCGTCCGGTGTCTGGGAAGGCTTTATCCCCGGAGTGGACAAGGGCACGCGTTACAAGTACCACATAGTCTCCCGGCATAACGGATATGAGGTTGACAAGACCGACCCCTACGGGTTTTATCATGAAGTGTCGCCCCGCACCGCTTCCAGGGTCTGGGACCTGGACTATTCCTGGAACGACGAGGAGTGGATGAAGGAACGGCAGCGGCGCACCGCGCTGGATGCCCCTGTCGCCATCTACGAGGTGCATGCCGGGTCATGGATGCGCGTGCCTGAAGAAGGGAACCGCTGGCTTACCTACCGGGAGCTTGCCCCCAGGCTGACCGAATATCTGAATCGCATGGGCTTTACCCATGTCGAGTTCATGCCTGTGATGGAGCATCCGCTGGGCGCTTCGTGGGGATACCAGGTTACGGGATTCTTTGCGCCCACCAGCCGCTGGGGCGCTCCCCAGGACTTCATGTACCTGGTCGATTACCTGCACCAGCACGGCATCGGCGTCATCCTGGACTGGGTGCCTTCACACTTTCCCTGCGACGAGCACGGGCTTGGTTACTTCGACGGGACCCATCTTTACGAGCACAGCGACACACGGCAGGGATTCCATCCAGAATGGCAGAGCCTCATCTTCAACTACGGTCGCCATGAGGTGCGCAGCTTCTTAATGAGCAGCGCCATGTTCTGGTTGGACCACTACCACATCGACGGGCTGCGAGTGGATGCGGTTGCCTCCATGCTCTACCTGGACTACGCCCGCAAGCCCGGCGAGTGGATACCCAACAAATACGGCGGGCATGAAAACCTCGAAGCCATGAGTCTTCTCCGGCGCTTCAACACGGAGGTGTATAAGAACTATCCCGGCGTTCAGACCATCGCGGAGGAGTCCACCGCCTGGCCGCTGGTCTCCCGTCCTGCCCATGTGGGCGGGTTGGGCTTCGGCCTCAAATGGGACATGGGGTGGATTCATGATACACTGAGCTACATGAGCAAAAACCCTGTCCACCGGAAATACCACCAGAATGACATCACTTTTCGCTCGCTCTACGCTTTTTATGAAAACTTCGTTCTTCCCCTCTCCCACGATGAGGTGGTGCACATGAAAGGGTCGTTGCTGAACAAGATGCCCGGAGACCACTGGCATAAGTTCGCCAACCTGAGGCTTCTTCTGGGCTACATGTATGCCCAGCCCGGCAAAAAGCTGCTTTTCATGGGCGGCGAGTTCGGGCAGTGGCGGGAGTGGAACTATGATAGCAGCCTGGACTGGCACCTGCTGGCTTATGCTCCGCACCAGACCCTGCAAAAATGGGTGAACGACCTGAATACCGCTTACCGCAGCGAACCGGCTCTCCATGAGGCTGACTGCGAGCCGGCCGGCTTCGAGTGGATTGACGGGACGGACGCTGAACACAGCGTCATCATTTTCCTGCGCAAGGGACGCTCGACGGGGGACGTCATTTTGATTGCCTGCAACTTCACACCGGTGCCGCGCTTCGATTACCGCGTGGGGGTGCCGCGTGGGGGGGTATGGAGGGAATTGCTGAACAGCGATGCTGCGGAATACGGAGGAAAGGGACACGGCAACAAGGGGAGGGTCGAAGCGTCATCCATGCCGTGGCACAACCGTCCCCACTCGCTTACTCTTACCCTGCCGCCCCTGGGAATCCTGTTCCTGAAGAGCGGAGGGTGAAAATATTGCCCTGTCTTGGGCGACCACAGGGGGTCGCCCCTACAAATTCTATTTTCGATGGCGTGTTTCGGCGGGCGGGTCTCGCAAAGACAGGGTGATTAAACTTTATTTATTACGTTTGTGTTAAATCCAAATGACCAAACTTTTTGAATTTTTGATTCAGGTCATTTGAATTTACTTAGAAAATAACCTATTTACCATTCCAATCCTTCAGCAGAAGGAGAATCCATACTCCACTTCCCCACTGGAT